>NZ_JBFAWW010000015.1:0-205158 GCF_040680495.1 Streptomyces sp. NPDC052036 | reverse complement strand
AACGCCCGCTCCCGCTCCACCAGCAACGGCAACGCATCCGAACACGTCACCGACTCCCGCAACGGAAACCGCCCCAACACCCCAACCACCTCGGGAGACAGGGCGGCGGCGAGCCGGGCGACCGGGGGCCGGGACTCGTCGCGCAGGGCGCGGGCGGCGGCCCGTACCGTCTCCCGCCGCGGTCCGTCCGGCACTTCGGCGGCGGCCCGCTCGTACAGGTCGGCGCCCTCCTCCAGGACCAGGGCGACGTCGATGCGGTAGGGCACCTTGATCCGCGCGTGCCGCCGCCAGGTGGTCACCGGATCGGCCCATGCCTCCACGGTGTACGTCCAGTTGCCCATCGACGTCGGGGTCACGTCCGCGCCCCAGCGATCCGACCCGGGCTCCAGTTCCCGCATCGGTGTCCAGGGACCGGGACGGCCCTCGGGGTCCCTGAGCACCACGTTGGCACCGATCGCGCCGTGTCCCTCACCGAAGACCGTTGCGGTGACCTGGAAGGTCTCTCCCTCCACCGCCTTGGCCGGATGCCTCCCGCCATCGACGGCGGGCCGCACGTCCACGATCGGGATGCGCCCGGTCACGGACCGCACGCCGCCGATGGCAGGGGTGTTCGCGTCCCGGTGCGTGGCCTGCGGTTCCATGGACTTCGCCTCCTCCGCCGTTCTCGAGCCTCGGTGAGCGCCGGCTCTGTGGGGTTCACTTCCAGCTCCGCCTGACGTGCGCTACGCGTTCGCCGACCGTGCGGGACAGGTCCTGGCTGCGGTCCGCTCACGAGGGTCGCGACGTTCTCGCGGGTCGCGCCGCTCGCGGGTTTCGCGCGGGCCGTACGGATCGTGCGGGTCGTACGGAACGCCCCCTGGACGGGGTTGACGGGGGTTCAGGTACAGCTCGGCGGCGTCGACGGCCTCACGGGCACAGCGCTTCCCCATCAGCACGCACAGCGTGTAGCCGGTGTTCTCGAAGCTGCCGCGGACGGCTCTGTTGTCGGGCGACGCGAGCATCAGTCGCTCCCAGGCCCGGTACTGCTCGAGATGGCGGGCGACCTCGGCTCTGGCCGGCTGCAGCATGGCACGGTCACCTCCCACTCAGCACTGAGCACGGATCCGGAGGGTCCACGGGTGCGCCGTCCGGAGGGTGCACGAAAGCCGGGCACGGAGCGGGGGTGATCCGTTACGGCGATCGAGTCCTTCACCCATGGTGCACGGTGCAACACAAAGCGTCCTGTTCAAATGTGAACTACCGTGGCGGGCGGGCTTCGTGTTGCACGAATGGAGTAGCGCTCTCACTCTGGGACTGACTCAGAAGCGATGAGTGCTCACGCTTCGTGATCGGGGTCGGTCCCCTGGGCCGGAAGGGAAGCGAGAGCTTCGCCGGTGAGGAGCCAACGACAATGAAGACCGCAGCACCCTGCTACTACCACCTCGACGTGGAACTCAGCCCGGAACGCATCGGGCAGGTCCGGCGGATCCTGGCCGCCCATCTCCGGCACTGGGACCTCGATACACTCGTAGAGCCCGTATGCCAGTGCACCGACGCTCTACTGCGCACGATCGACCGGCACGCGACGGACAAGAACACCACGATCGAGATGTGGTGGAACGGTCAGCACCTGATCACCGCGGTCCAGGACACCGAACGGGACATCCGGCCGCACTACGCGCCGAGCGGCTGTCTGACGCAGATCGCGGCGCTGAGCAACGGCTGGGGCTACTGCGCCACCGCCGCCGGCGGCAAGATCGTCTGGTTCTCGCAGCGGGCCCGGGCGGGCGACCGGGCCCCCCTCGTCCCGGTGTCACCCTCGCCGAGCCTGCGCGAGACCCGCCCCCTCCCGCGCGCCCTGCCGCTCCCGGCGGTGGCCGCGGCACGGGACCGGGAAGAGCCGGCCCTCATCGGCGTCTAGCGGCGCACGGCGGGCCGTGCGTGCCCAAGGGCTGGGCACGCACGGCCGCAGCTACGGGCGCTTCCCGTCCCTCGGCCAACTGCCCTCCCCGAAAGGGAACTTCCCGGGGCGTTAGGGGCGAAGTGCCGTCAACTCCGTTCCATCGGGCGAGGGGTGGGTGCTGTCAGGCTCCGCACGGACTCATCGACGCCCCCGTCAATTCTCACGGTCACCCTGGTGGTGCCGGCTCTGCGGGACGTCCTTGACGAACACGATGCCGTCGGTGTCCGTCAGATGGGCGGGGTCGAGCGGGGCGTAGCCGAACCAGGGGGATACGCGGGCCGCGGGCCGCGCGTCACCGAGGGCGGTGGCCAGCCGCGCGGCGTCGATGACGCAGCGGTCCTCCGGGAGCGCGTACAGGAGTCCTTCGACGGTGTCCGGCGGCGGCGTGTCCACTCCCTGGTGCCGGATCGTGCCGAGGGCCGTGGCCACGAAGGCGTACCCCTCGCCCAGTCGGCTGCTCACCAGCGCACCGGCGCTCCACCACTCCAGCGGCATCCCGCCCATCCGCATCGTGCTCCTGGCCCGCTGGAGATGCCCGTTGTGGGCGTGCGCCAGCGCCGGGGCCCGCTCGGCGATGGCGAGCAGGTTGGCGGCCATCATCGAATCCCGCACGCTCACCAGCCGGCTCATCCGGGCGGGTGAGGTGTCGGCCATCCAGTGGTGGTAGCGCAGCAGGCCGGTCGCCGTACGTCCGTACAGGCGCGCCCGGTCCCAGTCGTCCCGCGGGGTCGCCGTGATCAGATGCGGCGTCTGCTCGTCCAGCAGCGCCACCAGATCGTCGGCGAGCAGCCGCAGTTGACCGGCCTCGGCCGACTGCCCCACGGACCGGGTCGGGTCCGTCATCGCGGCGGGATCGGTCCACCGGCCGTCGGCGCCGAGCAGGCGGTCGAGCGTTTCCGCGGTACAGGGGAGCAGATCCGCGTCCACCTGGGCGGAGAGATAGCCGTGGAGTGCGGTGAGGGCCTGCCGGGGGCTCGCGGCGCCGGTGATCTCCAGCGGGCCGTCGAATCCGGCGAAGCGGAGCCGCTCGGACGCGGGCCGGCTGTCGTTGTAGGCGCGCATCCAGCGCACGAGCTCGCGGTTGGCCGCGAAGGTGCCCCAGCCGTGGCTGAATCCATGCTCCATGACCTCGTCGAGAGAGCCCGTGCCCGAGGTGACGTAGTCGTCCACGACCAGGCCCGTCATGCAGTCGCTCTCGATCGCGATCGTCCGGTAGCCCTGCTGCTCGACGAGCTGCCGGAAGAGCTCGTTGCGCAGGTCGAGCAGAGTGTCCTCGCCGTGGGTCGGCTCGCCCAGGGCGAGCAACCGGGGCCTGGCCGGGAGCAGCCTCATGACCGCGGCAGCCTCGACGACATGGACGGCGTCCTTGATGTCAGTAGCCATGCCTTCAACCGTATCGTTGAACCTTCGGTTGAAACTTTTCCGCGCTATCATCGGCCTTATGGGCCAAAACCTTCAAAGGGGTGTGCGCCTCAGGCCGGTTGATCTGGCGCGTGGGCACGGTCTGTCCACGCAGGCGGTCAGGAACTACGAGGAGGCCGGCATCCTTCCGGCCGCCGGGCGCACTCCCCACGGCTACCGCGCCTACACCCCGCTGCACGTGGGGGCCCTGCGCGCGTTTCTCGCCCTGGTGCCCGGCCACGGCCACCGAACGGCGACGTCGATCATGCGGGCCGTGAACCAGGGCGCGGTCGATGAGGCGTTCCGCCTCATCGACGAGAGCCACGCCCAACTCCTCGACGACCGGCACACCCTCCAGGCCGTGGAGAGCGCCCTCCGCGACCTGGAGCCGACCGCGGCGCCCGAGCCCGGTGTGGGGTCCGAGCCGGTCACGGCGCCCGAGTCCGGCGCCACGTTCATCGGGCCGCTGGCAGGGAAGCTCGGAATCCGGCCCGCGACACTGCGCAAGTGGGAGAGCGCCGGGCTGGTACGCCCGCACCGCGACCCGCGGACCGGGTACCGCGTCTACGACGAGGCCGACGTACGGGACGCCCGACTGACCCACCAGCTCAGGCGGGGCGGCTACCTGCTGGAGCAGATCGCCCCGCTGATCGCCCAGGTGCGGGCGGCCGGCGGGCTGAAGCCGCTGGAGGCCGCACTGTGCGACTGGCACGGCCGGCTGTCCGCTCGCGGGCGGGCGATGCTGACCGGAGCCGCGGAGCTGGAGGCGTACCTCCGCGAGCGCGGATGAGACGACTTGCCGTCAACTCCGCTCTTTCGGCCAAGGGGTCGGTGCTGTCAGACTCCGCACGTGCCCGACTTCGACATACTCGTCATCGGATCCGGACCGGGCGGCCAGAAGGCCGCCATCGCCGCGGCCAAGCTCGGCCGCCGGGTCGCCGTCGTCGACCACCCCGACATGGTCGGCGGGGTCTCCATCCACACCGGCACCATCCCCTCCAAGACCCTGCGCGAGGCCGTCCTCTATCTCACCGGTCTCACCCAGCGGGATCTGTACGGGCAGAGCTACCGGCTCAAGGAGGAGATCACCGTCGGCGACCTGACCGCGCGCACCCGGCACGTGGTCGGCCGCGAGGTCGATGTCATCCGCAGCCAGCTCTCCCGCAACCGCGTCTCCCTCTTCACCGGGACGGGGCGGTTCACGGACCCCCACACCGTCGCGATACGCGAAGTGTCCGGCGAGGAACGGCGGTTGAGCGCCGAGCACATCATCATCGCCACCGGCACCCGGCCCGCCCGGCCCGCGAGCGTCGAGTTCGACGGCCGGTCGATCATGGACTCGGACAACGTCCTGGACCTGGAGCGGGTGCCCCGGTCGATGGTCATCGTGGGCGCGGGTGTGATCGGCATGGAGTACGCCTCCATGTTCGCCGCCCTGGGCAGCAAGGTCACGGTGGTCGAGAAGCGGCACGCGATGCTCGACTTCTGCGACGTCGAGGTGATCGAGTCGCTGAAGTACCATCTGCGGGACCTGGCCGTCACCTTCCGCTTCGGGGAGACCGTCGCGGCGGTCGAGCGGCACCCAAAGGGCACCCTCACCGTCCTGGAGAGCGGCAAGAAGATCCCCGCCGACGCCGTGATGTACTCGGCCGGACGCCAGGGCCTCACCGACGAACTCGACCTCGGCCAGGCGGGCCTGACCGCCGACGCGCGCGGCCGGATCAAGGTCGACGCGCACTACCGCACCGAGGTGGGGCACATCTACGCCGTCGGTGACGTGATCGGCTTCCCGGCGCTCGCCGCGACCTCGATGGAACAGGGCCGTATGGCGGCGTACCACGCCTGCGGCGAACCCGTGGAGGAGATGACCGCCCTGCAGCCGATCGGCATCTACACCATCCCGGAGATCAGCTTCATCGGGCGGACGGAGGATCAGCTCACCGAGGACTGCGTGCCGTTCGAGGTCGGCATCTCCCGCTACCGGGAGCTGGCCCGCGGGCAGATCATCGGCGATGCCCACGGCATGCTGAAGCTGCTGGTCTCCCCGGAGGACCGCACCCTGCTCGGAGTGCACTGCTTCGGCACGGGGGCCACCGAGCTGATCCATATCGGCCAGTCGGTCATGGGGTGCGGCGGCACCGTCGACTACCTGGTCAACGCGGTCTTCAACTATCCGACGCTCGCGGAGTCGTACAAGGTCGCCGCGCTCGACGCGACCAACAAGATCCGGCAGATCGCCCGGCTCAAGGACTGACGGCCCCGGGGCGCATCGGGCCCGTTGGGCCGTGCGGATGACCTGTGCGGCGGCCGACGGGCGGCCCGCATGGACAGCACGGCCCTGTGTGATCGAGACTCGGCGGGTGGCCAGGTACTACGACGTTCACCCAGACAACCCCCAGCCGCGCACGATCGGTCAGGTCGCCGACAGCATCCGCGAGGGTGCGCTCGTGGTCTATCCCACGGACTCCTGCTTCGCGCTGGGGTGCCGACTGGGCAGCCGCGACGGCATCGACCGCATTCGCGCCATCCGCCATCTCGACGACCGACATCACTTCACGCTCGTGTGCCAGGACTTCGCACAGCTGGGTCAGTTCGTGCACGTCGACAAGGACGTGTTCCGTGCGATCAAGGCGTCGACGCCGGGCAGCTACACCTTCATCCTCCCCGCGACCCGCGAGGTGCCGCGCAAGCTGCTGCATCCCAAGAAGAAGACGGTCGGCGTCCGGATCCCCGACCATGTGGTGGCACAGGCGCTGCTGGCCGAGCTCGGGGAGCCGATCCTGTCCAGCACCCTGCTGCTGCCGGGCGAGGAGGAGCCGATGACACAGGGCTGGGAGATCAAGGAGCGACTCGACCACATGGTGGATGCCGTGGTCGACTCCGGCGACTGCGGTACCGAGCCGACGACGGTCATCGACTTCTCCAGCGGCGAGCCGGAGATCGTGCGCAAGGGGGCGGGCGACACTTCGCGCTTCGAGTGACGGACCGGCGCAGAGCGTCCCGGCGACCTGGTCGACCGGGGCTGCTCGCCGGTCCTGGTGCGCCGGCGGACCTCGGACGTCAGCCGGTCAGCCGGCGCCCGAGCGGGCAGCCTCGTCCACGGGTTCGCCGTGCAGCAGGCGTACGAGAGAGTCGCGGTGCAGTCCGGCGAGCGCGTCCAGCAGGTCCGGGTGGCGCAGCAGCGCAGCCGCGCGGCGGTCCCGCTCACCGGGATCGGTGAGCCTGCGGAAGTCGAACGCCAGGCCCGCCGTGTGGTCAGTGGTGGCCAGCGCGGCGACCGCGTCCCGGGCCAGGGACGGGGCGGTCAGCAACGCGGCCGCCCAGCTGGCGACCACTTCGTCCACCCAGGTGCGCCAGCCCGCGTCGGTCTCGTCGGCGGCCGCCGCATCGGAGCCGGTGAGCCAGTCCAGGCGGGCGGAGCCGCCCGGTCCGACGAGGGCGACGAGGCCGGCGTCGGTGACGGTGGGATAGCGCAGCCAGGCGGCGACCATCACGGCCTGGGACGCCTGGGCCTCGGCCAGGGCGGCGTCCAGGGCTCCGCCGGTGCCCGGGTAGGAGCGCAGCAGCCACTGTGTGGTGGCGGCTATGACGGGGGACAGGTCGGCTGACATCAGCGTCACCTTACCCATCGGGCGAATGGGTGAAAATGGTGCGCATCACATCCGGGGCGGGCGTCCGTCAGTCCGGAAGCAGCAGTTCGCAGGTCTCCCCCGGCTCCACGCGCACCTCGTGGTGCGGCAGGCGGACGGCGATGGGGTCGCGGTCGGACGGGGGCACGGTGATCTCCAGCCGGCCCCGCTCCAGCCGCAGCCGTACGCCCCAGTGCCCGCGGTAGCGCACGGCGAACTCGTACGACGACAGCTCCGGCAGCGGCGCGGGGTCGAGCAGGAGCGCGCCGCCGCGGGTCTCCATGCCGGTCAGTCCGCGCTGGACGAGGTCGAGGGTGCCCGCCATGGCGCCCAGGTGGATGCCCTCGCCCGTGGTCCCGCCCTGGAGATCGGCGATGTCGCCCCGCAGCGCCTCCTGGCAGAAGGCCCACGCGCCGGCGCGCCGGGCCCGGGCCAGCACCCATCCGTGGACCAGGCCGCTGAGCGTCGAACCGTGGCTGGTCCGGGAGAGGTAGTAGTCGACCGTGCGACGCCAGAGGTCCTCGTCCAGCCGGTGGCCCAGACGGCCGAAGAGGCGCCGGAGTTCGGACGGTGAGAAGAGATAGCCGAGCATCAGTACGTCGGCCTGCTTGGACGCGCGGTAGCGGTTGACGGTGTCGCCCTCCGTCTCCAGGATCCGGTCGAGGCGCCGGATGTCTCCGTAGCGCTTGCGGTAGCCGTCCCAGTCGAGTTCGGCGAGTTCGCCGTAGCCGTCGAACTGGCTGATGACACCGTCGTGGAACGGCAGATGGAGGGTGCGGGAGACCTCCTCCCAGCGGTCGAGTTCGCCGCGGTCCAGGCCGGTGCGCTCGACCAGCTCGCGCCGCCGGGGTTCGGGCAGGACACGCAGCACCTCCAGGGCGCGTTCCAGCACCCAGGCGGCGGTGACATTGCTGTACGCGTTGTCGTCGAGGCCGGGCTCGCGGGCGCCGGGGTAGGCGTCGTGGTACTCGTCGGGGCCGACCACACCGCGGATGCGGTACCGGCCGAGGCGTTCGTCGTGCGTGGCCGAGTCCGCCCAGTAGCGGGCGATCTCCAGCAGCATCTCGGCACCCTTGGTGTGCAGGAACTCGGCGTCGCCGCTGGCCTCGCAGTACTGCCACACGTTGTACGCGACCGCCGATCCGACATGCCGCTGGAGCCGGCTGTGGTCGGGCAGCCAACGGCCGGAGAGCGGGTTGAGGTGCAGTTCCTGGGTCTCCTCGCGCCCGTCGCTGCCGCTCTGCCACGGGTACTGGGCCCCGCGCCGGCCGCTCGCGCGCGCCGCCGAGCGGGCGCGGTCGAGCCGCCGGTGGCGGTAGTGCAGCAGGGCCCGGGACACCTCGGGGAAGTGCAGGTTGAGATACGGCAGGACGAACAGCTCGTCCCAGAAGACGTGCCCGCGGTACGCCTCGCCGTGCAGGCCCCGGGCGGGCACGCCCACATCGAGGTCGGCGGTGTGCGGCGAGAGCGTCTGCAGGACGTGGAAGAGGTGCAGCCGCAGCACATGGCCCGCCTCCCCGGGAACGTGGAGCGCGGCCCGGCGCCAGAGCTGCCGCCAGGCGGTGCAGTGCCCTTCGAGCAGGGCGTCGAAGCCAGGGGCCGCGCTCACCCGGTCGATCGCGGTGCCCAGCGGGTCGGTGATCGCGGGGTCGCGGGAGGTGTGCAGGGCCGCCGTCTTGTCCACGGTCACGGTCCGGCCGGGCACCAGGTCGAGCAGTACGCGCTGGACGGCGCGGGGGAAGGTGTGGTGGGTGGTGGCGGGGACGCTCGCGGTCAGCCGGGCCGCCAGGCCGATCCGGATGTCGGAGGTACGGGTGCGGCAGCGCAGCCAGACCGTGTCCGGGGCGTGGGTCCCGGTGTGGACGTGGGTGAGATGGCGGCCGTCCAGGTCGCGGTAGCGCGCCACGCCCGCGTTGGTGACGCCGCCGTCGAGCGCGGCCTCGACCTCCAGTGCGACGGCGCCGCCCTCGACCGTGAACTCGGTGCGCAGGGCCGCGAGATGGGGGTCGGCCATGTGCACCAGGCGCTGCTGGCGGACCGACAGCGTGCGGCGCCCGCCGAGCGCGTAGCGGGTGCGGCGCTCCAGCAGTCCGTCCGACAGGTGCAGGATCTGACGGTGGTCGAGCACGGTCCCCGTGTCCGGGGTGAGCCACCGCTGTCCGGCGAGGCGGAAGCGCAGTGGCAGCCAGTTGGGCAGGTTGACCATGTCCTCGTTCTCGACCCGGTGCCCCGCCCAGCGCGTGGTGAGCCGGTTGTAGCAGCCCGCCGCATAGGTGCCCGGGTAGTGCACCTGGTCCGCGGAGCACTCGGGGAGCGCCCCACGGGTGGCGAAGCAGCCGTTGCCCAGCGTGCACAGGGACTCCCTCAGCCGCTCGTCCCGGGGTTCGTAGCCCTCGTACTGCCAGGTCCAGCCCGTCACTGCGGCACTCCTCCCAAGCGGTGGGCTCACTCGTGCTGCGGCACGATCGCGACCGGGCAGTCCGCGTGGTGCAGCAGGGTATGGCCGACGCGGCCGAGCTGGAGGCCGAGGTGGCCCTTCCTGCGCCGCGCGCCGATGATCACGAGGTCGGCTGCCGCCGAGCGCTTCAGCAGCACCGTGCGGGCCGGCCCCTCCGCCGTGGCGGGCCGCACGCGGACGCCGGGGCGCTCGGCCGCCGGGCCGCGCAGCAGCACGTCGAGCAGCAGGGACGCGCGCTGCTCGTGCAGGCGTACCGGTATCCCGGCGGGGGCGGAGTGGTCGATGGTCTCGTGCGTCGGCCGGCGCCAGGCCCGTACGACGTCGAGAACGCAGTCGCGTGCCTCGGCCTCACGGAAGGCGAACCGCACCGCCTCGGCCGTCGAGTCGGGGTCCCCGGCCCCGAGCAGGATCCGCTCGTGCGTACCGGCGAGTCCGGCCCGGTCGCCGCGGACGACGATCACGGGACAGTACGCTCGTGCGGCCACGGACAGGCTGACCGAGCCGAGGAGCAGCCCCTTCAGTTCGCCGCGGCCACGGGATCCGGTGACGAGGGCGGCGGCGCTCTGGCCCTCGTGCAGCAGCGCGGACACCGCGTCCTCGGGCAGGACGTCCGTGCAGACCCGCACCGCGGGATCGCGTCGACGGGCGCGCTCGGCCGCCGACTCGACGACGTCGCCGAGCCGCGCTTCCTCGGACCGGTACTCGGGATCGCCCGACGGTGCCCCGCCTTCGTAGCGTTCCCACAAGGAGGCGTACACCAGCCGCAGCGGCAGCCCGTGCCGGGCCGCCTCGTCCACGGCCCAGTCGACCGCGGCGAGACTGGGCTCCGATCCGTCGACGCCCACGACCAGGGGCAGTTCCATCCTTTCCACCGCCTTCCGCCGGGCTGCGGTTGGCGCGCAGCGCCAAGCGTCTCCTTTCACCATCGCACCATGGACCGGTTCGGCATCAGGGCCCGTGCGGACTTCTTCGGGGACGCACGGCCCTGCCCCTCAGACCTGGCGGTTCCGCCGCTCGCGTGGTGTCCTGAAGGGGACGGGAAGGGCCCGGGAAAGACGCGGAGCAGCGGCTTGCTTCCGCGCACCGCGCAATCAGGATCCGCGAGAAGCGGATGGGGTCCTTCCCGCCTCGTCATGGCGGACCGGTGGAGCCGCCGGGCGGCCCGGACGGCCGTGGGCGGCCCGGGCGACGAGCGTGGACGCGCGCCCCGCGAGGACCACACGCCCCCGTCCGGACCGCCCGGGAGGCGTCCTCGTGAGTCGTCCGGTCCCGGGACGGGGCCGAACGACCCCCTGCCGGGACCGGGCGGCCCGTGGCGCGGTTCGCCGTGCGCGGCCACGCTGAACACAGAAATGACACGGTCTGCCGCAGAGCGCGGGAGGAAGCCGCTGCGCCACGCGAAGGACTCGCTGACCGGCCCCCGGCGACCGTAACGAAAGGACAGGGAGCGATGACCTCTGCCACCACCATGACCGCCGCCCTCCCGGTCGAGCACCGCGAACGGCTGATGCAGATCGCCCGCCACGTCTCCTTCCCGGAGGGAACCCGTCTGTTCGAGGAGGGCCGGCACGCCGACCGGTTCTGGATCGTCAGGACCGGCACGGTGGCGCTGGATCTTCATGTGCCCGGCCGCCGGGCCCCGGTCATCGAGTCGCTCGGCCATGGCGAACTGGTCGGCTGGTCCTGGCACTTCACCCCGCATGTGTGGCAGCTGGGCGCCGAGGCCATGACTCCGGTGCGGGCCTACGAGTTCGACGCGGTGACCGTGCGGGCGATGTGCGACGCGGACCCCGAGTTCGGCCGTGCCATCGCCGTCTGGGTGGGCCGCGTCCTCGCGCACCGGCTGCACGCGGCCCGTACCCGGCTGCTCGATCTGTACGCCCCCTACGGCAGCGGGGAGCGTTGAGGAGGACACCGTGACGGGCAGCCCGCACCGGGTGGAGGACGTGATGACCCGCGCCGTCGTCGCCGTCGGCCGTGACGCCCCCGTCAAGGACATCATCGGCCTCATGGACCGGTGGAAGGTCAGCGCCCTGCCCGTGCTGGAGGGCGAGGGCCGTGTCGTCGGTGTCGTCTCCGAGGCCGATCTGCTGCCCAAGGAGGCGGTACGGGAGAGCGACCCGGACCGATACGCCGAGGCGTGCCGGCTGCCCGAGGCGGCCGGGGCGGAGGCGATGACGGCGGGCGAGCTGATGTCCTCGCCGGCGATCACGGTCCATCCCGGGAGCAGTCTCGCCCAGGCCGCCCGGATCATGGCCCGGCGCCGGGTCAAGCGGCTTCCCGTCGTCAATGACGAGGGGATGCTCGAAGGCGTGGTCAGCCGGGCGGACCTTCTCAAGGTGTTCCTGCGACCGGACAACGACATCGCCGACGAGGTGCGGCGCGACATCGTCGACATCCTGTTCCCGGCCCCGGTCGAGCCCGTCCACATCATGGTGACCGAGGGCGTCGTCACCCTCACCGGGAAGGTCCCGGACACCACCGTGATCCCGGTGGCGCTGCGCCTGGCCCATGCGGTCGAGGGTGTGGTCGACGTGGACAGCCATCTGTCCGGAACCGACCGGGAGTGACTAGGGCGTGTTTCGAAAGTAGCGTCGCCCGCCCCGAAGGGCGGGGCCCGCGGCGTCTGGTGCGGTGCATCGCAAGGCGGAGGGTCGTCCGCGTACTGGGCGTACGCGGATGCCCCCGACAACGCGGCGAGGTGCCGTGCCTGGGGGCACCTCCCAGCCGCCGGGCTGGGGGAGTCGCGGGCCGGACGGGACTTTCGAAACACGCCCTAGGCCCGCCCGCGGCCGGCAGGCCGCGCCGGCCGCGGGGGCGGGTCAGCCGGCCCTCCTGCGCCACTGCGGGCCGAACCACTCCCACTCCCGGTCCCATGCCTCCATGCGCCGGCGGTTCAGCCGTCCGCGCAGCAGCCGGCCGCAGACCAGCACCCCGGCCGCGGCGGCCATCCCGGCCAGCGTTCCCACGACCTGGGCCTGCGTCCGCGCCTGATCCGCGGTGGCCGGCCTGGAGACCAGCGCGCCCGACCGGTCCGTCCACACGGTGACCGCGGTGCCCGCCCTGGTACCCGGCTGGACCTTGGCCAGACCCGTGTGCGGCGAACCGGAGGCGGTCCAGCTCACCTGCGCCCACATGCCGCCGTCGCCGTATCCGGACAGCGCCCCCGGCTTCCGGCCCGCGTCCTGGGTCAGCACGGCGCGGGCCGCGTGGGACCGGGCGCGGTGCGCGGCGAGCGTCTGGTCCACGACTCCCGCCGCCGCCCGGCCCCCGAGCACGCCGGCCAGGAGCACGAACGCCCAGATGCCGAGGACCAGCCACGCCTCCAGCCGGTCGCTGCGGCGCCGCAGCGGATTGCGCCGCCACCGCCACAGCCAGGCGCCCGGCCGTCTCGTCCCCCTGATACGCCCTGTCGCTGCCATCGGCCGTCACCTTCTCGCGCGCGCCGTAGGACCGCTGTCTCGCCGTGTGCCGTGGGATCGTCCTCCTCGTGCCGTGGAACCACCTCGCGGGCGAGGCGGGATCATGAGCCGCCGCCGGAACGGCGCGGGCCGGTGTCATCACGGGATGCTGCCGACGCCCCGGGCCCCGTGCACGACGCGGTCCGCGGGGTCGTCTGCGGGCAGGTCGGGGTCGAGGTCCGGGCGCCGGGGCGGACCCGAGAGCGCGCAGTCCACGTCCACCACGCCCTCGACGCCGCGCACCAGGCGCGTCACCACCGGCACGAGCGAGGTGTCCGGGACGCGCCCGATGAGCCTCACGACCCCGTCGCACACCTCCACACGGACCGGCTCCGGCGGGGCCGGGAACAGATGGGCGACGATCTCGTCGCGGACCTCCTCGGCGATGTCCTCGTCCTCCCGCAGGAACACCTTCAGCAGGTCGAAGCGGCTGACGATACCGAGCAGCGCGCCGTCGTCGCTGACGACGGGGAGCCGTTTGACGCCGGACCGGGCCATGGTCCGGGCCGCCTGGCCGAGGGTCGCGTTGGCGGAGATCGTGACCGCCGGGGCGGTCATCAGCTCCTCGGCGGTCACCGCACCGGCCTTGACCAGCTCGGACAGCCGCTCCAGGCGGGACTGCCGGTCCTGGTCGCTGTCGCCGCGGTACTCCTCCTTGCGCAGCAGATCGGCCTCGGAGACGACGCCGACGACCCTGTTCTCCTCCTCCAGCACGGGCAGGGCGCTGACGTTCCACTGCCGCATGGCCTTGACGATGTCCTTGAACGTCGCCGCTCGGCCCAGTGCGACGACCTTGCGGGTCATGACGTCGCCCACGAGGCGCGGAGTGCCGTGCATGGTGTCCTCCCGTGATGTCGAGGCGGGGACGGGGTGACGAGCCGCACCCGGGTCATACGGTGATGCGCCGCCCGGTGATGCTGAGGGTCTCGATCCGGATCCACAGGTCCCGCTCCCCGCCCGCCCACGGCTCGCTGTACGCCTGCTCCTCCAGCCGTTGTACGGAGTCGGGATCCGTGACCGTGCTGGCGTGCCCGCGCACCAGGACGCTCCAGCCCTGGCTGAACGAGGCGTCGATGCGGTCGACCTCGAAGGCCACCTGGGTGCCGGACGCCTGGGACGGCACGGTGCCCGGGGCGGTTCTGAAGACGACGGCGCCGTCGATGACGCCGTAGTTCACGGGGACGATCTCCGGTCCCGAGACGGTGGGCACGGCCAGGCGTCCCACACCGTGCGACGACAGCAGGTCACGGCACTCCCGGATGGTCATCTCGGAGAACTTCGGATGCGCCCCGGCCTGCCCCAGGCCGGGGGGCAGCTCGACGTCGCCGCCGGTGAGTTCGAGCACCGTGGTCTCGAGCGCTCCGGCCAACCGGAGCAGGGTGCTCACGCCCGGCGCGGCGGTGGGCTGCTCCTCCAGATACTGCAGATAGCTGGAGGCCATCCCCGCCCGGGCGGCCGCCTGGCACCGGGACAGACCGAGCTCCTCTCGCCGCAGCGCGAGCCTGCGCCCTAGAGCGCCCGCGGGATGGCCTTCCGTCGTGTTCGACGATCCCTGTACGGCCATGGCCCGTCACTCCTTCTCCTCACGCCGCTCGGACGGCGACGACCTCGTGCTGCTCCCCGCCCAGTACCACCTTGAGTGCGCCGGTGTCGGCGCCCCGGCCGAAGACGTCGTAGGCCTCCTCCATCTGATCCAGCGGGAAGGTGTGCGTGACCAGAGAGGAGGTGGGCAGCCGGCCGGCGGCAGCCATCCGTAGCAGCGTGGGGGTGGAATAGGTGTCGACCAGGCCGGTGGTGAGGGTGATGTCCTTGCTCCAGAGTTCCTCGAGGTGCAGGGTCACGGGCTTGCCGTGGACGCCGATGTTGGCCACGTGTCCGCCGGGGCGCACCATGCGGGTGCACAGCTCGAAGCTCTCCGGCGCCCCGACCGCCTCGATGACCACGTCGGCGCCGAGCCCGTCGGTGAGGTCCGCGATCAGCTGCTCGGGGGCCTGGTCGGCGTCGGACAGGGCGTCCGCACCGAGCTGTTTGGCGGCGTCCAGCCGCGTCGCGGCCCGGTCCACGGCGACGATGCGTTCGGGGGCGAACAGCCGGGCCGTGGCGATCGCCGCGAGCCCGATGGGTCCCGCTCCCACGACGGCGACGGTGTCCCCGGGGCGTACGTGTCCGTTGAGCACCCCCACCTCGTAGGCGGTGGGGAAGATGTCCCCGAGGAGCACGGCGTCTTTGCTGTCCACGGTGCCGGGCAGCGCGTGGAGGGACAGGTCGGCGTAGGGGACCCGGACGTACTCGGCCTGGGTGCCGTCGATCAGCCGGCCGAGGATCCAGCCCCCACCGCCGCGGCACTGGCCGTACGTCCTCTCCCAGCAGTAGCCGCACCGGCCGCACGCGGTGATGCAGGAGACCAGGACGCGGTCGCCGGGCCCCACGGTGTGCACATCGTTGGCGGTCTCGACGACCTCGCCGACCGCCTCGTGGCCCAGCACGGTGCCGGGGCGCGTCTCGGGCACGTCGCCCTTGAGGATGTGCAGGTCCGTCCCGCAGATGGTGACGGTGTCGACGCGCACGATCACGTCGGTGGGGTCCTTGATGGCGGGATCCGGGACCTCTTCCCAGGCGGCCTGTCCGGTGCCGTGGAAGACGAAGCCCTTCATGGCGATCCTCCCTCCTGTCCCCGGGCCGGCTTCGGTCGGGGGACGCGTGGAAGCCGTGGGGCCGGACATCCGGCAGGATGCGAGTATTGCCCTTCCTATCCAGCTTGTCCGATTCTCTCAGGATCCGCCTGGGCCGGACAGTCCCGATCGCCCGGGCCTCGGGGCGCCTCCCCCGTCGGCACGCCGCCTGCCCCGTTCGGCCCCGGTCGAAGGGGGCCGAACGGCCCTACCGGAAACGGGCCCGTTCCGCTTGGCTCGCAGCATGTTCGCAGTGCAGTCCGGGTGGTCGTCAGGGGGGCCTGGACACATGGGCAGCGCGACGGCGGTCGTGCGGCTGAGTGGCGAGATCGACATCCTCGCGGTGCGGTCCCTCGGCCCCCGGCTGGACGCCCTCACCACCGAGTCGCGTCCGGACCTGGTGCTGGATCTGCGCCCGGTGTCCTTCCTCGACTGTGCCGGGCTCGGTCTGCTGTGCCGGGTCCGCAACCGCGTCCTCGCGCGGGGCGGCCGACTGCGACTCGTCGTCGACGGCACCCGGGTGCCGCGCGTCCTGCGCAGCGCCCGGCTGACCGGCGTCTTCGACGTGCACTCCGACGTCCCGGAGAACATCACCTTCGCTCACGGCCAGGACATCACCGCCGCGGAGGGCTGATTCCGGCCTCGGGACGAGCGGAGACCGCCCCTGCCCCGCGGCCGCCGTGGCGCGGCGGGCGGACGCGGTCCCGTACCGGTCACCGGAGCGGTCACCGAGGCAGCGCCGGCGGACAGGTTCGGCCCTAGTCAGGCCACTAAGCGACATGTCCCGCCAGGCCCGCCCGGCATGCGCTGGGATGGCCCGACTCATGGTGAATCGGAACCTGGGGTCGGGATGGAGATGAGCGACGTGACCGAACCACTGCCGCCATGTGCCGTCGATGCGGTCGCGCCTGAGGGGTGCGCGTGCGGCAGCCTGATCCACACCGGCCCCAAGGCGGCCGAGGAAAGGTTCCGGGGACTGCTGGAGGCGGCACCGGACGCGATGGTCATCGTGGACGACACCGGCATCATCAGACTCGTCAACGCCCAGACCGAAGCCCTCTTCGGCCACCGCCGCGAAGAACTCCTCGGCCGCCCCGTCGAACTCCTCGTCCCCGGCCGCTTCCGCAGCGCCCACACCGAACACCGCAACGCCTACGCCCACAACCAGCAGGTCCGCCCCATGGGCGCCGGACTCGACCTGTACGGACTGCGCAAGGACGGCACCGAGTTCCCCGTCGAGATCAGCCTCAGCCCCCTGGAGACCTCCGACGGCCTGCTCATCTCCGCCGCCGTACGCGACGTCAGCGACCGCAGGGCGGCCGAGGAAAGGTTCCGGGGACTGCTGGAGGCGGCACCGGACGCGATGGTCATCGTGGACGACACCGGCATCATCAGACTCGTCAACGCCCAGACCGAAGCCCTCTTCGGCCACCGCCGCGAAGAACTCCTCGGCCGCCCCGTCGAACTCCTCGTCCCCGGCCGCTTCCGCAGCGCCCACACCGAACACCGCAACGCCTACGCCCACAACCAGCAGGTCCGCCCCATGGGCGCCGGACTCGACCTGTACGGACTGCGCAAGGACGGCACCGAGTTCCCCGTCGAGATCAGCCTCAGCCCCCTGGAGACCTCCGACGGCCTGCTCATCTCCGCCGCCGTACGCGACGTCAGCGACCGCAAGCGCGCCGAGGAGCGGATCAACGAACTCGCCGCGCTGGTCGAGTCCTCGCAGGACGCGATCCTCGCCAAGACCCTCGACGGCCACATCACCTACTGGAACGCCGCGGCACAGCGGCTGTACGGCTTCACGGCGACCGAGGTCATGGGGCGGCACGTGTCCGTGCTGGCACCACCCGACCGGCAGCAGGAGATCACCGCGCTCCTGGAGCGGTTACGCGAGGGCGAGAAGGTCGAGCACTTCGAGACGCTGCGCCTGACCCGCTCGGGCGAGATGCTGGACGTCGACGTCACCCTGTGGCCCACGCGCGCCCCCGACGGCTCGGTCATCGGGGCGTGCGCGATCGTCCGGGACATCAGCGACCGCAAGCGCGCCGAGGCCGAGCTCACGGAACTCTACGAGCAGCAGCGGCACATCGCGCTGACGCTGCAGCGCAGTCTGATGGGTACGCCGCCCGCCATCCCCGGCCTGGCGACCGCCAGCCGCTACCGTCCCGCGACCCAGGGCGCGGGCGTCGGCGGCGACTGGTTCGACCTGATTCCGCTGGGCGCCGGTCGCGTCGGTGTGCTGATCGGCGATGTGATGGGCCGCGGTCTCGAGGCGGCGGCGGTCATGGGCCAGCTCCGTTCCGCCTCGCACGCCCTGGCGAAGACGGGGCTGCAGCCGCGTCAGCTGATGCAGGCCCTGGACACCGTGGTCGCCGACCTGGACGTCCCCGACCAGCTGGTCACCTGCTGCTATCTGATCATCGCCGCCGACACGGGCGAGGTGACCCTGTGCTCCGCCGGGCATCTGCCGGTCCTGGTGGTCGCTCCCGGTGAGGACACCCGGACACTGCCCGCGCCGGTGAACGCGCCCCTCGGGGTGGGCGGGGTGATCTACGAGCAGTCGTGCAGCACGATCGCCCGCGGCGCCACCCTGGTGCTCTACACCGACGGTCTGATCGAGACCCCGGGCACCGACATCGAGGACCAGCTCATCCAGCTCGTCGCCACCCTGGACAAGCTGGCGACCACGTCGCCCGACCTGGAGGGCGTCGCGGACCATGTGCTGTCGACCCTGCTGGCCGACGCCGACGGCCACGACGACGTGACGCTGCTGCTGACCCAGTTGCCCGCGGCTCCGCTGGCCACGGCGGCGACGGATCTGCCCTGCGATCCGCGCTCCGTCCCGGCGGGCCGCGAGTTCCTCGACAAGACCCTCGCGGACTGGGACTGCGCGGACCGCACGGACGACGCCCGACTGCTGCTCTCCGAGATCCTCACCAACGCGGTGCAGCACGGCCAGGGCCCGATCGGGGTGCATGTGTGCCGGACGGAGACCGACCTCACCGTCGAGATCAGCGACCGCAGCCACCATCTGCCCCAGCCGCGTGAGGCGGCCGAGGACGAGGAGTGCGGACGGGGCCTGCTGCTGGTGCGGACGGTCGCCGACGGCTGGGGCGTCCGGCCGACGGACGAGGGGAAGACGACCTGGTTCAGCCTCAAGGTCTGACACCGGAGGCTCGGCCTCAGGTGTGGAGCCCGGTGGCGGGCCGTGGACGCCGTCGGCCGTCCGTCCCCTCGATCTCTCGATCAGTCGGCCCTCAGTGTCAGGACGCCCATGTCCAGTCGGCGACCTCGGGCAGATCGGTGCCGTGCTCGCGGATCCAGGCCTCGTGGCGGATACGGACGTCGGCCATCTGCTGGCGTACGGCGGCGGCGCGGACCGCGAGCCCGGGGACACGGTCGATGACGTCCATGACCAGTCGGTAGCGGTCGAGGTCGTTGCGGACCACCATGTCGAACGGGGTGGTCGTGGTCCCGGACTCCTTGTAGCCGCGCACATGCAGATGGCGGTGGCCGTTGCGGCGGTAGGCGAGCCGGTGGATCAGCCAGGGGTAGCCGTGGTAGGCGAAGACGACCGGCTTGTCGACGGTGAAGAGGCCGTCGTACTCGAAGTCCGTCATCCCGTGCGGGTGTTCCTCGTGCGGCAGCAGCCGGGTCATGTCCACCACGTTGACCACCCGGACCGCGAGCTGGGGCAGATGGCGGCGCAGCAACTGGGCGGCGGCCAGCACCTCCTGCGTGGGCACGTCGCCCGCGCAGGCGAGGACCACGTCCGGCTCGCCGCCGATCTCGGTGCCCGCCCACTCCCAGATCCCGGCGCCGCGGGCGCAGTGGACACGAGCCTGGTCCATGGAGAGCCAGTCGAAACAGGGCTGTTTGCCGGCCACGATCACATTGACGTAGTCACGGCTGCGCAGGGTGTGGTCCGCGACCGACAGCAGGGTGTTGGCGTCCGGGGGCAGATAGACGCGCACGACCTCGGGGCTCTTGTTGAGGACGTGGTCGACGAAACCGGGGTCCTGGTGCGAGAAGCCGTTGTGGTCCTGGCGCCACACATGGGAGGTGAGCAGATAGTTCAGGGAGGCGACGGGGGCGCGCCAGGGGAGTCGCCGCGCGGTCTTCAACCACTTGATGTGCTGGTTGACCATGGAGTCGACGATGTGCACGAAGGCCTCGTAGCAGGAGAACAGCCCGTGCCGTCCGGTGAGGAGGTAGCCCTCCAGCCAGCCCTGGCACAGGTGTTCCGAGAGGATCTCCATCACGCGGCCGTGCCGGTCCAGGTGTTCGTCCACCGGGAGCATCTGGGCCTGCCAGGCCTTGCCGCTGGCGCGGAAAACGGCCTCCAGCCGGTTGGAGGCGGTCTCGTCGGGGCCGACCAGGCGGAAGTCCCGCCGGGCGGCGGTGTCCTTCATGATCTGTTCGAGCAGTCCGCCGAGGACCCGGGTGGGCTCGTGCAGGGTCGCGCCCGGCTTGTCGACGGGCACCGCGAAGCCGTCCAGGTCGGGGATCGGCAGGTCGCGGACGAGCAGTCCGCCGTTGGCGTACGGGGTGGCGCCCAGGCGGCGGGCGCCCGGGGGCACCCATGCCAGGACGTCGGCGCTCGGGCGGCCGTCGTCGTCGAACAGTTCCTCGGGCCGGTACGACTTCAGCCACGCCTCCAGTTGCCGGAGGTGCTCGGGGTTCTCGCGGACTGCGGCGAGCGGCACCTGGTGGGCCCTCCAGGTGCCCTCGACCGGTACGCCGTCCACCTCCGCCGGTCCGGTCCAGCCCTTGGGGGTGCGCAGCACGATCATCGGCCAGTGCGGGCGCTCGGCCACTCCTTCCTCGCGGGCGGTGCGTTGCAGCAGGGCGATGCGGTCCAGGGCGTCGTCGAAGGCCGCGGCGAGGGCCCGGTGGACCTGGCGGGGGTCGTCGCCGCCGACATGGATCGGCTCGTGGCCGTATCCCCGCAGCAGCGCGTCGAGTTCGGGCTCCGGGAGCCGGGACAGCACCGTCGGGTTGGCGATCTTGTATCCGTTGAGATGCAGGATCGGCAGCACCGCGCCGTCGTGCACCGGGTCGAGGAACTTGTCGGAGTGCCACGAGGCGGCCAGCGGTCCGGTCTCCGCCTCTCCGTCGCCGATCACACAGGCCACCAGCAGATCCGGGTGGTCGAAAGCGGCGCCGTAGGCGTGGGCGAGCGAGTAGCCCAGCTCGCCGCCCTCGTGGATCGAGCCCGGCACCTCGGGCGCGACATGGCTGGGGACGCCGCCGGGGAAGGAGAACTGACGGAACAGCTTCGCCATGCCCTGGGCGTCCCGGGTCACGTCCGGGTAGGTCTCGCTGTAGCTGCCCTCCAACCAGGAGTTGGCGAGCACGGACGGACCGCCGTGCCCCGGCCCCCAAACGCACAGGGCGTCGAGGCCGCGGGCTGTGATGACCCGGTTGAGATGGGTGTACACGAGGTTGAGCCCGGGCGAGGTGCCCCAGTGGCCGAGCAGCCGCGGCTTGATGTGCCCGGGCCGCAGGGGCTCGGTCAGCAGCGGGTTGGACATCAGGTAGATCTGGCCCGCGGCGAGGTAGTTGGCGGCCCGCCAGTGGGCGTCCAGGGTGCGCAGTTCGTCGTCGGTGAGTGTGGTCCCGGTCGGCTGGTCGGCCTGGGGCATGGGTGACTCCACAAGTCGTCAGAGGGTGCTGCTCGGCGGGCGGGGCGGCGCGGGACCGTGGCTGTGCGCCGCCGGGGCGGTCAGTCGTGGGCGACGACGGCGACGGGGGCGGGGGAATGGTGCAGGACGGCGTGGGTGACGGAGCCGATACGGGTGCCGAGCGGGCTTCGGCGGATCCGCCGGCCCACCACGACCAGCGACGCCTCCTGCGAGGCGTCGGCCAGCAGTGCGGCGGCGCTGCCCATGCGGGACTGTTCGACCACCTCGACCGCCGGATACTTCTGCCGCCACGCGCCCAGCACCTCGTTCAGGGCGACGGACCGCTCCCGCGCATACTCGTCGTACAGGTCGACACCGGCGGCCAGGGCGTCGACGGAGGTGAACGGCATGTCCCAGGCGTGCACGACATGCAGTGCGGCGACGCGTTGGGCGGCCTCCTCGAAGGCGAACCCGAGCAGCGACGCGTCCGGGCTGCGGATGTCGAGCCCGAGGACCACCGGGCGAAACGGGGCGGCCGCGGACGGGATCCCCACGGGGTCCCGCTCGTGCTCGTCGGCCGCCTGCTCCCCGCCCCGGACCAGGACCACCGGCCGTACGGCGTGGGCGACGACGGCGAGCGACACCGAGCCGACCAGGAATCCGCCGATGCCGCTCAGCGCGCGCGTCCCGAGGACGAGCAACTCGGCGTCCCCGGCCGCCCGCACCAACCACTCGACGGGCCGTCCCGCGAGGTGCTCGGTGGTCACCGCGACGCCGGGGTGCCGCAGTCGCAGCCCCTCGGCGGTCTCACGGGGGATCCTCTCGGTCCAGTGCTGATCCGTCTCGGCGCCCAGCAGCGGGGCCTGCATCAGGGGACTCGGCGCGGGCTCGCAGACATGGACCAGTGTGAGCGGCAGGCCGCGCAGCTTCGCCTCGCGGGCGGCCCACTCGGCGGCGGCCCGGCTCTCGGACGAGCCGTCGAGGCCGACGATGACGGGGCGGGGCATGATCTCCACCTCCTGAATCGTGGATCCCGGGGCTTTCCGGATCCGCTCCCAGCGTCGCCGTGCGGGGCCCGTACGGTGCAGGGGCCGCAGGTCCCCTCCAGGGGCCGACCGGCCCCTTGCGACCGGGTCGGCGAAGCCCGCCGAGTACCCCCGTGCCCGCCTCCGAACCGGTCACCGGACCGTCCGCGTACGCGCCCCCGAACTCCTTCAGGTGTAAGGGACCACGGCGACGGGGCAGTCGGCGTGGTGCAGCACCGCATGGGTGACGGCGCCGATGAGCGGACCGAGACGGGTGTCCCGCTGACGGCGCCCCACGACGAGGAGGGATGCGCACACGGAGGCATGCACCAGTTCGGCGGCGGCCCGCCCCTCCGTGACCGTCTCGGTGACACGGACCCGGGGGAACTTCTCGCACCAGGGGCGCAGCGCCGCCACCACGAAGTGCTCCCGCTCGGTCGCGGATTCTCCGGGGCGTACCGTGTTCGACCGGCCGGAGGCGCCACAGGCGGGCGCGGTATCGAGGGCGTGGATCACGCGCAGTCCGGCGCCACGCCGGCGGGCCGACTCGAAGGCGAACCCGATCAGCTCGTCACAGGGGTGCTCGGTGTCCAGTCCGAGGACGACGTCGCGGTAGGGGGTCTCCGGTATCTCGTCGGGCGAGAGGCCGTCCAGGGCGGGCAGATGCTCGTCGGCGCAGGCCTCGCCGGCGCGGACGAGCACCACCGGCCGCGGTGACCGGGCGACGACGCGCTGGGACACCGAACCGAGCACGAAGCCCGCGATCCGGCCGAGGCCCCGGGATCCGAGCACCAGTACCTCCGACTCCTCGGCAGCCGCGAGCAGTACGGCCACCGGCGGGTCGGGCACCATCGCCTCCTCCACGCGCAGGCCCGGGTGCGCGGCACGCACACTGGCCACCGACCGCCGCAGATCACGCTCGGCGGCGCGGAGCCGTCCGGTGTCGACGGGCACGGCGGTCCCCGGCGCCGGCGGCCGGTGCCAGGCGTGCACCAGGCGGAGCCCGGCGCCGCGCCGCAGCGCCTCCCGGGCGGCCCAGTGAGCGGCGGCGAGGCTCTCGGCCGACGCGTCGACTCCCGCGGTGACGTGCTGAGCCATGGTGCGCACCTCCAGCGCGTGCGGCGTACGGGCCGTGGTGCCCTCACGTCGAACCTCGTCCGGGTGCCATGAGGTGCGCAGGGGCCGCTCAGACCTGTCAGGGGGCCGGACGGCCCCTGGCCGGGGCGGGACCGCGGGCCCGCACTGGGCTCCCCGCCCACCGGAAGGGTGTCCCGGGTTCCGCGCCCGCAGCGAGGTGGTGACGGACGCTTCCCCGACGACCAGCATGCTCCGCGCGGTGCCCACCGACCACCGGGAGCAGCCGATGCGACCGCTCTTCAGACCGTCACCGGGACCCGTGAGGCAGTGGGCCGAACGGCCCTAGTGCTTCCGGTCCCCCGTGGGCGAAGATCGTGATCGCGGGCGTCCCGCAGCCCGCCCCCGCACCGAGAACGAGAGGTTGCGATGGCCGAGGCGCCCACCTTCACCGGGGAGCACCCCATCCGGGTCTTTCTGCTGGACGACCACGAGGTCGTCCGACGCGGCCTGGCCGATCTGCTGGACGCCGAACCCGACATCTCGGTGGTCGGGGACGCCGACACCGTGGAGCACGCACTCACCCGCGCCCCGGCGCTGCGACCGCACGTCGCCGTCCTCGACGTCCGCCTCCCCGACGGCGACGGCATCAGCGTCTGCCGCGAGCTGCGCAGCCGGATGCCGGAGCTGGCCTGTCTGATGCTGACCTCGTTCGACGACGAGGACGCGCTGCTCGACGCGATCATGGCGGGAGCCTCGGGCTATGTGCTCAAGCAGATCAAGGGTTCCGACCTGATCTCGGCGGTGCGCACCGTGGCCTCCGGGCAGTCCATGCTGGACCCCGCGACCACGGCACGGCTGATGCGCTCGCTGCGCTCCGACCCCGCCGAGCAGCAGCCCGTCGCCTCCGAACTGGCGAGCCTGTCGCCGCGCGAGCGGGACGTCCTCGCGCTGATCGGGGACGGGCTCACCAACCGGGAGATCGGCAAGAAGCTGTATCTGTCGGAGAAGACGGTCAAGAACCACATCTCCCGGCTGCTCGCCAAGCTGGGGGTGCAGCGACGGGTCCAGGCCGCGGTCCTCGCCTCCCAGCTCGCGCCGCCGGAGTCCCGGAGCGGCCCGGCCCGGTGAGCCGGCGGCCCCCGGCACCGTCCGGGTGAGGTGACTGCGGCCGGATCCGCCGGGCCGTCAGTCCCCCGGCGGCCGTACCGGGACGCACCACACCAGCCGTGTCCCGCCGCCCTCGTGGCGTTCGCCGACCGTGAGCGTGCCGCCCAGGGCGACGGCCCGTTCCTCCAGGTTCCGCAACCCGCTGCGGTCCGCGTCCTGCGGCACCCCGCAGCCGTCGTCGGCCACCGTGAGCGTCAACTCGCCCGTCGCGAGCCGCAGGTGCACATCCACGGAGCGCGCCCCGGAGTGCCGGGCCGCGTTGCTCAGGGCCTCGCCGAGGACAGCGATCGCATGGTCGGCCGTGTCGTCGGGCACCTCGGTGTCCACGAGGCCCTCGATCCGCAGGGCGGGGGTGAAGCCGAGGGAGGCGGCCGACCCCGTCACCGTCGCGGACACCCGGGCGCGCAGACCGGTCTGCTCCTTGGTCTGGCTGCCATGGGTCCGCAGCCCGAAGATGGTCGACCGGATGATCTTGATGGTCTCGTCCAGGTCGTCGACGGCCCGCGACAGCCGCTCGGCGGCCTCGGGGTGGTCGACGAAGCGCTGGGTGCTCTGCAGCGTCATCCCGGCCGCGAACAGCCGCTGGATGGCCAGGTCGTGCAGGTCGCGGGCGATACGGTCACGGTCCTGGAGCAGCGCGATCTGCTCGGCGTCCCGGCGGCGCTCGGCCAGCTCCAGCGCGAGCGCGGCCTGTCCCGCGAACCCGAGCAGCGGACCGGCGTCGGCGTCCGTGAACGGGGTACGGCCCGCCGCGCGTCCGAGCAGCAGCACCCCGAGGGACTTGCCGCTGGCCACCAGCGGCACCCCGAGCACGGGCCCGAGTCCGGCCCACAGATCCGAGTCCCGGTTGATCCGGACGTCCTTCTGGATGTCGGCGCTGACCACCGGCTCCGCCGTGCTCAACGCGGCCTCCACGAACCCGTCCTGTCCCGACACCACGAGGCCACGGCGGCGCTCGGACTGCGAACCGACCGCGAGCAGCGGCCGCAGCACGGTCTCCCCGGACATCCGCTCGGCGATCATGCCCTCGTCGGCGGAGACGATCCCCAGCGCCTGCTCGACGATCAGCTCCAGTACCTCCGGGCCCGGGGCGCCCGACAGCAGAGCGCTGGTGACCTGGGAACTCGCCCTGAGCCAGCGTTCACGCAGCCGTGTCTCCTCGTAGAGCCGGGCGTTCTCCACGGCGACACCGGCGGCCACCGCCAGCGTGGACAGCACCGCCTCGTCCTCGGCGTCGAACTGCGCGGCGCCGCGCTTCTCGGTCAGATAGAGGTTTCCGAAGACCCGGTCGCGCACCCGGATGGGCGCACCGAGGAAGGAGTGCATCGGGGGATGGTGGGCGGGGAAGCCGTAGGAGGCCGGGTGCTCCGAGAGCTCGGCGAGGCGCAGCGGCTCCGGATGCCGGATCAGCTCGCCGAGGATGCCGTGCCCGCTGGGCAGCGCCCCGATCTCCGACCGCTGCTCCTCGCTGATGCCGACGGTGTGGAACTCCGACAGCATACGGTCGTCGCCGATCACGCCCAGCGCGCCGTACTCGGCGTCCACGAGGACCACGGCCGCCTCGACGATGCTGCGCAGCACCTGCGGCAGGTCCAGTTCCCGTCCGACGGAGAGTACGGCCTCCAGGAGACGGTGGACCCGGTCCTGGGTGCCGCGGGCCGCGTCGATACGGGCCTGCAGCTCGTCCAGGAGCTCGTCCAGCCGCAGTTTGGGCAGGTTCTGCTCCGACCGCCCCGGCCCTTTGCCGCTCATCCCGTCCTCCGACCGCATCACACAGACAAGGTGCGGACCGCCAGCGCCCCCTAGGCCCTCACGATACTGGCTGGGGGCCTGACCGAGGAGCGCCACTCACGCAAAGTGACACTCTGGCCAGGGACTTTCACCCGGAGGGCCGCCGCCGCCGAGCGGGCGCGTTGCGCCCGATCACCGACCGCTTTGCACCTAATGTGCTATGAGATGACCACATGTGCTGTGGGGATGCCACGGCCGGGACACGGGAGCTGCGGTGGCGCATACGGGCGGCCCGGCACACGGGCCGGGGCGAGGGCGCAGGACGGGTGCCGTCGTGCTGGGCAGCCGGCCGTCGCACTCCGTACGCGTCACCCGGCGCGCCCCGGCCGACTCCGTCGCGGCGGCCGACCGCACGGTCGGCTGGCTGCGCGTCACCGCCGCCTATGCCTGGCGACTGATCCTCGTCGGGATCGTCGTCTACGGCGTCTTCGCCATCCTGGGACGCTTCCAGCTCATCGCTGTGGCCCTGTTCCTGGCCCTCGTCATCACCTCGGTGCTGCGGCCCCTCACCGACCTGCTGAGCCGCCGGCTCCCCCGGTCCCTGACCGTCGCCGTCTGCCTCGTCGGCAGCATCCTCCTCCTCTTCTCCGTCCTCGCCCTGGTGGGCGACGCGGTGGCGGGCGAGTCGGCGAAACTGGCCGACGAGTTCCGCGGCGGCATCCGGGAGATCCAACAGTGGCTGGAGCGCTCGCCGTTCCGGCTCAGCCCGCACAAGCTCTCCGATCTTCAGCAGCAGATCGTCTCCTATCTGTCCTCCCACCGGACCATGCTGCTCAACAGCGCCGTCAGCGGCCTCGGCCGGATCGTCGAACTGGTCACCGGAGCCGCGCTCGCGGTCTTCTCCTCGGTGTTCTTCCTCCACTCCGGCGAGCGGCTGTGGCGCTGGACGCGGGACCGGCTGGTGCCCCGGGCCGGGCGAGAGGCGTGGGACCGGGCGGGGCACGCCGCCTGGCACACGTTCGCGGGGTACACCCGGGGCATCATCATCGTCGCCGCCACCAACGCCGCCCTCGTCGGCATCGCCCTGTTCCTGCTGCGGGTGCCCCTGGCGCTGCCGCTCACCCTGCTGGAGTTCTTCGCCACGTTCGTACCGCTGATCGGCTCGCCGGTCGCGCTCGCCGTAGCCACGGTGATCGCGCTGGCCGGCCGCGGCCCGCTCACGGCGGCGGCCGTGCTGCTGCTCATCGTCGTGATCGGCCAGATCGAGGGGCATGTGCTGCACCCCCTGGTGATGAGCTGGGCCGTCCGTCTGCATCCGCTCGTCGTCGCCGTGTCCGTCATCGGCGGCAGCATCGTCGCCGGCGTGATCGGGGCCATCGTCGCCGTCCCGTTCATCTCCGTCGTCTGGGCGGTGCTGCAGGCGCTGCGGCCCGCCCCGTCGTAGCGCCCGGGATCCGCCGCGCGGGCGGCCCCCACCGCGCTGTGCCACCCTGGCCGGGGAAAGGCGAGGGGCGTCGACCGAACCGTGCGGGAGGCGATGTGGGCCCCGAGAAGCCGAACCGGGCGGAACAGGGACAGCACCAGCACCAGCACCGAAGTCAGGACTCCGACGGGACCGACCACCTGGGGCGCAGGCACTTCCTCGGCGTGTGCGCCTGCCTCGGGCTCGCCTCGGCCACCGCCTGCGACCCCGCCCCTGCCGCGCACCGGCGCCCCCGGGGGACCGCTTCCCGCCTGCCCGAAGCCGAACGGGACCGCCCGGGAACCGCCGACTGGCACGTCCGCTCGCCGGGTCCCGCACCCGCCGTCGCCGGTTACGCCGATCGGGTGAGTGTGACACCGGGCGAGGAGTGCGGTCTGTATGTGTCGACGACCGCGTCGTCCTTCCGTGTCTCCGCCTTCCGCGTCGGCTGGTACGGCGGGACCGGTGCCCGGCTCGTCTGGTCCTCGGAACGCCTACCGGGGCGCGCGCAGCCGGGCCCCCGTATGCTCCCCGGCACCCGCACCGTCCGCGCGGACTGGCAGCGCACCCTGACGGTCGGCACCGAGGACTGGCCGGAGGGCGCGTATCTGCTGCGGCTGGAGACGGACGACGGCCACCAGCGCTATGTCCCGCTGATCGTGCGCTCCGTCCGCGGCGCTGGCCGCACCGTGCTGATGCACGCCCCCGCCACCTGGCAGGCGTACAACCGATGGGGCGGCTACAGCCTCTACGAGGGCCAGTCCGGCGGGTACGCCACCCGCTCACTGGCCGTCAGCTTCGACCGGCCCTACGACGCGGACGGCGCAGAGAAGTTCCTGGTGTACGAGCGGGCGGCGGTGGTCCTGGCGGAACGGCTCGGCATCCCCCTCGCCTACACCACGGGCCCGGACGTGCACCGCGATCCGGCGGTGCTGAGCGGGGCGGCCGCCGTCGTCAGCCTCGGGCACGACGAGTACTGGACGCCGGAGCAGCGCCGGCACGTCACCGAGGCCCGCGACGCGGGCACCAATGTCGTCTTCCTCGGCGCCAACACCTGCTTCCGCCGGGTGCGCCTCGAACAGGACGACGCGCGGCCCGAGCGCACGGTGGTCTGCTACAAGACCGACGTCCGCGCCGACCCCTGCTACACCTCCCGTCCCGCCCTGGCGACGACGGACTTCCGCCAGGCTCCGTCGGCCGACCCCGAGTCGTCGCTCACGGGCGTGCTCTACGAGGGCTACCCGACGGACGCGCCCTACGTCGTCCGGGCTGCGGACCACTGGCTCTACGAGGGAACGGGCGTGCGCCCCGGGGACGGCTTCGACCACCTGGTCGGCGTCGAGTACGACCGGGTCACCCCGGGCGCCCCCGTCCCCGAACCGCTGGAGATCACGGCGCACTCGCCGCTCGTGTGCGGCGGCCGGCGCAGCCACAGCGACTCGGCGTACTACACGGTCGAAAGCGGCGCCGGCGTCTTCGCGACCGGCACCATGCGCTGGGTGGAAGCCCTGCTGGCAGGCACCCCCGACGGCGGCCGCGACCACGGCATGGACGCCCGTACCGGTGCCTTCGTGACCCGCACGACGGAGAACCTCCTGCGCGCCTTCGCACTGGGCCCCGCCGCACGGCACCGCCCCGCGCCCCGCCCGAACGTCGACGAGGTCTACCCGGGCGGTGGCTGACGGGCCGTCGGGGCGGGGCCTCGGAGCAGATCACCACGCTCCCCGTCGGACCAGATGGCGGCGGAGTCTTCCGGAGGGGGTACGGGGCAGCGACGGCACGAAGCTGACGCCCCGGGGGACCATGAAGGCGGCGAGGTTCTCCCGGGCCAGACAGATCAGGTCGGCCTCCAGGCCCACCGGGATCGGAGTCACGGGCACCACGAAGGCGCGCAGGCGGTGCGCTCCGGCATGGTCGGTGACGGCGACCACCGCCGCCTCCCGCACCGCCGGATGCGTCCGCAGCAGCTCCTCGGCCTCCAACGGGGAGACGGCGACGCCGCCGACCGTCTCCATGTCGTCCACGCGGCCCAGATGGGTGAAGGTGCCGTCGGGTTCGCGGCGCGCCCGATCCCGGGTGGCCAGCCAGCCGCCGACAAGGGCGCGCCCGTTCTCCTCAGGCCGGTTCACATACCCGGCCGTCACCGTCGGTCCACGGGCCCACAGTTCCCCGTCCCCGCCGTCCGGCACAGGATGCCCGGCCGGGTCGCGCACCTCGACCTCGAAGCCGGGTACGGGGCGGCCGACGGTGCCCGGGTGGTTGTGGTCGAAGCTGTTGGCGCAGAAGGCGTGTCCGGTCTCGGTGGAGCCGAGCTGTTCCAGGACGGGTGCGCCGAGCAGGCCGGTGATGCGGCGGGCCAGCCCGGCCGGCAGGGCTTCGCCGGAGGAGACGGCGGCCCGTACGGACACGAAGCACGCCTCGTGCCCGTCCGCCCGCTCCGCGACGAGGGCCGCGTACTGGCCGGGCACCGCGTACAGCAGGGTCACCCGGTGCCGTACGACGAGTCCGTCCACGGCGGCCGGGTCGGGGCGCCGGCCGGGAAGCACCGCGGCGGAGCCGGAGAAGAGCGGAAAGACGAAGGCGTTGCCGAAGCCGTAGGCGGAGAACAGGTGGGACAGCGACAGCGTGACGTCGTCCGGGGTGATGCACAGCAGCCGTCGGGCGATGAGGTCGTGATACGCCTTCGGGTCGCCGTGGGTGTGCACGACACCCTTGGGGCGGCCGGTGGTTCCGGAGGTGTACTGGACGAAGAGCGGGGCGTGGGCGTCGACCTGGTGCGCGCCGGCGGTGGGCCGGGCGGCCCCGGTGAGGGCGGTCAACCGGTCGGCGGCGAGGCGGGCGCGGCGCGGGAACCGGTCGCCGAGGCCGGGGCCGGTCACGCACAGCACGGGCCCGCTGTCCTCAGCCAGGAACTCCAGTTCGGGCGGGGTGAGCCCGGGGTTGACCAGGACGGCGACCGCGCCGAGGCGGGCGGTGGCGAGGAAGGCGGTGACCCAGGCGACGGAGTCGGGGAGGGCGAGGAGGACCCGGTCGCCGGGGCCGACGCCGTGCTCGGCGAGCACGGTGGCCGCCCGGGCCGCGAGATCGTGCACCCCGCCATGGGTCCAGCAGCGGTGGCCCTGGTGGAAGGCGGGCCGGCCGCTCCAGCCGCGGCGTTCGGCGAGCGCGGCGAGCTGGGCCGCGAGATTGCCGGGAGCCTCCGCCTCGGCCGGCGGCAGGGCGGGCCGGGGGGTGGTCATGGTCATCGGGCCGCCTCCTCGGTGGCCGGTGCGGTGGTGTGCTCGTGGTGGGCGCGCATCACGGCGGCCGTCTTGAGCAGCATCTCCTCGTACTCCGCGGCCGGATCGGAGTCGAGGACGATGGCGCCGCCGGCGCCGAGCTGCATCAGGCCGTCGGCCAGTACGGCGGTACGGACGACGAGACCCAGGTCGGCAGCGCCGCTGCAGCCGAAGTAGCCGAGTGCCCCGGCGTAGACGCCCCTGGCCTCGGTCTCCAGCGCGCCGATGATCTCCATGGACCGCAGCTTCGGCGCACCGGTCACCGAGCCGCCGGGGAAGCAGGCGCGTACGCAGTCCACGGCATCGGTGTCCTCGCGCAACCGGCCCTCGACGGTGGAGACCAGCTGGTGCACAGCGGCGTAGGTCTCCGTGGCCATGAGCCGGGCGACCCGTACCGTGCCGGTCGCGCACACCCGGCCCAGGTCGTTGCGGAGCAGGTCGACGATCATCAGGTTCTCGGCGCGGGTCTTGTCGTCCACGGCCAGCGAGTGCCGCAGCCGGGCGTCCTCCGCCGGGTTCGTACCGCGGGGCGCGGTGCCCTTGACGGGTCTGGCCTGCGCGACGCCGTCCCGGGTGATCCGCAGGAAGCGCTCGGGCGAGGAGCAGGCCACGTCGAGATCCCCGAACCTGAGGAAGGCCCCGTACGGCGCCGGGTCGACACGGCGCAGCACCCGGTAGAAGTCCTGGGCGTCCTCGGGCGCGGGCAGCCGGGCGGCGTTGGTCAGACAGATCTCATAGCTGGTGCCGGCCTCCAGCTCACGTCGGCAGGCCTCGATGTCCGCGAGATAGGCCGTGCGGTCGCGCACCAGCCACGGCTCGGCGGCGGCCGGCCCCGGTTCCACGGGGTCGGGGGCGGCGGGGGGCTCGCCGGAGGAGACAAAGGTGAGCTGGGCCATCGCGCTGTCGAGCCAGTCGGCCGCCTCCTGAGTGGCCGCCGGGTTGTCCTCCGCGACGCACACCGCGTAGGTGGCGCCCTCCTCGTGGTCCACGGCGATCAGCCGGTCCGCGAACAGCCAGCAGGCGTCGGGGGTTTCGGCCCGGTGCGTGTTGGGCGAGCCGCACTCGGCCTTGGTCTCGTAGCCGAAGTAGCCGACATAGCCGCCGGTGAAGTCGAAGGGGAGGCCGGTGGCGTCGACATGACGGGTCGCCAACTGCCGCTTGAGGTAGTCGAAGACGCTCGCCCGGACCCGGCGCACCGGCCGCCCGGGCCGCTCGATCTCGCAGACGCCGCTGTCGACGTCGTAGCGCACGAACTCGGCGAGCGGACCGGTGCCGTCCCCGAAGAAGGAGAAGCGGGCGAGCCCGGGCTCGACGCGCGCGCTGTCCAGCCAGAAGGCCCGGGGCGCGTCGGCGCACATCCGGACGAACGCGGCCTCGGCGTCGACGGCCGTGGCGAGCCGGCGGTAGTGCAGCCGGTGGGCGGGCCGGACGCTGCGGCGCGGGCGGGGAACAGCGGTCGCGGACTGCGGGATCGTGGTGTTCTTCGTACGGGTCCTGCGGGCACGCTCGGCGGTCAGATTGCGGAAGTTGACGAGCATGCGGTGGCCGTAGTCGGTGAGCACCGACTCGGGGTGGAACTGCACGCCCCACAGGGGCCGGGTGCGGTGCCTGAGGCCCATCACGACCCCGTCCTCCGCCCAGGCGGTGGCCTCCAGGGTCTCGGGCAGCGGCTCGGCCACGGACAGCGAGTGGTAGCGGACCGCGGTGAAGTTCTGCGGCAGGCCCTGGAACAGGTCCCGGCCGTCGTGCCGGACCGTGGACAGATACCCGTGCCGGGGCCGCGGCGCCCGGGCGACACTGCCCCGCTCCCCCACCGCGATGCCCTGATGGCCGAGACAGACCCCGAGCACGGGGATACCGGCCCGTGCGATCACTCTCGCGCCGATGCCGAAGTCCCGTGGCTCGGCGGGGTGTCCGGGTCCCGGCGACACCACCACGTTGTCGAACGCCGCCAGATCCGGCAGGTCCTCGACGGGGGTGTCGTTGAGCACGACCACCGGCTCCTCGCCATTGACCTCGGCGATCAGCTGGAACAGGTTGTACGTGTAGGAGTCGTAGTTGTCGATGAGCAGGGTCTTCACCCGCCCACCTCCCTCGTGTCGGACTCGGGCCTGCCCGGGGCCGCCGCGCGGTCGTCCGCGGCAGGGCCCGCTCCCCGAGTGGAAGTCCGCCTCACGGCCCGGCACCACCCGATGAGCGACGGCGGCGGTAAGGGGCTCCGTGAGGTCACATCGACGAGTACGCAGCAACGGCGGATCTTGTTCAAAGCCCCGGGCGCGCCCAGCCGGCGGCCGGCCCCTCCCGGCGGCCCACCGGACACGGCGGCCGTACGACGGGGGTCGTCGCGTCCACCGTGGGAGGCGGGCCGCCGCCGCGCGGCGTCCGGACCGAACGGGTCAGCAGATCCTGGGCAGTTGCTCCCCGATCGGCAGGTCGACCACGCGGGTGCCGCCGAGGCCGGTGCGGGCCACGACCATGCCCGGGTGCTCCGCCACCGTCTCGCCGATGACCCTGGCCTCGGCGCCCAGCGGATGCGCCCGCATCGCGTCCACGACGGCGTCGGCGTGCTGCCGCGGTACGAACGCCACGAGCTTGCCCTCGTTGGCCACGTACATCGGGTCGAGGCCCAGCACGGCGCAGGCGTTGGCGACGGCCGGCGGGACCGGGACCTCGCGCTCGGTGATGACGACGCCGGTCCCCGAGGCGACCGCGATCTCGTTCAGTACGGCCCCCAGCCCTCCCCTGGTGGGATCCCGCAGCACATGCAGGTCCGGGGTGACGGCGAGCATGGCGTCCACCAGTCCGCCCAGCGCCGCGCAGTCGCTCTCGATCTCCACGCCGAACTCCAGGCCCTCACGGACACTCATGATCGCCACACCGTGGACACCGATAGGGCCGCTGACGATCACGACGTCGCCGGGGACTACCCGCTGCGGCCGCAGATCGACGCCCGCCGGGATCAGCCCGATACCGGCCGTGTTGATGAAGATGCCGTCGCCGTGGCCGGCCTCCACCACCTTGGTGTCGCCCGTCGCCACCTCGACCCCGGCGATCCGCGCCGCCGCGCCCAGCGCGTCGGCGACCCGGGCGACCGTCTCCAGTTCGACGCCCTCCTCCAGGATGAATCCGCAGGAGAGGTACGACGCCCGGGCACCGCTCATGGCGAGGTCGTTGACGGTGCCGTTGACCGCGAGGTCGCCGATGCTGCCGCCGGGGAAGAACAGCGGCCGCACCACGAAGGAGTCGGTGGAGAACGCCAGTCGCAGTCCCCCCAGCGACAGCGCGGCGGCATCGCCGAGCTGCGCCAGCGCGTCTCCTCCGTAGGCGGGCGCGAAGACGTCCCGGACCAGCTCGGCGGAGAGCGCCCCGCCGCCGCCGTGGCCCATGACGACGCGGGACCGGTCGTGCAGCGGGGCGGGGCAGGTCCAGGCCGCCGGGTCCACGGACGGCATGCGCAGATCGGTGCTGTCAGACAACGGGGGTCGCCTCCCGGGCCGCGGGGGTCAGGTCCAGGCGCCGGTAGAGGTAGTACGCGGCGCAGGCGCCCTCGTTGGAGACCATCGTGGCTCCGAGCGGGGTGCGCGGGGTGCACAGGGTGCCGAACACCTCGCACTCGTGCGGCTTGAGCAGGCCCTGCAGGACCTCTCCGCTGCGGCACTCGGCGGGTTCGAGGGTCCGGATGCCCTCCACCGCGAAGCGGTGCTCGGCGTCGTGGTCGCGGTACTTGGGGGACAGCCGCCAGCCGCTGTCGGGGATCACGCCGATGCCGCGCCAGGCGCGGTCGGCGACCTCGAAGACGTCCTCCAGCATGGCCTTGGCGGCCGGGTTGCCCTCGGACCGGACGGCACGGGGGTAGGCGTTGTCGACTCGATGCTCGCCCCGTTCGAGCTGGGCCACGGTGCGGCGTACCCCTTCGAGGATGTCCAGGGGTTCGAATCCGGTGACCACGATCGGGACCCGGAAGCGCTCCGCCAGGTCCGGGTACTCGTCGACGCCCATCACGCTGCACACATGCCCCGCGGCCAGAAAGCCCTGGACGCGGCAGCTCGGCGACCGCATGATCGCCTCGATCGCGGGGGGCACCCGTACATGCGACACCAGCATGCTGAAGTTCCGGATGCCGAGCTTGCGGGCCTGATGGACCGTCATCGCGTTGGGGGGCGCGGTGGTCTCGAAGCCGATACCGAAGAACACCACCTCCCGGTCCGGGTTCTGCTGGGCGACGCGCAGCGCGTCGAGCGGGGAGTAGACGACCCTGACGTCCCCGCCCGCCCCCTTCACCTGGAACAGATCACGGCCGGTGCCGGGCACCCGGAGCATGTCGCCGAAGGAACAGAAGATCACCCCGGGGCGGGAGGCGATCTCCAGCGCCTTGTCGATGACCTCCAGCGGGGTCACACACACGGGGCAGCCCGGGCCGTGGATCAGTTCCACTTCCGCGGGCAGCAGTTGGTCGATGCCATGGCGGATGATGGAGTGGGTCTGGCCGCCGCAGACCTCCATCAGGGCCCAGGGCCTGGTCACCGTGGCGTGGATCTCGTCGAGGAGCCGGCGTGCCAGATCCGGGTCCTGGAATTCGTCGATGTACTTCACTGACGCGCCTCCTCGCGTCCGGGCGGGAGCGTTCCGTCCGCCTCCGCCGCCTTTTCCCAGGGGTCGCCGAACTCCTCCTGCAACATGCCGAGGGTTTCGAACAGTTCGAGCGTCTGCTTGGCCGACTCCTCGTCGAGGCGCTGCAGGGCGAAGCCGACGTGGACGATGGCGTACTCGCCGACCTGGATGTCGGGCAGGTACTCCAGGCACACCTCCTTGACGACACCGCCGAAGTCGACGGCGGCCATCCGGGTGCCGTCGCGTTCCTCGATGTCCAGCACTCTGCCGGGTACCGCAAGGCACATGGGCCTCTCCTCGCTGTGGATGGTGCGTCGCCCGGCGCTGCCGGGACGGTCGGTCAGTCGGGGACCGTGGGCCGCTCCCCCGTGCGGGCGGCCACCACGAGCTGGCCGAGCGCCAGACCGCCGTCGCCCGGGGGCACCAGGTGGTGGCGCAGCACGGTGAAGCCGTCCGCGCTCAGGTCCCGTGCGCAGGCCGAGGAGAGCAGGGAGTTGAGGAACACACCGCCGGTGAGGGCGACCGTGTCCACTCCGTGCCGCTCCCGAGCCCGTACGCACATGGCGTGGACGAGGGCGGCGACGGCCCGGTGGAAGCGGGCCGCGATCAGCTCCGCGGGCACTGCCGCGCGCAGGTCGTCGACGATCGCCGTGATCACCGGCGCCGGATCCGCCCGCACCGGGCCGCCGTCCGGCCCCGGGGACCCGATGGCGAAGACGTAGGCCGCGCTGTCCCCGGCGGGGGCTCGCAGCGCGGCGGCCTCCAGCTCCACGGCGGCCTGGGCCTCGTACCGTGACCGGTGACGGACACCCGCGAGGGACGACACGGCGTCGAAGAGCCGGCCCATGCTGGAGGTGGGGACGCAGTTCAGGTTCCGCTCCAACTGCCGCTCCAGCACTCGGCGTTCGCCCTCCGGGCAGGCGTGCGCGCAGGGCAGGCCGGCGGACCAGTCGATGCCCGCCCGGCGCAGATGCGCGAGGGCCATGCGGTACGGCCGGTGCACCGCGGCGTCGCCCCCGGGCAGCGGCGCGTACGCCAGATGCCCGAACCGGAGGAACCCGTCGTAGTCGGCGAGCAGGAACTCCCCGCCCCACACCGCCCCGTCGTCGCCGTAGCCGGTGCCGTCGAAGGCGACGCCGAGCACCGGCCTGCCGCCGTCGAGTCCGTGCTCGGCCATCGCTGCGGCGACATGGGCGTGATGGTGCTGAACCCGCACGACGGGACGGCCCGCCGCATTGCGCAGGGCCCATCCGGCGCAGCGGTAGCCGGGATGCCGGTCGGCGGCCAGCAGCCGCGGCCGTACCGGGGTGATGGACTCCAGTTGTGCCACAGCGCGTTCGAAGGCCCACTGGGTGGCGAGGTCGTCCATGTCGCCGATGTGGGCGGACAGCCACGCCAGTCGGCCCGCGCCGAGGCAGAGCGTGTTCTTGAGGTCTCCGCCGACGGCGAGGGCCGGACGCACCTCGACCGGAAGGGTCAGCGGCAGCGGCGCGTATCCCCGGGCACGGCGCACGAGAAGCGGCTGTCCGTCGCACACGCGCACCACGGAGTCGTCGCACGGCACATGGATCGGCCGGTCGTGGGTGAGCCAGGCGTCGGCGAGGTGGGCCAGCCGCTCCAGCGCCTCGGCGTCGTCGGTGACGATGGGTTCGCCGGAGACATTGCCGCTGGTCATGACGAGCAGCCGGGGTCCCTCGGGGTCGCCGGGCAGGCCGAGCAGCAGGTGGTGCACGGGGGTGTACGGCAGCATGACGCCGAGGTCGGGGCTGCCGGGCGCGACGCCCTCGGCCGGGCGGAGGGCACCGGGCGCGATGGCGCCGTCGGTGCGGCGGCGCAGCAGCACGATGGGCCGGGTGGCGTCGGTGAGCAGGGCGCGCTCCTCGGGAGCGAGCCGGACGAGGGGCTCGATGTCCTCGACGCCGGCGGCCATGACCGCGAACGGCTTGTCCCCTCGGGCCTTGCGGTACCGCAACCGGTCGACGGCCGCGGGATCGGTGGCGTCGCAGGCGAGGTGATAGCCGCCCAGCCCCTTGACCGCCAGGACGGCGCCGCGCGCCAGGAGCCGCCGGGCCCCGGCGACCGGGTCCCCCTGCGGTTCCGGGCCCGGCGGGCCGCCGGCGTCCGCGCGGCCGACGAGCAGCCGCAGCCGCGGCCCGCAGGCCGGGCAGGCGATGGGCTGGGCGTGGAAGCGGCGGTCGGCCGGATCGGAGTACTCGCGGGCGCAGTCGGCGCACATCGGGAACCCGGCCATGGTGGTCTGGTCCCGGTCGTAGGGCAGACCGGTGACGATCGTGAACCGTGGGCCGCAGTGAGTGCAGGTGATGAAGGGGTGCCGGTGGCGCCGGTCGCCGGGGTCGGCGAGTTCACCGAGGCACGCGGCGCAGGTCGCCGTGTCCACCGGGATCAGCGTCCGCGCGGGGCCGTCGGTCCGGGAGGCACGGATGGCGAAGGCGGTGTCACCCGCGACAGGCATGTCCTGGTGGTGGACGCGGTCCACCCGGGCCAGCGGTGGCGCGTCCTCGGCGATGCGGTCGCAGAACCGGGCGACGGCCACCGGGTCGCCCTCGATCTCCACGACGACGCCCTCGGGGGTGTTGGTCACATACCCGGACAGGTTCAGGGCGGTGGCGCTGGCGTGGACGTAGGGCCGGAAGCCGACGCCCTGCACCACGCCGTGGACGGTGACCCTTCGACGCAGCCGCGTACGGACCGCGGTGGTCGTCGGGGGCGGGCCGCTCACGAGCGGGGCTGCGCCATCGCGGCGGTGCCGTTCGTGTGGTCCTGAGCGCCGTCGCCGGTCCGGTGGTGGGTGTGGTCGGCACGGGCGCCCGTGTGGTCGCTGTGCTCGTGGGTGTGGTCGGCGTGGGCATCATCTGTGTGGTCGTGGCTGTGCTGATGCGGCTCACGGGCCATCACGGGCGTGTGGACGGGGGTACCGGCCGCGGCCGCCAGGGCGCGGTCGAGCAGGAGACCGACCCCCGCCTCCCGGCGGGCCGAGGTCAGCAGCACCTCCACCCCTGGATTGACCCGCTCCACGTTCGCGCGGAACGTCTCCTCGTCGAAGCCGACCGCCTCGGCGATGTCCGTCTTGGTGACCACCACCAGGTGGGCCAGTCCGAAGGCAGTGGGGTACTTGAGGGGCTTGTCCTCGCCCTCGGTCACGGAGGCGAGCACGACCCGCAGCGTCTCCCCCAGGTCGTAGGAGGCCGGACAGACGAGATTGCCGACGTTCTCCACGAACAGCAGCCGCACGGGGTCGGGCAGCCACCCCTCCAGATGGCCCGCGAGCATCCCTGCCTCCAGATGGCACAGACCGTCGGTGAGGACCTGCTTGACCGGGACCCCCGAACGCGCGAGCCGTGCCGCGTCGTTCTCGGTGGCGAGGTCGGCGGTGAGTGCCGCGACCGGCACCGCGCGGTCCCGGGCCTCGACCAGTTCGCGTTCCAGGAGGGCTGTCTTGCCGCTGCCGGGGCTGGAGAGCAGGTTGACGACAGTGGTGCCACGGGCCGTGAGTTCGGCGCGCAGGGTGTCCGCGGCCCGGTCGTTCTTGGCGAGTACGGCCTGGTGCAGGTCGACCACACGGCACATGGTTCAGCACTCCTCGGGGATCGGTTCGCGGGTGGGTTCGGGCGGGCGGCCGTCCTCCCACCGCACACCGACGATCTGCAGTTCACGGCCGGACAGCAGATCGGTGGTGCCCGCGTCGCAGCGCGGGCAGCTCAGCAGCGGGGGCATGCCGACGGCCCACTCGTGTGCGCACGGTGCGCAGCGGGCACGTCCGGGCACGAAGTCGGTGACCAGTTCGGCGCCTTCGAGCACGGTCCCGGCGCAGGCCAGTTCGAAGCAGAAGGACAGGGCGTCGGGGACGACACCGGCCAGCTCGCCCACCTGGAGTCGGACCTCGTGCACCGCCGTGACGTCACCGGCCCGCTCGGCCGCCTCTTCCACCTGGCCGATCACCGCCAGCGCGATCGACATCTCGTGCATGGGTCTCCGTCCCGGCGGGAGGCCGGGGAGCGGCCCCGTGGGACGGGGCGTGCGCGGCCCGCCGACGTCCATTAGAGGTGAGGCAGCATCGGCTCGGTGACCGGCACGCCGGGGCCGCCGGGCGGGTCCGCCGTTCGCCGCAACGGCCGGGGCGGGGGCATCTCGGCTCAGTGTGCGGCGTCGTCCACGAGGGCCTCGCGCGCGGCGGCTCCGTCCGCCTGGGCCTCGGGTGCGGGGTCGGCCGTCGCGTCGGGCCGCAGCAGCTCTTCGATCAGCTGGACGGCCCGGGGCACGGCGTCCGACACCGCCGGGCTGAGGCCGATGCGCTCCTCCACACAGACGGGCTCGCACCCCACCACCACCGTGCGCCGAGGCGGCTGCCCGCCCGTTCCGGCGCAGAGCGTGCCGAGCAGGGCGAGGACGGCGTCGGGGGTCATCCGGTGGCCGTCCATCGGCGCGCTCGGCACACCGTCCGCCGCGCCCTGGTCGTGCTCGATCACGTACAGCGTGCCGGGGTCCCCGCCGCGCGCGGTGGCGTCCACCAGCACCAGCGTGTCGTAGCCGTCGAGGACCTGGTAGGCGAGGTGCACTCCGCGCACCCCGATGTCCAGGACCTCGACCTGCGCGGGCAGTCGACGGCCGCTCAGCGCGTGGACGGTCTCCACGCCGAAACCGTCGTCCCCGAGAAAGACGTTCCCGATGCCGGCCACCAGGACCTTGCCGATGTCGCCGCCAGGGCTCATGTCGCGTCCTCCACGGGGGTCACCTCGTCGGTCCGGAAGTAGAGAAAGCTGCCCTGCGCCCGCCGGATGTCGGCGCCCGGGTCGCCCTCCACCGTCACCGCGAGATGCACCGAGCCGTCCACGTCATGCAGCACGGACTCGACGGTCGCGACACGGCCGCGCAGGAACAGATCCTGCGCGTCGGTGCGCCGCAGTCCGGGGCGCAGTCGCACCCGGCTTCCGGCGCGCACCGGGCGGCCGTCCACGACGGCCTCGTCAGGGGCCGGGGCGACGTCCGCCTCGACCGCCGGGGCACGCCGGGTGTCTGGGTGCACGACCCCGTACTCGTCGGGGAATCCTCCGGCGGACGCCGCCCCCGTCACCGCGCGCACGGCGCCCGGGGTGAGGGGCCCGTCGGCGGCCACGGGCGCGTAGGGCGAGCCGGGGCCGTCGGGTCCGGGGTGTTCCGGGGGGACGGCCGGATGGTCCCCGAGGATGACCGGCGAGGACAGCACCACGTCCGCGCGCCCGGGTTCGCCGGCGAGGACGGGCCAGGTGTGCAGATTGCGGCAGGAGGCAATCGCGTCCTTCGCCCATTCGGGGGGTTCCGTCATCGACAGGAAGGACCCGGCGCTCAGTCCCAGCAGGAGGTGGGTGGCCATCAGGGAGCGGGGCAGCGCCGAGCCCCGGTCGGCGGCCTCGTCGTCCGCGGGGGCCCAGGGGCTGGTGTTCTCGACGACGGCGGTCAGCCGCATGACCCGGAAGGGACCGTCGAGTCGACGTGCCGACAGCCGCAGGGTGCCGTGGATCTCCTCGTACCGGCGTACCAGGCGGCCCACGGCCCGGCCGTCCTCGTCGAGGACCGGCTCGCTCTCCTCCTCCGCCGGGCGGACGAAGGCGAGCGTGACCCCGTCGCCCTCGACGAGCTCGGCCGGGGTCACGACCGCTTCGACGCGCTCCACGGTTCCCTCGTCCAGGGGAGCGAGGACGCGCTCCCCCAGCCGGAGTTCGGCAACCGTGGTGAACGTGCCGTCGGCCCGGGCCTGCTGGACCGTACGGCGCCGGGCGCGCAGGAACCGCAGCTCGACCGCCAGGGCGGCGTCCGCGCCGGGTTCCATCAGGCACTCGGTGTGCTGGAAGTCGTACTCCTCCTCGCGGTCGGCACCCCAGGCGGGCGGTACCAGCACCCCGAACTGTCGGCGCAGCCGGTGCTCGGCGGCGGAGCCGCGGTAGGGGTGGAGCGCACAGCCCTCGAAGAGGACGGTGTCGGCCACCCGCCGGGCAAGGGCGAAGCGTGCCTCCGTCTCCGGGGCGAACACGGTCACGCTCACGGGGCGGTCCTTTCGGGCGTGGGCGGGCCGCGGAACGCGGCGCGGAGGCGGTGGTCCTCGGTGTGGGGGCGGCGGCGGGCGAGGGGCGGTCCGCTCCGGACCGTCGGGCGTCCCGCCATCAGTCGTGCCACCGTCGTACGGCGGCGTCCTCGGGGGCCGTGGTGGCGTCCGGGTCCCCGCACCGGGCCGGTTCCGCCGCCGTCCGGGCGGTCGGGACGACGGTGAGATGCGGAGGCGTGCACGACGGTGTCTCCTTGCGGGCGAACGCGCGTCGCAGCGCGTGGTAGGGCGCGTCCGGATCATGGAAGGTCCGGTGCATCCGGGCAAGTTCCCGTTCCCTGAATGCGGCCGGCGGCTCCTTGCTCTGCTGGAACTCCAGCTTCGCCTTCTTCGCCGCGATCCGGGACCGTGTTCCCGGCAGTGTGGCCAGCCGGGCGGCCAGTCGGCTGGTCTCCGCCGCGAAGTCCTGCGGTCCGCACTCGACCACCCGGTCGACGAGTCCGAGGCCCCGGGCCCGCGCGGCGCTCATCGGCAGGGCCTCGTCCAGAAGCCGGTCGGCCACCGTGGCGCCGACGCGACGGGGCAGCGTGTAGGTCCAGTACTCGGAGCCGTACAGGCCCATCAGCCGGTAGTGCGGGTTGAGGACGCAGCCGGCCCGGCACCAGACCTCGTCGGCCGCGAGGGCGAGCATCACGCCGCCCGCCGCGGCGTTGCCGCCGAGCGCGGCGACGACCAGCCGGTCCGTGGTGGCGAGGACCGCCTCGACCAGGTCGTCGATGGCGTTGATGTTCGCCCAGGACTCGGCCGCGGGGTCGTCGGCGGCCTCGATGACGCCCAGATGGATGCCGTTGGAGAAGAAGTCCCGCTGGCCGCCCAGCACCAGCACCGAGGTGGGGCGCGCGCACGCGTCCCGGTAGGCGGCGAGGAGCCGCAGGCACTGGGCGGTGCTCATCGCGCCGCCGGGAAAGGCGAACGCGAGGAAGCCGACGCCGCCCTCCTCGCGGTAGCGGATGTCGGTCCAGGCGGGCCATGCGGCGTCCGGGGCCACGGGCAGCTCGGGCAGCGGGGGCAGCCGGTCGCCGAGGGCCTGTACGGCGGGGAGCTTGATCGGGCGCGGCTGTCCCGGCACGCGCCGCCGGCGCAGTTCGGGAATCCACACTGCGCCGTCCGCGGTCGCCCGGCAGATCGCTCCGGCCCTGGTGGCGAGCAGTTCCCCGGGGATTCCGCGCAGGCCCTCCGCGGGGTGACCGCCGTGCAGGTACCACTCCTCGCCGAGCAGCACGTCGAGCACGCCGGGCTGGGAGTCGGCGGCCCGCAGCTTGCGGACGACGACCGGTGTCGGATCGGCGGCCCAGTCGATCCGGCGGACGCTCTGGTCGAGGTACGGGCGGCTTCGCGCAACGCGCTGGGCGAGGGGGACGTAGGTCCCGGAGGCGAAGCGCTCCACGGCCAGCAGGACGGCCGCGAGGGCCGCGTCGGCGATCTCGCCCCGGTACAGATCGCTCTTGGACACCGGCGGTACGGGGCATGCCACGGACGCCCAGACGGCGCCCGAGTCCATCTCCTCCTCCGCCTGAAGGACCGTCACGCCCCACCGTGTGGCACCCTCCGTGATCGCCCAGTCCAGGGAGGACGGCCCACGGTCTCCGAGGGGGCCCGGGTGGACGATGAGGCTCGGGTACGCGGTCCACACCTCCCGGGGGATCGCCGTCCTCAGCATCGGCGCCAGTACGAGGTGCGGCGCGTGCCGCCGTACGGTGTCCGCCAGGGGAACGCCCGGCAGGGCGAGTTCCACCGCCACCGTGTGGCCCCGGTCGCGCAGCTCGGCGTGGACACGCTGAGTGAGGCTGTTGAACGCGGTGGCCACGAGGAGGATGTGCACGGCGGACTCCCGGCGGACGGTGCGGGCGGGGTTGCCCGGCCGACTGCGATGGTCGTGCACGGCCGTCCCGGGGTTTCGCCGACTGGCTGCGAAGTCACTCGAAAGTGGGCGTGGCGCCGCCACTCGGCGGTGACAGCGGCCGTCTCCTCCCGGCGGGACGGATCAGGCGGGCGGGCCAGGTCGAAGGGGCCGGCGGATGGGGCCGGCGGAAGGGGCCGGTGCCACCGTCCGGGCCGCCTCGCGCGCCGAGGAACGCACGACCAGCGCGGGTGATCTCTCGCCTCCCGCCGCCGGGGAGTGTAGACATGGCAACATGGTCCGACTTCTGGGTCGAACCGGTCTCCGGTCGTCCCGTCGTCCGAGCGGTCCGCGTCCCCCGGACGCGCAGAGCCGCGCCGACCTGGTGTCCGCTCCGGATGCCCGGCAGACCGCAGACGGGCCGCAGACACCGTCCCCGCCGCCCGCCGGGCAGGAGCGGGAGACGGGCCGACGGCGTCCGGGAGCCCTCGCGGCGCTGCGCTCGGCGTTGACCGGGCGCAGCGTCGCCGGACAGGTGTTCCTGCTGCATGTGATCATCGTGCTGCTGCTGGTGCTGACCGCGGTGGCCGCGCTGCTCCTTCAAGTGCGGCACGACACCACCCAGGAGGCCCGCAACCGTTCCCTCGCCGTCGCCGAGACGTTCGCGAACGCCCCGGGTACCCGTGAGGCGCTGAGCAGTCCCGACCCGTCGGCCGTGCTGCAGCCGGCCGCCGAGGCCGCCCGTACGACGTCCAAGGTCGACTTCATCGTCGTCATGAACAACCAGGGGGTCCGCTACACCCATCCGGTGCGCGAGCGCATCGGCCAGCAGTTCGTCGGGAACCTCCAGCCCGCGCTGGCCGGGAATCCCGTGGTCGAGGAGATCAACGGCACCATCGGCCGGCTGGTGCAGGCGATCGTCCCGGTCAAGGCGATGGACGGCAGAGTGGTGGGCCTGGTGTCGGCCGGTGTCACGACGGAACACGTGGGCGGGGCCGCGGACCGGCAGCTGCCGCTGGTGCTGGCCGCCGCGGCCGCCGGGCTGGCCACGGCCACGGCGGGCACGGCGCTGGTCAGCCGGCGGTTGCTGCGCCAGACGCATGGCCTCGGGCCGCGCGAGATGACCCGGATGTACGAACACCACGACGCGGTGCTGCACGCGGTCCGCGAAGGCGTGATCATCCTCAGCGGCGACGGCAATCTGCTGCTCAGCAATGACGAGGCGCAGCGGTTGCTGGACCTTCCCGATGGCGCGGAGCGACGGCATGTGACCGACCTCGGCCTGCCGGCCGACACCGCCGCGCTGCTGGCCTCCGGGCGGACCGCCACCGATGAGGTACGGCTGGTCCGGGGCCGACTGCTGGCCATCAACCAGCGGCCCACGGACCAGGGAGGGGGCCCGCCCGGGAGCGTGGCCACCCTCCGTGACTCGACGGAGCTGCGTGCCCTGTCCGGCAAGGCGGAGGTGGCGCGCGAGCGCCTCACCCTGCTGTACGACGCCGGGGGCGCCGTAGGGACGACCCTGAGCGTGCGGCGCACCGCGGAGGAGCTGGCGGAGCTGGCCGTCCCCCGGTTCGCCGACTTCGTCACCGTCGATATGTTCGAAGCCGTGCTGGAGGGCGAGGAGCCGGAGGCGGGGTCCGATCTGCGCCGTACCGCGTCCACCGGGATCCGCGAGGGCGCCCCCCTCTACCCGCTGGGGCACCGGATCCGGTTCGTGGCGTCCTCTCCGCAGGCGAAGAGCCTGTGCAGCGGCAAGGCCATCCTGGAGCCCCGGCTGAGCAACGCCCCGGGCTGGCTCGCACAGGACATCGAGCGCACCACAGCGGTCGTGGCGTACGGGATCCATTCGCTGATCACCGCTCCCGTGCGGGCGGGGTCGCTGACCCTGGGCCTCGTCAACTTCTGGCGCTCCGAGAAGCCGGAGCCCTACGACCAGGAGGACGTGGCGCTCGCCGAGGAGCTGGTGGCCCGTGCCGCGGTCGCCATCGACAACGCGCGCCGGTACACGCGCGAACACAGCATGGCCGAGACGCTCCAGCGCAGCCTGCTGCCGCAGAGGCTGCCCGAGCAGGGCGCCCTGGACGTCGCCTACCGCTATCTTCCGGCGAAGGCCGGGGTGGGCGGCGACTGGTTCGACGTGCTGCCGCTGTCCGGCGCCCGGGTCGCGCTGGTGGTGGGCGACGTGGTGGGCCACGGCCTGCACGCGGCGGCCACGATGGGACGCCTGCGCACGGCGGTGCACAACTTCTCGGCCCTGGACCTGCCGCCGGACGAACTTCTCGGTCTGCTGGACGAACTGGTGGCCCGCATCGACCAGAACGAGATGGCCGAGGACACGAGCGCCCCCGTCACGGGCGCAACGTGTCTGTACGCGATCTACGACCCGGCCTCGCGGCGCTGCACCATCGCCCGTGCGGGCCATCCGCCGCCGGCTCTGATCCAGCCCGACGGCGAGGTCGGCTTCCCCGACGTGCCGGCCGGTCCGCCGCTCGGTCTCGGCGGGCTGCCGTTCGAGACGGCCGATCTGGAGCTCGCGGAGGGCAGCCGGCTCGTTCTCTACACGGACGGGCTCGTCGAGGACCGCGAGCGGGACATCGACGACGGACTGGAGCTGCTGCGCGCCTGGCTGGCGAGCGCGGGACCGTCGCCCGAGGACACCTGCCGGGCCGTCCTGGACGCCCGGCCGCCGTCCCGGTCCAGCGACGACGTCGCGCTGATCGTGGCGCGCACCCGGGCCCTCCTGGCCGACCAGATCGCCGAGTGGGACGTGCCGATGGATCCGGCGGCCGTCGGGGAGGTGCGGGCGTCGGTGACGCGGCAGCTGGCGGAGTGGGGGCTCGACGAGCTGAACTTCACGACGGAGCTGATCCTGAGCGAGCTGGTCACCAACGCGATTCGCTACGGCAGTCCGCCGCTCCACGTACGGATGGTGCGGGAACACAGTCTGATCTGCGAGGTCTTCGACGGCAGCAGCACCTCGCCCCATCTGCGCTACGCGGCCATGACGGACGAGGGCGGACGCGGCCTGTTCCTCGTGGCGCAGCTGGCCGAGCGCTGGGGGACCCGCTACGCGCCGACGGGCAAGGTCATCTGGGCGGAACAGCCGCTGCCCTGAGGCGGTCTCCGGCGCCGGGGACTTGTTCGACTCTACGAACCTCTTGCCTGACGGGTACCCATCATCTCCCGCTTCTGATAGGAAACCTTCCTATCAGTACAGCCACCCCCCGACCCCCCACCTCCATTGGAGTCCCCGTGGTGCATCGCTCCCCCGACGCGACAGGCCCGACGCATACGTCCCGGCGCACCGTGCTCGCCCTCATCGGCGCCTCCCTGGTCGCCGCGCCGCTCCTGAACTCCCCGTACGCCTCGGCGGCACCCACGGCCGCCAAGGCGGTGGGGCTCGACGACCCGGCGAAGAAGGAGATCGCCATGAAGCTGGTCTCCAGCGCGGAGAACTCCTCCCTCGACTGGAAGGCCCAGTACAAGTACATCGAGGACATCGGCGACGGCCGGGGCTACACCGCCGGCATCATCGGCTTCTGCTCCGGCACCGGCGACATGCTCGACCTGGTCCAGCTCTACACCGACCGCAAGCCCGGCAACGTCCTCGCCAAGTACCTGCCCGCCCTGCGCGCGGTGAACGGCAGCGACTCGCACCAGGGGCTGGATCCGCACTTCCCCGAGGACTGGCGCAAGGCCGCGCAGGACACGGCGTTCCAGCAGGCGCAGAACGACGAGCGTGACCGGGTGTACTTCAACCCCGCCGTGCAGCAGGGCAAGGCGGACGGGCTCGGGGTGCTCGGGCAGTTCACGTACTACGACGCCATCGTCATGCACGGCGACGGGGACGACCCGACGAGCTTCCGCAACATCCGCAAGCGCGCCCTGCGTTCGGCGAAGCCGCCGGCGCAGGGCGGCAACGAGGTGACGTACCTCAACGCCTTCCTCGACGCGCGGGTGTGGGCCATGAAGCAGGAGGAGGCCCACAGCGACACGACCCGGGTCGACAGCGAGCAGCGGGTCTTCCTGCGCAAGGGCAATCTGAACCTCGACCCGCCGCTCGACTGGAAGGTCTACGGGGACAGCTACCACATCGGCTGACCCCGGGCCGAGTCCGCCCAGCGCAACAGGGTCACGGTCAACGGCCGGAACTCCACCCGCGACCGTGCACCGTCCCCGGCCCAGGTCACCTCGACGCCGTCGTCATCGGCCACCACGGCGGCGACGGCGTCCACCGGCGGCGCGGGCCGGGGCTCGGCCGTGAGCACGGCCAGGCTGACATGCACCGAGGTGCCCCCGGCCCGTCCGCGCAGCCGGGGCACCCGGGCCCAGCGGGTGTAGGCCGTGCCCTGGGGCGCGGGCACCGGTTCGGGGCCCTCGTCCCAGCCGTGGAGCCCGTGCAGCGCCGACACCACGGGCTCCTCCGGCCCGGTGGCCCAGCCCGTATGGGTGACGCGGGCCCCGTCCGGGGCTCCGACCACACGGTGGACCCGCAGTTCGTAGCGTCCCCGGACCACCGTCACGCTCTCCACGCGCAGGCCCGGCACCATCGGCGGCCCGGCGGCGAAGACCGGCCGGTGCCAGGACGCCGCCCACCCCCAGCCGTCCCCGTGCCCGGCGCCCAGCGGGTGGATACGGCGCCGTACGCTGCCCCGGCCGTCCACCTCGACGGACAGATGGTTGTCCGCGATGTTCCCCGGGGCCGTGGGCCCGGTTCGGGTCGAGTACGCCTGGCGCCCGTAGTGGGGATCGTTCTCGGCCGCCGACTCGCCCTCGTGGGGACGTACATCATCGCTGCCGTGGTTGTGCAGCCGTACGATCCCGTCGGCGCCCGTGGTCTGCACGAGCAGCCCCGGCGCGGGCAGGGCAAGGACCCGGTCGGCCCCTTCGGCGGGCGCGGACTCCTCCCGGGCCGTCCACAGCGGATGGTCCCCGGGCGCCAGCAGGGACACAAACGCCTTCGAGGCCCAGTACGGGGACGCCGGACCCGAGTAGCCCTGGAGGGTGGCATCGTGGGGGCCGTACCAGCCGAGGGCGAGCAGCCCGTCGTCGGTCAGCGCGCCGCGGTCCAGGAAATGGCGCAGACAGCCGCTGATCAGGCGCCGGGAGGTGCCCGGGGACAGTGGCGTGTGGCCGGTCAGCGCGCCCAGGCCGACGGCCGCCGTGGCCGCGAACCGGTAGGTCAGCGAGCGGCCGAAGTGCAGCGGCGCGCCGTCCGCGCCGAACATCAGCGAGAAGCCCTCCAGATGCTCCCGCAGCCGGGCTCCGTGGCCGGCGGAGGGTGTGCCGTCCCCGGCGAGGTGGGCGTCCAGTACCGGATACAGATGCAGGGCCCAGCCGTTGTAGTGGTCGAAGGCGCGCCCGTCGCCGTCCGCGTACCAGCCGTCGCCGCGGTACCAGCCCTCCAGCAGGTCCAGCGCGCGCCGCCGGGCCTCGGCCGTCTCCGCGTCGCCGCGGCCCGCCGACTCCAGGAACCCCGCGACCGTGAAGGGGAAGAGATACCAGTTGTTCGGCGCGGGCTTGTGGCGCAGCGCGCCGCGCAGCCATTCCTCCGCCCGGTCCTGGACGCCCGCGTCGAGGTTCTTCCACAGCCAGGGAGCAGTCAGCCGCAGTCCGAGGGCGACCGACGCGGACTCCACCATCGGCTGGCCCTGCACATCGTGGTCCAGGGCCAACGGCCATGACTCGGCGTCGTCCCGGCCGGGGGCACGGGTACCGGCGGCGAGGCCCGCCGCGTACCGCTCCAGCCAGCCGTGCGGGTCGCTCCCGCCGGCGCCCGCCACCCGGAAGGCGGCGGCGAGGAACGTACGGGCGTAGCCCTCCAGGCCGTCCGACCGCACCCCCGAGCGTGAGGGCCGTCCGGGCAGGTCGAGCAGGGCACGGCCCGGTGTGCTCCAGCGCCAGGCAGCGGCCAGCAGTCCGTCCGCCACGGCCTCCCAGTGGGCCCTGGTGTATCCCGTGTACGGGCTCGACTCCCGGTCCTCCGCAGGCAGTTCGAAGGGGATGTTCATGCCTCGAACACCATCCTCTCGCGTCGTACGGGGTGCAGGAACCCGGCACCGGACGCCCAGCGCGCGGTCTCGGCGAGGGCGAGGTCGGCCAGCCGACGCCACTCGTTGCCCTGGGAACCGGCCAGGTGCGGGGTGATGAGCACGCTGTCGCAGTCCCACAACGGGTGCCCGGGGGGCAGCACTTCGGGGTCGGTCACATCGAGCACCGCTCGGACGCGCCCGGCCAGGGCGGCGTCGGTCAGCGCGTCCTGGTCGACGACCGCTCCGCGCGAGGTGTTGATCAGCACGGCCCCCGGGCGCATCGCGTCGATCTGGCGCCGGCCGACCAGGCGGCGGGTCGAGGGCAGCAGCGGCGTATGCACGCTGACGGTGTCGGCGCGCGCGAACAGCTCGTCCAACTCGACCTGCTCGACGCCAAGTTCGACCGCGTCCGGACCGGCGACGTACGGGTCGTACAGCAGCACGTCGACGTCGTGCGGACGCAGCAGCTCGATGACCCGGCGGCCGGTGCGCGACGCGGACAGAACGCCCACGGTACGACGGTGGTTGCCGACGGTGCGAGGCGTGCGCAGCCAGTCGTCGCGGCTGCGGGTGGCGCGGAAGTCGCGGGCGCGTTCCAGGATGTCCTTGCCGGTGAGCAGGATCATCGCGAGGGTGTACTCGGCGACCGGGACGGCGTTGGCGGAGGCCGCGGAGGACACTTCGATGCCGCGTTCCCAGCAGGCCTCGGTGATGTGCCCGCGGACGCTGCCCGCGGTGTGCACGACCGCGCCCAGTCGGGGCGCCGCCGCGAGCACGTCCCGGTCGAGCGGAGGGCAGCCCCAGCCGGTGACCAGCAGGTCGACGTCGGCGAGGACGGCCCGGGCGCGCGGTGTGGTGAGGTCGTCGAGGACGGGCGGCGGGGCGAGGTCGCAGATCGCGGCGAGGGCGTCGAGGGTCGCGGGGTCGAGGACGGCCGCGGCGGCCTCCCCGGACATGGCGAGGGCGGCACGGGGGCGGAAGCCGGGGCCCGGCGCGGCGGCGGTCATCGGGGAGTCGGTCATCTCGGGGCGGGAACTCCTCACGGGTGCGGCGGACCGGGCTGCTTGACGGCACCGGCGACCAGTAGGCGCGGAGCGTGAAGGCGGGGTCAGAGCGACCGAGCCACTTCGCGAACGACACAATCGACATCCCCGCTTCGAGCCTGACCGACGCGTAGGCGTGATGGTCGGCGGCGCCTTGGACGTGGGTGAGTCGTATGAGGAAGCGGCGGCCCGTGAGCTGTCCGAAGAGCTGGGCGTGCATGTGCCGGTGCGCTCAAGTTCAAGTTGCGCCGGCATTTGGTGCCTGGGTCCAGCAGCTGAAGAGCGTTTCCCTGGCGGATCTGCCGATGTCAGTGGCGGCTGCGATGCCGGCGGCATGATCGAGGCGGGCCGGGCACGTGGTCGAGATGTCCGGCCCGCTGGTGGGGGCATGTCGCTCAGGCGGCACGCAGGAGTTCGCGCAATGCGGTGGTGTCGACGAGGTGGGCCCGGGAGGGGAACACCTTCTCCACCAGGACGCGGTTGACCTCTGGGTCGTGGTCGGCGACGCCGTCGGTGAGGACGTACACGTGGTAGTCGCGGTCGGCCGCGTCCATGAGCGTGGACAGGACGACACCACTGGTGCTGATCCCGGAAAGGACCAGGGTGTCGATGCCGCGGGCGTCCAACTGCTCAAGCAGGTCGGTGGTAGAGATGCCGCCGAAGCGGACCTTGCGGACGACGATGTCACCGTCGGCCGGGGCGATGCGCTCGTCGATCTGAGTCGACTGGTCCTCGTGGTGCATCAACCGTGCGGCGGCGACCGCGCTGAAGGTCTTGTTCCGCTCGGGAATCGTGCCCCAGTCGTCCTCGGTGAAGGCGACGCGGACGTATCCGATGACGCCACCGGCGGCACGAACGTCGGCTATCGCACCCTTGACCCGTTCCACCAGGGCGTCCGGCTCGGTGATGGTCTGGACGATGCCGTTCTGGAAGTCCATCGCCAGCAGCGCGGTCCGCTTGGGATCGAGCACGGGGGTGGTCATGGGTGGTTCTCCTTTGTCGGGGTTCGTCACTGCGGGAGCGGGTGGGGCTTACTGCTGAACGCCCTGCGCACGCTGGGAGACGTGCGCCCAGTCGTCCCAGGTCTTCAGGCGGTCCGCGTAGACGTTCTTGGCGATCTCCAGGCCGTCCGTGCCGAAGAACACCCGTAGCGGCGGGTTCTCCGCGTCGACGATCTGCAGCAGGGCGGCGCCCGCGTCGCTCGGGTCGGCGTAACGGGCATCACCCATCTGAGCCGCGATGGCCTCACGGACCGTGTCGTACGCGGGGATCCGCTCGGCGTGCTTTGCGGACGAGCCGGCCCAGTCGGTGGTGAAGCCGCCCGGCTCCACGATAGTGATCTTGATGCCCGTGCCCGCGATGGTGAGCTCGTGCGAGAGGGACTCGCTCAGCGCCTCGAGGGCCCACTTGGACGCGTTGTAGACGCCGATGGTCGGGAACGCAGCGATGCCGCCGACCGACGAAATCTGGATGATGTGGCCGCTGTCCTGAGAGCGCAGGATCGGCAGGATGGCCTGCGTCACCCACAGCGCGCCGAAGAAGTTCGTCTCCATCTGCGCGCGCGCCTGTTCCTGCGAGGTCTCCTCGATCGTGCCGAACAGACCGTAGCCGGCGTTGTTGACCACGACGTCCAGGCGGCCGAACTTCTCGTGCGCGGTCATGACGGCGGTGTCGACTGCGGCCTTGTCGGTGACATCGAGCCGCAGCGGCAGGATCGCGTCGTCGTACTTGGCTACCAGATCGTCCAGGGTGGCGATGTCTCGGGCGGTTGCGGCGACCTTGTCGCCGCGCTCCAGGGCGGACTCGGCGAACGCGCGGCCGATGCCACGCGACGTGCCGGTGATGAACCAGACCTTGCTCATGATTTCTCCCTCCGGGTCTGTCGCCACCGTACCCCCGAAACATAGACTCGTCCAAAAAGAGACTCGTCCAGGAATCGTGGGGCGGGACGTACGATGACCCGAAGGGAGGAACGAAGAACCATGAACCTGCGGGAACGCAAGAAGCTGGCGACCTGGCGCGCCGTCCGGAACGCCGCACTGGGGCTGCTCGCGGAACAGGGCTACGACGCAACGACGGTCGAGCAGATCGCCGCCGCGGCGAATGTGTCACGCGCCACCTTCTTCAACTACTTCGCCAGCAAGGAGGCCGCGGTCCTCGACCCCGACCCCGAGGAGCGGCGAGACTGGCAGCAGGCGATGCACGAGCGCCCGGCGGACGAGCCGTTGTGGGATGCGCTGACTGCGATCCTGACCGGGTGGTGCACAAGCCTGCGTGACCGCATGCCGCTGCAACGCCGCCTCAAAGCGGAGTCGCCGGCCTTCGCGCAGACCGCCCAGAGCTTCGGCGAGCAGTTCTTCGCCGACCTCAGGGAGTGGGTGTTCTCCCGTACCACCCAGTCCGACCGGTTGACCGTGACCCTGCAGGTGAACCTCGCACTGGCCGCTATCAACACGGCCTACCAGACCTGGCCCGAAGACGAGTCCTTCGACGGCTTTCTGCAGCGGCTCGAACGCTGCCTGCTCCAGGCGCGCCCATCGACCGAGTAGTGCACCGTCGGCTTCGCCACGAAACCCGCGCTCGTCGGCCGAATGACGGGGTGTGCGCTGAACGTCGGCGTTCATGTGCGAAATGCCAGGCGGCCTGCTCACTGGCTACTCTTGCCGGGTGGGTAGCGCAGCAACACCGGAAGCAGAGATCGCCGCCGAGTTGATGAAGGCGATGACTCGCCTGCGCGCCCGGCTGCGTTCCGAGTCCGCGCCTGAGGAAATGCGATGGACCTGGTCACAGATCAACACCTTGGCGCGAGTGATCACCGAAGGGCCCACCACCGTAAGTGCCCTGGCAGCGGCGGAACATGTGCGTCGCCAGTCGATGGCTGAGACGCTCTCGGCCCTGCGCGCCGACGGACTGGTGACTGCCAGCCAAGATCCCACCGACGGGCGGAAGACGCTCATCCACGCGACAGCCCATGGGCGGGCGCTGGTCGAGACGATGCCGGCGGCCCGCGAAGCCTGGCTCGAGGCGGCGCTGAGAACCCAACTCAAGGCGGATGAACGCAACACTTTGCTCAAGGCTGCCGCGCTCATGAACCGGATCGCCGACGGCGCCTCATGAAGGGCCTGCGCTGACCGGCCGAAGGCAGTCTGCGGGACAGGCGACCCGACGCGGACGTCGCGCGAGCGGGCCCGGGACAGCCCTGCCTGCACGTGCGACAGTACGTCCCCGGGGACCGCAGCCAGGGCCTCAGGCTGAGAGCCTGTCCTCTCTTCCGCCCTGTCGTTCGCTTCCCGGCATCGCATCCACGCGCCTCGCCGCCCTCGCTGGTCTTGATCGACTGGGCGTCGATCACGGCGGCCGACGGCTCAGGGTCGCGTCCGGCCCCGATCCGGAGCCGGCGGCGCAGTTCATCGTGCATGCGGTCCCAGCTGCCGTCCCGGCGCCGCTTGGTGAACCAGCGGTGCGCCGCATCCCAGGGCATCAGGTCGCGCGGGAGCATCCGCCACTGGCAGCCCGAGCGCAGTACGTAGAAGATCGGGTCGAGCACCAATCGGTCTCCGTACTTACGCACCCCGCCGCCCTTCCGCAGGTTACGCACGGGAAGGAGCGGCCGGATGACCTCCCACATCTCATCTCAGGCTGGACGGACAGCACGGGCCGCTGACGGCCTCGGAGTTGTCGCACTGGCACACACCACGTGATCATTCCGGGGCCGTCGCCGTGCCTGGAGAGCAGATCGCCACCGTCACGCGTCTCGCATGACCAGCCAGCCCGACACGCGCTGCGCCGCCGTCGAGGAAGCACGGTGGTCCCGTGGTGCCACGAGCCCCACCACCGAGTGGGCAGACTCCGGCGACATCGGAGTCTGCCCGCACACTTCGTCTCCGCGGTTGGTCAGGAAGGAGTGGCACCATGGCGGACATGTTGAACTACAACCTCGCCGTCCCCGATGTAGATGACGCCGGTGTCCTGTCCGCGCTGGTGGCTGAGGGTGACGAGCTCGACGTCCTGGTCAGGGCAGTGGACGACTGGTCCGTACCGACACCGGCACCGGGCTGGACGGTCGCCCACCAGATAGCCCACCTCGCGTGGGCGGACGCGAACGCACTCAGCGCCTTACGCACTCCGGACGCGTTCGGCGCCGAGCTCGGGCGGGCGGAAGCCGAAGGCAGCGGGTATGCAGACAAGGCCGCCGCCGCGGGAGCGGCCAAACCGCGGTCGGTACTTCTGGACGAGTGGCGGGCCGGTCGAACGGAACTGGCGGCGGCACTGCGCGACACGCCATGGGACCACGCATTCCCCTGGTTGTTTGTGGCAGGTTCTGTTGGCCCCACTCCGACATCGATGTTGGCTCCACTGGGGGTTGGACGAGGACTGGGCGGGGTCGTCAACCTCGCTCCGACAAGTTGTTTTGGCCCCACCCCGATCGGGTGGGTTCCCTAGCCTCGAGAGTGGGTTGGGGCGGTAGCGTGAAAGGCATCGGATCCGACACGGACCCCGGGCCCCCGACAGGCTCGACGGCTCCGCGGATCTCGACCCGTGTTCGATCCGGGACCGCTGGATTCTCCGATCCGCGGTGGACGACGAGGACGGGCATTGGCTCGGCCGGCGGAGAACGGGCGGGCTCGGCATGGCGGAGGCCGGCGCCCCTGAGGGGCGCCGGCCTCCGTGCGTGATCGTGTGGGTCGGACGGCTGGGCGGATTGACTAGAGGTCGGCGATGAGGAGCCGGTATCCGACGTCAAGGGTTTCTTGATCAAGCAGGTCGGCATGGCTCTTCTGCCACCGCCCGGAGACCAGGTCGTCGGAAAGCCGGGCCAGACCGGCGTGCAGGGTTTCCTCCCCGACGAGGGCGAGGTGGGACATGCCCGCCCGCACGGCCGGATCGAGATAGGCCTCGGGCCGTCTCCAGTACGCAGCGCCGAACCCGTCGGAGCAGTCATGCGGGATCGGGACGGTCTCGATGCGGGCACCTCCCAGGAGTTCTGTCAGCTGGTCGATCGCGACGGCACGCTCCTCGTCGAACGCCGCAGCCTCGGGCAGGTACTCATCAAGGAGCCAGAACTTTCGATTGATGTCCTGATCCCAGGTGAAGATGACGATGCGCTGCCTGGCGATCCGTCGAAGTTCCCGGATGCCGGCCTCGAGGTCATTCCAGTGGTGCACCGTCAGGACTGCCATCGCTGCGTCGGCGGAGTCGTCCGCGATCGGTATGGACTCTGCCGCTGCCTGTAATGCCCGTGCTGAATCCGCAGGCCGCTGGGCAATCATCGTGGCGCTGGGCTCGACGGCAAGAACTGTCTGCGGCGGCTCGTAGGAGCCGGTGCCGGCTCCCACGTTGATCACCGAGGCAACATTGCCAAGGGCTCCATGGATCCGGGCGGCGATCCGAGGATCCGGCCGTCGCGTAGTGCTGTAAGTTGCACCAATGTTCTCGTAAGTCGTCACAGCGGACAGTATGTCGCTCCGCCAAGACGCGCTCTCGAACTGGTGCCTCTTCCCGGGACGGACGCGCGCTCGCGCACCATGGAGCCCCCTTTCGACAGGTTCCGTCAGCCTTGGCGGCGTCTCTTCTGGGTCTGGGCCAGGCGGAAGGAGTCGGTGCCGGTCTCGACGATGTGCGCGTTGAAGGTGACCCGGTCCACGATGGCCGCGCAGAGCCGGGGGTCGGTGAAGGTCTGCTTCCACTCCGAGAACGGGGCGTTCGAGGCGATGGCGATCGCGCGTCGTTCCTCTCGCTCGGTGAACACCTGGAACAGCAGCTTCGCGCCGGCCTTGTCCAGGTCGAGGTAGCCGAACTCGTCCAGACACAGCAGGTCGACGCGCCCGTAGCGGGCCAGGGTGCGGCCGAGCTTCTTCTCGTCGGCCGCTTCGGCGAGCTCGTTCACGAGGTTCGCGGTGGTCGTGTATCGGACGCGCATCCCGGCCTCGGCGATCGCCGTGCCGATGCCGATCAGCAGGTGTGACTTGCCGGTGCCGGAGTCGCCGATCAGGCAGAGAGGCAGGCCGGCCTTCACCCAGGCCGGGTCGGCCAGGGTGTTCACCTGCTCGGGCGTGACGTTGGGATTCTTGTCGAACTCGAAGTCCTCCAGTCGCTTGGGGCGGGGGAAGCCAGCTTCCCTGACCAGCCGGGTCTTCTTGCGTTCCTCGCGCTGGAGACACTCGGCTTCCAGCAGGTCGGCCAGGAAGTCCTTGTAGCTGGCCCGCTCCTTCAGCGCGGTGGCGGCGATGTCCTCGAAGCGGGACCGGATCGTGGGCAGGTGCAGAGTCCGGCAGGCTTCGTCGATCACGGTCTCGACGGCCCCGGCCGCGGAGGCGTCCTTGCGGGGCTGCGGAATGCGCTCACCGACGTCGAACAGGGCGGTGGTGTCGGTCATGCGGAACCTTTCGGCTGGCGGGTCAGCAACTGGTCATAGCGGTCCACCGACGGCGGTGGACGCCTGTCCTCAGGCAGAGCGGCCCGTCGTTGGGGCAGTGACAGCACCCGCCCGACGTGCTCCTGTGCCCAGGGCGGAGGATCGTTCTCGTCGTCCTCCGGCTCGGGGTCCCGGGCGGCGGACTCGGCCTTTCGGGCCTCGATGGCCACCACGTCCGGGCTGGTGGAACCGGCCTTCAAGGCGGCGGCCATGCCGACCTGGACCGCTTCGGCGGGCATCCGCCGGTGCAGCAGCAACACCTCGATCAACACGCGGGTGCCCTCGGCATCCCCATGGGTCTTGAGAGCGGAGGCCCAGAACGCCTCGTGGACGGCCGTGAACGTGCCCTCCGGCCGGGCAGTGGCCAGCGCGGTCGACCCGGCCATGGCACCGGGCTTGACCAGCAGAATCTCCAGGTAGTGGTCAAGCACGTCGCGGTATCCGTGCCGTCTGGTCAGCCGCGGGTGGCGGGCGACGATGTCCCGCCGCTCGAAGACCAGCAGCTCGTTGCCCCGCAGCAGAACCCGTACGCGCTCTCCGATGAAGCGGGCGGGCACCGAGTAGTAGCACTGGCGGACGCTGATCCGGCTGGTCCGGTCGACCTTCGGCGTCAGGGTCAGGCCGCACTCGAAGTCCTCGGCCGGCAGCGGCGCCAGCTCGTCGGCCTCGATGCGGAAGTTGAAGCCGATCGTCGTCAGCTTGCCCCGCAGCATCCGCTCGTCCTCGGCCTCATCGATCACGGCGAGCCGCGCGTTCAGCTCCTCCAGCGAGGCGACATCCGGAACGGGAACCAGATGTGACCTGCGGAAACGCCCGCCCTCCTGCTCGACCCCACCCTTCTCATGGGCGCCTTCCTGACCGGGCATGCAGTAGAAGGCGTCGAACCCGTAGTGCGACCGGAAGGTGGTCCACCGCTCGGATTCCACCCGGTTCCGGCCGGTGCAGACCTGCCGGACGGCGGGCTTGAGGTTGTCGTACCGGATGTGCCTGGTCGGGACCCCGCCCAGCACCCGGAAAGCCTCCGCATGGCCCTCCATGAACGACTCCTGGGCCTGCGAGGCGAACACCCGATGCACCGCCTTGCCCGAGTAGGACAACCGCAGCGTGAACAGGTGGCACTTGACCGCCTCACCGGCGACCCGCACCCACACATCCGCGAAGTCCACCTCGGCTTCCTCACCAGGAAGATGAGCCTGCGGCACCATGCCGTCCAGATGCCGGCGGCCGTCACGGTCCTCCGCCGCGATCTCCGGGCGGCGTTTGCGGACGTAGTCCCGCAGTGTGGAGTAGGAAACCCGGTCGAAGTCGTGTTCCTCCGCCAGGCGTTTCTGGATCCGCTCGACGGTGTGCTTCTGCTTGCGCGGGGCATTCAGGTCTTCCCGCAGCATCGCGTCGATCCACTCGGCGGCCGGGTCCAGGACCCGGAACTTCCGCCTCACCGCCTTGCGCGGCGGCGGGATCGCCGACGCGATCGCCTGCCGGACCGTGCGGCGGTGGACGCCGTACTTCGCAGCCAGTGCCCTCTGCGAGACCAGCGGGTCGAGACGCCTGTCCCGACGGATGTTTTCGAACAGCTCGACACGCGACAGACGCACCTCGGCCTCCCGACACGGCCATGACCAACAGCACGGCCTCCGACATGACCGTGAACGACGGACACACCCTGTCGGGATCGGGCAGACAGCTCACGTCATTCACTCGCAGGTGGGCATGTCGTCTCTCAGCGGGACAGGTGGGGCCAAATCAAATGTCGATCAACTGGGGCCAGACCACCCTGCCGGAGTGGAGCCACTGGAACCTGTCACAGACACCCTGGTACATGTCGAAGGTGACCCCGGCCCTGATGGCGCCCCTTCGTCTGATGGAAACCTGGGCACACGGGCAGGACGTCTTCGATGCTGTGGGCGTGGCACACCGCCCGACGGATCGACTGCAGCACGTGGCGTCGCTGGGGGTGTGGGGACGGGCGCTGTCCTTCGCCGCCGTCGGACTGCCTGAGCCGGCGGACCCCTTCCGCGTCGAGCTGACAGCACCTGACGGACGGACCTGGGTGTGGGGCCCCGAGGCTGCCGTGCAACGGGTACAGGGCGGCGCCATCGACTTCTGCCTGTGTGTCACCCGGCGTCGCCCCTGGTCCGAGACCAACATGACGGCGACCGGCGAGGACGCCCAGAAGTGGCTGGAGGTGGCGCGCGTCTTCCTCTGAAAGCGTGTCGTGGTGCCTGGGCCATGCGAGACGCGTGACGGTTGCGATCTGCCCTCCGGACACGGCGACGGTCCCGATCACGTGGTGTGTGCCAGTGCGACAACTCCGAGGCCGTCAGCGGCCCATGCTCGGCGTAATCAGCTGGCCACCCGACAGGCTCTGAGCTGAAAGGGCGTGGTCATGCCGATCATGTCCTAGGGCGTGTTGGTACGCGTGCGCTCTCGCGGCTCCTGGTCAGCGGGTTCCTTGCGGGGGGCGTCGCCCAGACGTCGGTCGAAAACCGTCATGCAAAGGACGATGGCGCCGATGACGACAAGAGCCCATGAGATGTGGTGCAGGCCGGTGTCGTCGACACGGTCGCGGAAGGCGATACCGGTGATGGCCGCTGAGGCGATGGAGCCGACGTATCCGAAGGTGCGCAGTAGCCCTGAGGCCGTGCCGATGGTCTCGGCCGGGGCCTCCCGGTACAGGACGGTCTGGTTCGCCACGGTGCTCGCCCCCGACGTGAGTCCGAACAGAGCGGTGACAGCAACGAGGGCGATGATCGGCGTCCCGGTGCTCAGAGGCAAGGTGGCGACGGCGCCCACCAGCAACAAAGCCGCGGAAGCGATGAGCCAGGCTCGGACCCCGCTGCGGCGCGAGGCGATTCGTGCTGTGACGGCCGACAGGGCGCCCATCGGGATGAGGACCAGACCGGCCTGGAAGCTGGGCAGGCCGCGAGCGGCCTCAAGCCACTGGGTGAGTCCGTAGAGAATCACGTACGTACCCAGCAGGGTCAGGCCGTTGCGCAGGTAGGTGCTGGTCAAAGCGAGGTTTGAGGCCAACAGGCGGACGTCCAGGAACGGGTTGACCGCCCTGAGCTCCCAGGCAACGAGCGCGCCCGCCAGCACGACTGTCACGACCAGGAGGGTCCAACTGGGCTGCTGCAAGTCGTTGAGGAAGATCAGAAGTGTGATCAGGGTACCGGCGAAGACGACCATGCCCAGCAGGTCGAGACGCTGGGCCATCGTGCGCAGGGAACGCTCCCGCTCACGGGCGGGGTCCTTGCCGATCCACCCCAGAGCCATCACCAAAGCCAGCAGTGCAACGGGAGCGTTGATCAGGAACGCGGTCCGCCAGCCAAACCACCCGACGAGAAGGCCGCCTACTGCCGGGCCGATCGCCACGGTGGCCGCACCGGCAACCGCCAGGCCACCGAGAACACTGCTGGGCGGCTCCTTCAACCCCGCTGTCGCAGCGCGCCGACGGATCAGCAGCATCGCCGACGGGTAGCAGGCCGACGTGCCGGCACCTATCAGGACGCGGGCAACGATCAAGGGGGCCATGCCCCAAGCGAAGCCGCCCAGGATTCCCGCAGCGAACACGGTGAGGGTGCCGACCAGAAACACCCGCCGCGCGCCGAATTCCTCGGCGAGCCGTCCGGCGGCGGGCTGCGCTATGGCGCTGGTCAGGTACAGGGTCGAGATCAGGACCGCGGTCTGACCGACGGCTATGTGCATCGCCGCGGCGATAGGCACCAAGGCCGTCGCGATCATGGAACTGTTCACCGGGTTCAGTGCGGCGCCCACATACAGCGGTGTCACGAAGCGCGCACCGAAGGGCTTCCCGTCTGCGCTACTCGTCCTGTACTGACCCGCCGGGTCAGCACCGCCTGTGACCTTCATTCGCGACTCCCTCATGCGTGTCCCGGCGGTCGGCCCTCAAGGAGAACCCACGCCAGGAATTTTAGGCAGGCTGCCTGACAATATTAGCAGGCAGCCTGCCTATGCCGAGGAGCGCTCGATTGGCGTTACGACATTCCGGACAAGTCACGCACCCATGAACGACGCTCGGCGTGACTGGTGGGGAGCTCTTTTCCCGAGCCCGACGACTACGGGTGGCCTCACGCTTTCCCGCACAGGTTTCGGACACGGCCCACAGCCGGGCGGCGTTCTCCCGGTCCAGGGCATACGGCGCCACACCGGCGATGGCACCGGCTCGTTCAGTGACCGCCTGGGCCTGAGCACAGTCTTCGAAGCAGCGGCCGGTCATGCCTTCGACGGTCGGCGAGACGGCCAGCAGCACCGAGGTGGCGGCGCCCTGCTCGATGGTCTTCCCAGGGGGCAGTGCCAGTCCGGTTGTGCCGATGAAGCCGGCCAGTTGCTCTGGGTCCATGTGCCGGGCCAGGGACGTGTCGGCGATGTTGCCCGGCATCAACGCGTTGGCGGTGATGCCGTCGTCGGCCCATCGCTCGGCGGCGCCGACGGCGAACAGGATGTCGGCGGTCTTCGACTGCCCGCAGGAGGTCCCGGGGTCGTACGGGCGGAAGCGATAGTCGAGGTCGTCGAAGACGACCGGCGAGAAGAGGTGGCCGATCGAGGCGACCGAGACGATGCGTGCGCCGTCCGCCGCCGCGAGTGCCGAGTGGAGACCGACGACGAGTGCGAAGTGGCCCAGGTGATTGACGGCGAACCGCATCTCACGGCCGTCAGGGGTGCGGGTGAGTTCCGGGAAGGCCATCACGCCCGCGTTGTTGACCAGGATGTGCAGCGGGCCGGACCAGTCGGCCACGAACGAATCGACCGTCGACCGGTCCGCCAGGCCGAGCCGTCCGACGGTCAGTTCGCCTGATGCGCGCGGGAGTTCGGCCTCCAGGCTCGCTGCGACGCGGGCCCCGTGTCGGTGTTCCGCACGGCCAGGGTGACGTCGGCACCGGCGACGGCAAGCGCCCGGGCCGTCTCCACGCCGATTCCGGAACTGGCTCCGGTCACCACGGCCCGACGGCCGTGCAGGTCGACGCCGTCAATGAGGTCGACGGCGGTGGTGTGCGCCCCGAACGTGTGGGGCGCCTGGGGTACGGACATGAGGGGTCTCCTGACTCGGGGCGCCGGGTGTCCGAACCTGCGGTTCGTGCACCGCTGGTGGTCGGCGCCCCGGCCTCCGGGGAAACGGCGGGAACTGACTCACACCCGGCGTGACACCGATGGTCATCCGGCAGCAGGCGCGTGCTCGACAGGGGTCCACGTGTATGTGCCGCCCGTCGGCGTGACACGGCCGAAGACGCCGTGGGTGAAGTGCCCGGCGGCGATCACGGTGTCCGGCCGCTGAAGCACACGGTCGCGCACCGCTCGGGCCTGTTCCGGATCGACGTCCGAAGAGAACGCACACATCGGGTCCGCGATCTCCACCGGAGCGTGGAAGATGTCTCCGGCGATGAACACCGATTCGGTCTTGGCGCCCGAAGCATCCCGCACCACGACCGCCAGGTGTCCGGGGGTGTGACCCGATGTGTCCTCGACGGTGACGCCCGGCGCGATGACGTCGCCGCCCTGGATGAACTCGACCACCCCTTCGAGTGGCTTGATGGTGGCCTCGGCATCCGGGCCGCCCATCTCGCCGGCCGCCTCGGTGGTCCAGTAGCGCCACTCGGCCTCCGCCATGAGATGCCGCGCCCGGGCGAACGTGAGGCCCTTGGGCGTCTTCGTCTCGGGTGCATTCGGAGTCGGAGCGATGTCGCTGGTCCAGCCGATGTGATCGAGGTGCAGATGGGTGTACACCACGGTGTCGATGTCATCGGGGGACAGTCCTTCCGCGGCAAGGCTCTGCAGAAGCTTTCCGCCCGTCACATGAGCAAGGCCGGGAATGTCGACATCCATGTCGCCAAGGGCGAGATCCACGAGAATCTTCTGACCCCCGGCGCGAATGAGGAAAGATCCGAACGTGAGGACGAGCCGGCCGTCTTCGAGGGAGCCAGGATGTGCCGCCCAGTCCACTCCAGGCATCATGGTGTCGGGATTGTGCACGCCGTGTCCGTCGGCAAGATAGGTGATCGACGTCTCGCCGATGGCTATACGGCGGCCCGGTGAAGCCATGTCAATATCCTTCGTCGTATTGGTGTCGAGATGCGGGCGCGGAGTCCGCCCCGCGATGAACAGGTACAGAGCGTCGGCGATTCACCGCCGCGCGTCTGTGTGCGCTCAGCCGTTGAGGAATCCCATGTGCTCGGGCGCGTTACGGTCGCCGGTGACGACGCCGTGCGGGGCGACCGCCTCGATCGCGGCGATGCCGTCGGCGGTGAGCGTCACCTCGGTCGCGGCGACGTTCTCCTCCAGGTAGCGACGGCGCCTGGTGCCCGGGATGGCGTGGGCCCGCCGGATCGTCCGCGCGGACGCCTCGCATGCACCGATGTGACGGACCTTGCCCTCCGCGACCAGCTCGGCCAGCGCGCCGACGGTCACCCTCCACGCCGGTCTTGGTGGCGAGGACGACGCGTTCCCTGCGCCCGGCCAGCGCCTTGCCGGTCAGCTGCTCGGTGTTCCATGAAGACTCCCTACAGCTCAAAACTAACCAGATAGATACAAGCTAACCTCCCATTTGACAGGCGTCAATAACTGGATAGTTACTGGGTAGAGTGGCGTACATGCCACGCGACTCCAACGCCACCAAGGCCCGGCTGCTTGACGCCGCCTTCGCCGAATTCGCCGCTTACGGCATCGCCGGCGCCCGAGTGGACCGGATCGCCGAGACGGCAGGCGCGAACAAACGACTGATCTACGTCTACTTCGGCAACAAAGAACAACTGTTCGACGCCGTGCTGGAGCGGGCCCTGACAGCCGGCGCCGACTCGATACCGTTCAACGTCTCCGACCTGCCCGGATACGCCGGTGCGATCTTCGATCACCTCGTCGCCCGGCCGGACCTTATGCGCCTACGCCTGTGGAAGCTGCTCGAACGCCCCTCGGCCACGGGACTTGAACCGGACGCCTTCCGTCGCAAGACCGAGGAAGTCGCCGACGCGCAGCAGCGTGGCAGCCTCGCCCCCGAGATGACGCCCGGGGACCTCCTGACCATGGTCCTCGCGGTCGCCCAGGCATGGTTCTGGGCCGCCGAGGGTGCAGAGGAAGAGCGGCCCTGGTCGTCGGAGCGTATGGCCCTGCACCGCTCGGCGGTCGTCGAGGCCGCCCGCCGGCTCATCGAGCCAAGGACCGCCAGCGAGTAGTCCCACACGAAAGGCGCCGACGCACGACGCTCCCCGCGCTGCCGCCGTCTCATCCGTCACGACCGGGGACTCTGCGCACGAACCGCCAGCCCTTGCGCGCGTAGCCTTGAGGCATGGTGTCCAGGACCGCCGAGCACCATGTCGTTCTGCCCCTGGTCGAGGCACGGTGGCTGAGCCAGACCTTCGTCCACTGGCCCTATGAGCCACGGATCGTGCAGGCGCTGCTGCCGTCGGGGCTCACCGTGGACACGTTCGAGGACGCGGCATGGGTCGGGTTCACGCCGTTCGTGATGTCGGACCTGCGCCCCGGCGGTCTGCCGCCCCCGGGGTGGTCCTTCCCGGAGACCAATCTGCGCACCTTCGTACGCAGCGCCGACGGCCTCGACGGCCTGTGGTTCCTGTCCCTGGAGGTCGGCAGGGCCGTCATGCTCGCGGGCTGGGCCATCGGCGCGCCGTATCACCTCGGCGCCCTGATCCTGCACGAGGAGGACGGCACCGTGCGGTACGCCGGGGTCCGCCGCGGCGGCTTCCCGTCCTACGGCCTCACGGTCCGCCCCGGCGCGCCGGTCGCCGCCCGCGCCCTGGACATCTGGCTGACCTCCCGGTGGCGTGCCTTCACCCGCACCGGCCGTGTGCTGTGGCAGACGTCCGTCGACCACGAGCCCTGGAGGTTGTGCCGGGCCGATGCGGTGGAACTCCGCCAGACACTGACGGCGGCGGCCGGCCTCCCGGCGCCGTCCGGTCCCCCGGTGCTCCACTACTCGCCGGGAGTGCACGACGTACGGTTCGCGCCGCCGCTTCCCGCTACCCGGGTCCGCCGTCCCGGCCGCTGATCTCGGGCCCGCTCGCGACGGCCTGGTCCGCCTCGTCGAACGCCTCCGCCGACGCCTGGAACCCGGTACGCACACGGTCCCGCGCGGCCGCCCCGAGGGCCACGGCTCCCGCGGCGTAGGCACAGCCCATCAGGGCCGGCGCTCGTGGGCCGGGCAGTTTCGACTCCAGTGCCCGCAGCGCGGTCTCATGCGCGGACCACAGCGCCAGGACGCCGAACACCCCGGCGGCGCCGAGCAGCGCGCCGCCCGCGCCGATCCGCCGCAGGGCCGCTCTGATCTCACTCTGCACCGCGAGGATCTCGTGACGGACCAGCTGCGCGGTGTCCTGGGCCAGCCGGGCCGCCGTGTCGCCCACGGTGGGCCTGCCCTCCGACGAGTCGCCGCCTTGCACATGCATCGCTGCCGCCTCCGCCTTCCGTCTCGCTGCGCACCGGGTGCCGGGTCCGCCGACGCCGGGGCCCACGGCCGGGGTTCCTCTCCCGCAGTACCCCGCCAGTCCACCCCATCACTCACCCATATGCACCTAATACGCGCCTCACGCAATAAAAGGTGTGATCGTTGTCAACGAATGCCCTGCAGATGTTCAGTCAGCGAGGAGCAACGGTGAGCGACCCTGACCCGAAGCGCGGTTGCGCACGCCATGCGGATCCCGCGTTCGAGGAGGCGTGCGCGGTGGCCGACGCGGTCCTCTACGAGGGGTATCTGCTCTATCCGTACCGCAGGTCCTCCCCCAAGAACCGGGTGCGCTGGCAGTTCGGCATCCTCGCGCCGCGCGCCTGGGCCGAGGCACACGGCCCGGTGGCTTCCGGCCTCTCGGGGTCCGTGGAGTCCTGGCGGCAGCAGACCGAGTGCCTGCTGCGGGCCGAACCCGATGCCGTGGTGCGGGTACGGGTGCGCTATCTGCACACGCAGGCCCGGAGCGTCGAGCGCCGGACCGAGGACGGCCGCCATGTGCCCGTGGACGGCCTGGAGGCCGCCGGCACCGTTCATCTCTCCTTCGAGGAGGCGGTGCCACGGGAGCGGGATCTGGTCGTACCGCTCGCGGATCTGCTGGCTGCGGACCGGGAGTTCGACATCGGCGCTCCCGGCGGCGAGGAGACCGAGCAGCTTCCCGCAGGTGCGGGACGCCTGGTGCGCCGGCGCCGTCCCGTCGAGGCGCGGACGACGCTGAGGGCCGAGCGGCTCCCTGGCCCCGGCCCCCGCTACCGGCTGCGGGTGCACACGGAGAACACCGGCGGGTCGACACCCGCCGGAGCGCCGCGGGACGAGGCCCTCGGCTATGCCCTGGTCGCGGCGCACACGCTCATCGGGGGTACGGGGCTGAGCTTCTTCTCCTCCATCGATCCGCCCGACGAGGTCGCGGAGCTCGTGCGCGACTGCCGCAATGTGCACACCTTCCCGGTGCTCGCCGGCGCGGAGGGATCCGACGGCCTCGTCCTGTCGGCGCCGATCATCCTGCCCGACCATCCGCAGGTGGCGCCGGAGAGCCCCGGCGATCTGCACGACGCGGCGGAGATCGACGAGATCCTCACCCTGCGGACGCTGTTGCTCACGGACGACGAGAAGCGGGAGGCACGCGCCACCGACCCGAGAGCCGCCGGGATCCTGGACCGGGTGGAGACCATGCCGCCGGAGGTGTGGGCCCGGCTGCACGGAGCCATCCGTTCGCTGGCCCCCGCCACCGTGTCCGGCCCGGCCCCGGCTCTCTCCCCCACGGACGGCTCCCCGGCCGCCGGCGTTCCGGCCGAAGGCGGCGGCGAACCGTGCCCGCACGCCCTCGGACCGGGCGTACAGGCGACCGCCGCCCCGGACCAGGAAGGGTGTCATGGACGCCATCGAGTTGCTGAAGCATGACCACCGGATGGTCGAGCAGTTGTTCCGCGACTACCACTCCGCCGCCTCCGGCCGGCAGCGCCGGGCCGTGGTCGAGACGCTGGTCCAGGAGCTGTCCCGGCACACCGCGCTCGAAGAACTGATGGTCTATCCGCTGGCCAAGAGGGTTCTGCCGGGCGGGGTGCAGGAGACCGAGGAGCTCCTCTCCGAGCACATGGCGGCCAAGAAGACGCTTCTGGCCCTCGACAAGTTGTCCGTGGACGACGACCGCGAGGAAGAGCTCGTCGAGCAGTTGCGCCAGGAGATCGAGGACCACGTGCACGAGGAGGAGGGCGAGTTGCTGCCCCAGCTCCGCGATGCCGTGTCCCAGCAGGATCTGGACCGGCTCGGTGAGCTGCTCGCCCAGGCGAGGCAGACCGCGCCGACCCGACCGCATCCACACGCCCCGGACGAGCCCCCCGCGCTGTCGCTCGCCGGACCGGTGGCCGCGGCCTACGACCGACTCCGGGACCGACTGCAAGGGAGGCCGAGGACATGACCAGTGAAAGCGGGACCACGAAGGTCAGCCACCCGCCCGCCAGGGCTGAGGGCAGGCAGGGCTTCGACGAGGTTCACATTCTGTGGATCTCCGAGGGCATGAGCTGCGACGGCGACACCGTGTCCATGACCGCGGCCGGCCAGCCGGCGATCGAGGATGTCGTCCTCGGACTCGTCCCAGGCCTGCCGAAGGTGAACCTGCACAACAAGGTGCTCTCCCCCAGTCTGGGCGGCGAGGACTTCCTCGCGCCCTTCCGGGCGGCGGCACGCGGCGAACTGGAGCCGTTCGTGCTGGTCATCGAGGGTTCCGTCCCCAACCAGAACATCATCGAGGGCGACGGCTACTGGACCTCGTTCGGCAACGATCCGGAGACCGGCAACCCGCTCACCCTGAACTGGTGGCTCGACCACCTCGCCCCCAAGGCCTGGGCGGTCGTCGCCGCCGGAACCTGCGCCACCTACGGCGGGATCCACGCGATGGCGGGCAATCCCACGGGCTCCATGGGCCTTGCCGACTATCTGGGCTGGGAGTTCAGGTCTCGGGGTGCGCTGCCGATCATCAATGTGCCGGGCTGCCCCATCCAGCCGGAGAACTTCATGGAGACGCTGACCTGGCTGCTGTACCACGCGGCCGGCTCGGCGCCGCCGCCCCCGCTGGACCATATGCTGCGCCCGCAGTGGCTGTTCGGGAAGACGGTGCACGAGGGCTGCGACCGCGCCGCCTACTACGAGCAGGCCGACTTCGCCAAGGACTACAACTCGCCCAAGTGCCAGGTGAAGGTGGGCTGTTGGGGCCCGGTCGTCAACTGCAACGTACCCAAGCGCGGCTGGATGTCGGGCGTGGGCGGCTGCCCGAACGTCGGGGGCGTGTGCATCGGCTGCACCATGCCCGGATTCCCGGACGCGTTCATGCCGTTCATGGACGAGCCGACGGGCGCCACTTTCTCGTCGGCCCTCATCCGGCCCTACGGGGCCGTGATCCGCAGGCTGCGCGGCATCACCAACATCGCCGTCAACCGCGAGCCCCGATGGCGTCATGACAAGGGCGAGTTGACCAGCGGTTACGACCCCTACTGGCGTCCCACGGAGGGCGCGAGCGAGAGAGCGAGGAAGGCTCGGACATGACGGCAACCGAGGCGCGGGGCACCGCACGCAAGCCTGCGCAGATCGTGGACATGTCGTGGGATCCGATCACCCGGATCGTCGGCAATCTCGGCATCTACACGAAGATCGACTTCGCCAACCGGGAGGTGGTGGAGTGCCACAGCACTTCGTCGCTGTTCCGGGGCTACTCCGTCTTCATGAGGGGCAAGGACCCGCGCGACGCGGGCTTCATCACCTCACGCATCTGCGGGATCTGCGGCGACAACCACACCACCTGCTCCAACTACGCCCAGCAGATGGCCTACGGCGTCAAACCGCCGCCGCTCGCCGACACCATCGTCAACCTGGGCGAAGCGGCCGAGTACATCTTCGACCACACCATCTTCCAGGACAATCTGGTGTTCGTGGACTTCTGCGAGGCCATGGTCAAGTCCACCAACCCGAGCGTCCTGGCCCGGGCGGAGCGCACCGAGGCACGCAACGGCCGCATCCACGGCTACCGGACCATCGCCGACATCATGCGCGCCTTCAACCCCTTCGAGGGCGAGGTGTACAAGGAGGCGCTCAAGGTCAGCCGGATCACCCGGGAGATGTTCTGCCTGATGGAGGGACGCCATGTCCACCCCTCCACGCTGTACCCGGGCGGGGTCGGCACGATGCCGCAGCCCACCACGTTCACCGACTACCTCTCCCGGCTGCTGCGGGTCCTCGACTTCGTGAAGAAGGCCGTCGTGATGAACGACGACGTCTTCGACTTCTTCTACGAGGCGCTGCCCGGCTACGAGGAGGTGGGCCGCCGGCGGATCATGCTCGGCTGCTGGGGCGCCTGGCAGAACCCGGACGTGTGCGACTACCGCTACGAGACGATGAGCGAGTGGGGCCGGGCGATGTATGTCACCCCCGGTGTCATCGTGGACGGCAAACTCGTCACCAACGACCTGGTCGACATCAACCTCGGCATCAGGATCCTGCTGGGCAGTTCGTACTACGACGACTGGGTGAACGAGGAGCCGTACGTCACCCGCGATCCGCTGGGCAACCCCGTCGACATGCGCCACCCGTGGAACCAGACCACGGTGCCGATGCCCCAGAAGCGCGACTTCGACGGCAACTACAGCTGGGTGATGAGCCCGCGCTGGTACGACGGCAACAGCGGCGACCACCTCGCCCTGGACACCGGCGGCGGCCCGCTGGCGCGGCTGTGGTCGACCGCGCTCAACGGGCTGGTGGACACGCCGTACGTGAAGGCCACGGGCCACAGCGTGCGAATCTCGCTGCCGAAGAGCGAGAAGCTGCCGGAGACGACGCTGGAGTGGAAGATCCCCAAGTGGAGCAACACCCTGGAACGCGACCGGGCCCGGCCGTACTTCGTCGCCTATGCCGCCGCCATGGCCTTCCAGTTCCTGGAGACGGCGATGGCCGCCGTCCGCGCCGGTGAGACCAAGGTCTTCGAGAACTACGAGGTGCCCGACGAGGCGATCGGCTGCGGCTTCCACGAAGCGGTGCGCGGTGTGCTCTCGCACCACCTGGTGATCAAGGACAAGAAGATCGCGAACTACCACCCGTACCCGCCGACCCCGTGGAACGGCAGCCCCCGGGACATCTACGGCACCCCCGGCCCCTACGAGGACGCCGTCCAGGGCCAGCCGATCTTCGAGGAGAACGGCCCGGACGACTTCAAGGGCGTCGACATCATGCGCACCGTGCGCAGCTTCGACCCGTGTCTGCCCTGCGGAGTGCACATGTACCTCGGCAAAAACAACACCCTGTCCAAGCTGCACTCACCCACCTACGGGGCGGCTCATGCCTGAGACGGTACGGCTCGACGAGGCGGCGGTCGCGGAGCGGCTGTCGCGCGTCGACCGGCTGCTGGAGCAGCTCCAGGACGCTCCCGGTCCGATGACCGGCGCGGCGATCGAGGCGGTGCAGGCCCTCACCGAGATCTACGGCGAGGCGCTGGCCCGGGTGCTGGACGGTGCCGACGGGCCGCTGGCGGAGCATATGGCCGCGGACGAGCTGATCGGACATCTCCTGGTGCTCCACGGCATCCATCCGGAGCCGCCGGAGCGCCGGGCCGCGCGCGCCGTCGCCGGACTGCGGCCGGCGGTGCGCGAGCGGGGCGGAGACATCGAACTGGCCTCCGTGGAGGAGGGCGTCGCCCGGGTGCGGGTGTCGGCCAAGGGGTGCGGGACGTCGTCCGCCGCCTTGGAGGACGCGGTCCGCCAGGCCGTGCTCGCCATGGCACCCGAACTCACCGCCGTCGAACGGGCGCCGGGGGACGACGCGCGACGGACCGCCTTCGTCCCGGTCGAGTCGCTCACCCTGCGTCCGGCGTCCACCGGAGGGCGGTCATGACCTCCGGCGCACTGGCCCGTGTCATCCGCTCCGCCGCCGACCGGCGACCGGACGCGGAGCGGTGCGACCTGTGCGGTGCCGAGGTGTTCTCCGGGCACCGGCACCTGTTCGACACAGGCCGGGAGTCGGTGCTGTGCGCGTGCCGGCCCTGCTCCGTGCTCTTCGTCGAGGAGGGCGCGAGCGAAGGACGCTACCGACTGGTGCCACAGCGCAGGGTGCGTCTCCCCCCGGTGGACACACAGGGGCTCGGCGTCCCGGTGGGGCTGGCCTTCTTCGTCCGCCACGCGGACGACACGGTGACCGCGCATCTGCCGAGCCCGGCGGGAGCCACCCGCTGGGAGGCGGACCAGGCGGCCTGGCGCGATGTCGTCTCCGGCTGCCCGCAGCTCGCCGGCCTCGCGGCGGACGTGGAGGCACTGCTGGTGAACACCGCCCACGGGGCGCGACAGCACTGGATCGCTCCGGTCGACGACTGCTTCCGGATGGTGGCCGTCGTCCGACGGGAGTGGCGGGGTCTGTCCGGCGGCAGCCGGGTGTGGCCCGCCGTCGAGCAGTTCTTCGCGGAGCTGCCCGAACAACCGCAGTAATCGGCAAGGGAGCAGACGATGGGAAGGATCCGAGTAGGCAAGGCGCAGGTGAATCCTGATACGCCCCAGCACGTCTCCGGACTGCATCAGGGCAACAAGGGCCCGAACAAGCGGCAGACCGGTCACCACAAGGACGGGACCGCCGACGCGCGGCGCTCGACCGGGGTGCACTGGAGGGCGCACAACGCGATCACGAAGACCATGCCGAACCTCCCTCCGGGATGACTCGGCCTCCACGGCCGCGCCCGCACGGGCGCGGCCGGCCCAGACGAGAGGAGTTGGGGATGACGGCCAAACGCGTGCTGATCGCCCAGGGGCTGCTGGTGGGCGCCGCGGCGCTGACGCTGCTCGCCAGGGAACTGCCCGGACTGGTCCGTGAGGTCAGGATCTGGCGGATGGTGGGAGTCCGCACCGGCTCCCGGCACACGTACTGAGCGTCCCGCCGGCAGACCTCACGCACGTCACGGCGGACCGCACCCGCCCGGCACACCTCACCGCGACGGGAGCGGTCCGTCGGCGTGCCCCGGGTCGTGCCGGTGCCGTCGCCGGGCACGGTCGTGGGCGGTCGGCGCGTCGCCGCACCGGACGCCGTGCCAACTGCCGTTCGGAGCTGGGGGGATGTGCGGCCCTGTCCCCCGAATGGCCCCCTCTGTCCCGCGCGGACGGCTCGGGCGGGGTCTCCTGGAAGGGGAGAGGCATCCGCCAAAGGAGCCGATCATGTATGAGATGTGTGCGGGCCCCGAGAAGCCCGGCGGCGTGCTGGTGTGGCACGTCATGGTCAAGCAGACCACAACCACCCTGTGCGGGCAGCGGCTTGTCGAGGCGGTGGACGCGGCCGGCGCCCAGCAGGCGGGCCACTGTGCGGCGTGCATGGCGTCGTTCGCGAAGCTGATGACGGCCCCGCCCGGGACCGGTTCCTCGCCCGTCGCCACGCACGACAGAGTCTGATGCCCCGACGGGCGAGGTTCTGCCGTCAGGTCTCGGGCCCGGCCGTGGGCTGTGCCTCGACGCTCAGCAGAAGCAGGGCGGTGTCGTCGGTACGGTCGCCCGAGGGCTGGGCCTGCGCGAGCAGCGCGTCGGCGATGCCGTCCAGCGGACCGCAGGCGTCGGAGAGCACGGCCGCGAGTTCCGCGATGTTGGCGTCGTGGTCCTTGCCGTGGGTCTCGACGAGCCCGTCGGTGTACGCGGCCAGCAGGGTGCCGGGGCACAGGTCGATCTGCGTGGTGGGGTACTCCGCCGCGGGGTCGACGCCGAGCAGAGGACCCGGCGGCAGGTCGAGCACATCACTGGGCCGCCCCGGAGGACGCAGCAGGGGCGGGACATGGCCGGCGGTGGCCAGGTGTCCGCAGTGGCCGGCGATGTCGATGTGCGCGTACAGACAGCTGGTGAGCAGATCCGGGTCGAGGTCGCTGAGCAGGCGGTTGGTGCGGGCCAGCACTTCGCCCGGGGTGGCGCCCGCGACGGCGTAGGCGTGGACGGCGGTGCGGACCTGGCCCATCAGACCGGCGGCGCTGACGTCATGGCCCTGGACGTCGCCGATGACGGCGGCGGCCTCCGTGTCGGAGAGCCGGATGAGGTCGTAGAAGTCGCCTCCGACGTCCATGCCGTGGCTGGCGGGAAGATAGCGGGCGGCCATCTGGAGTCCCTGGATGCGGGGCAGGGTGCGCGGCAGCAGACGGGCCTGGAGGCCTTCCGCCAGTTCCTGGGCGGCGTCGTACTGCCGGGCTCGGTCCAGGGCCTGGGCGATCAGGGCGCCGAGGGAGGTCAGGGTCGTACGTTCCTGCAGGGTGAACACGTGGGGGCGTTCATAGCCGACCACGCAGATGCCGACGGCCCGCCCGGAGACCATGAGCGGCAGCCATGCCCACGCGCCCATGCCGTCGTCGATGTCGGCGGTCTTGGGATGCACCGCGCGCATCTCCTCCCGGTTCGAGAAAAAGGCGGGCACCCCCTGGTTCAGCTCCAGGGACGGCGCACCGGCGGTCATCCCCGGCACGGCGACGTCCGAGACGAGGGGGGCGTGGTCGACGAGGTCCATCACGTTCGGGTTGAAGCCGCGGTGGCCCACGATCCGTACCCGCCCCGCCTCCGAGACGAGCAGGGCGAAGGCCTGCGCACGCAGGGAGAGCACGAGGTGGTCGGCCACCAGGTCGACGATCTGGCGTACGGAGGCCGCTTCGGCCAGGGCGCCGGACAGGCACATCAGATGGGAGAGCGCGTCCGGACGGACGGGGCCGGCCGACGCGTCCGTGTCGGGGGGACCCGGGCTCCTGGGCGTGAACACGTCGTCCACGAGGCCGATGCGCACGCTCACGCCCGTACGGTCAGGGTAGATCTGGAACAGCAGCCGCCCGCCGAGCGGCCGTTGCGCCGTGAAGGTGGTCGGCAGCTGTTCGGCGACCGCGATCCGGTGCCGGTGTTCGTGGACGGCGTGGTCGAGCCAGGGCACCGCTTCCCAGGGCCGGGTGCCCAGCAGCTGTGTGGCGCTCACGCCCAGCAGGTCGGCCGCGGTGGGGTCGACGAAGATGATCCGGCCGCGGGAATCAAGCCGGCAGCCCCCTTCGGGCAGGGAGGCGACGAGGTCGGCGGCGGCTCGGGCCTCGCCCGGCGCCACGGTTTCGGTGCTCGGCAGGGGCAGGAAGCGCGGCTCGGGTCCGGGGACGAGGCGGTGCCCGGCAGCGGCGGCGCCCTGCAGCATCCAGGCGATGCAGCGGCCCGCGGTGGTGAGCCGAAGCCGGGCGTCCTCGTCGGGTCCTGGACCGTTCTTCGGCATCAGCACCAGGAGGGCGCCCCAGACGGCCGACGGGGTGAGGAGCGGGGCCACCGCGGTGCCGCGTGGATACGGGGAGAGTGCGGCGTGCTGCAGGCGGCCGCACCCCGGTTCCTCGCTCTCGCCGGAACCGGTCCACACCGGTTGCCGCAGGTGGATGGCCTCGACCACGGGGTCCCCGGGGTCGTCCGTCACCCGGACACGGCCCGGCAGTCCCATGAACTCCCAGGGCAGCCCGACGCTCACGTCCACGGCCAGGACGTCCGCACCGGGGTCGAGCAGAACGAGCGCCCCGGCGCGCGCGCCCAGGCCGTCCACCGTCCGGGCCAGCATGTGATCCAGCAGGTCCTGGACGGTGGCCGTCCGTAGATCCTCGCCTGTGCCCATCCGCTGCGCTCACTTCGCGGAGAGTTCCTCTTCCTGCATGCTAGGCGGGGCGCCCCCGGACGTCAGGCCGCCCCGGCGTCCCGGCGGCGGCCTCAGGGGTGCTTGGGGGGCCGGACCCAGCCCAGGGAGCGCTCGACGGCCCGCTGCCAGCACTCGTACTCCCGCTCCCGCCGTTCGGGGTCCATGTCCGGCACCCACTTGGCGGCCATGTGCCAGTTGCGCCGCAGCACCTCCAGGTCCGGCCAGTAGGTGGCCGCGAGTCCGGCGGCGTAGGCCGCGCCGAGGGAGACCGTCTCGGCGACCATCGGCCGGACCACGGGCACGCCGAGGACATCGGCCAGGAACTGCATCAGCAGATTGTTGGCCGTCATGCCCCCGTCCACCTTGAGCTGCCGCAGCGCGAGCGGGGAGTCGGCGTTCATGGCGTCGACGACCTCCCGTGTCTGCCAGCCGGTGGCCTCCAGCACCGCCCGGGCCAGATGGCCCTTGGTGATGTAGGAGGTGAGGCCGACGATGACGCCGCGGGCGTCGCTGCGCCAGTGCGGTGCGAACAGACCCGAGAACGCGGGGACGATGTAGCAGCCGCCGTTGTCCTCGACGGTGCGTGCCAGGGTCTCGATCTCGGGCGCGCTGTTGATCAGGCCGAGCCGGTCGCGGAACCACTGGACGAGCGAGCCGGTGACCGCGATGGGTCCCTCCAGCGCGTAGACCGTGGGCTGGTTGTCGATCTTGTACGCGACGGTGGTGAGCAGCCCGTGCCGGGAGTGGACGACCTCGGTCCCGGTGTTCATCAGCAGAAAGCTGCCGGTCCCGTAGGTGCACTTCGCCTCGCCGGGCGAGAAGCAGGTCTGTCCGAACAGGGCCGCCTGCTGGTCGCCCAGGGCGGCCGAGATGCGTACGCCCGGGAGCAGCAAGCGGGCCTCGCCGTAGATCTCGGCCGACGACCTGATCTCCGGCAGCATCGCACGCGGCACCCCGAAGAAGTCCAGCAGCTCCCGGTCCCAGGTCAGTGTCTGGATGTTGATGAGCATGGTGCGGCTGGCGTTGGTGGCGTCGGTGATGTGCAGGCCGCCGTCCGTGCCGCCGGTGAGGTTCCAGATCAGCCAGGTCTCCATGGTGCCGAACATCACTTCTCCGGCCTGGGCGCGGCGTTCCAGGCCGTCGACGTGGTCGAACAGCCAGCGGATCCGGGGCGCGGAGAAGTAGGTCGAGGGAGCCAGGCAGCAGCGTTCGATGAAGAACTCGTCCCCCGGCTGCTCCCTCAGTGCGTCGACCAGCGGAGCGGTGCGGGTGTCCTGCCAGACGATGGCCTTGCCGAGCGGAAGCCCGGTCTGCCGGTCCCACAGGACGGTGGTCTCGCGCTGGTTGGCGATGCCGATGGCAGCGATCTGGGCGGCGTCGATGTCGGCGTTCGACAGCGCCTCCGGGACGATGCGCTGGAGATTGCGCCAGATCTCCACGGCGTCGTGCTCGACCCAGCCGGGCCGGGGGAAGTACTGCTGGTGCTCCCGCTGGGCGACCGACACCAACCGGCCCCGGTGGTCGAACAGGATGCAGCGCGTGGATGTGGTGCCCTGATCGATGGACATCACATACCGTTCAACCATGATCGGGCCTGCCTTCCGATGCGTCGTGGCGGTGCGGGACCTACCAGCGGGCCGCGCCGAGATCTCTGGAGATCGCCCGTGAGGCCTCCCGGAGCAAGGTGATGAGGGCGGGCTGGGGCCGGCCCTGGCTGTCGCAGATCCGCTCGACGGGCCCCGACACGCCGATCGCTCCGACGACGAGGCCGCCCTGTCCCCGGATCGGCGCGGCGACGCCGGCCTCGCCCATGCTCATCTCCTGCACCTCGGCGCCCCAGCCGAGCTCCCGGATCTCGGCGAGCGAGCTGGTGAGGTCGGCGGGAGAGACCACGGTGTGCCGGGTGTACGCCTCCAGGCCGGACTGCAGCAGCGGGTCGACGGGGGCGGCTCCGTAGGCCAGCAGGACCTTGCCGAGGGAGGAGGCGTGCAGGGGCAGCAGTGTTCCGACGTCCAGGGTCTGGAGGGTGTCGTCCGGGCGGAAGACATGGTGGACGACGAGCACCCTGCCCTCCAGAGGCGTGCCCAGCCGGACGGCCTCCCCGCTGCGGGCGGCCAGGGCGTCGGCCCAGTTGATGGAGCGGGACCGCAGCTCGTTGACGTCGAGGTAGCTGGTGCCGAGGTGCAGCAGCGCGGCCCCGAGCTGGTATTTTCCGGTGGCTTCGTCCTGTTCCACGAAGTCCACGTGCTGGAGAGTGCGCAGAATGCCGTGGGCGGTGCCCTTGGCCAGTCCGAGCGACGCCGCGACCTCGCCCAGTCCCAGGCGTCCGGGACCGCCGGCGAGCAGGCGCAGAATCGCCGCTGCCCGTTCTATGGATTGGACCGGGCCGGCCATGAAGCGATCATAGTCCGGATTGCCACGATCCACATGCCGTTCGGTAATGACGACCACAGTTCATTGACGTCGGGCGCTTGTCTCCATAACGTGCGCTGACGTCCGGTTTCCGGCCGGCCGTGCTTCCGGGAGAGGAGGGCTCATGACAGTAACGCAGTTCGACATCGCGTCTCGCGCGGGCGTCGAATACGTGTTCCCGCTGCCATACGCCCCGAGAGCCGTCTCTGCCGTCCGGCGGCGCGTATGCGCGGTTCTCGCCACCCTGGGCCTGTCCGCCGACGCCGCAGACAATGTGCTGCTGGTGGTGTCCGAGCTGCTCACCAACGCCCTGGTGCACGCATTGCCGCCGGCCACGCTGCGGCTCACCTCGGTGCTGGTGGAGGGGCGCGGCGCCGTGCGCGTCGAGGTGACCGACAAGGGGCCCGCTGCCCCGGGCCGGCCCGTCGACCCGGACGAGCACGGCCGGGGCCTCGGAATCGTCACCATGCTGTCGGCGCGGTGCGGTGTCCAGATGCACCCGGACGGCACCTGCCGCTGGGCGGAGGTGCCCGCCGGGTGAGGACGGCCGGTGCCGTACTCAGGAGCTCCGGGTGCGGCCCGCCGCGAGCGCCGGCAGCAGCCGGTGGGCGTTGTCGCGGTTGATGCGGCGGCGCTGATCGTCGTCGAGTGCCGGGTCGTTGTCGAGCGCGGGTGCGGTGACCCCCGTCACCAGATGGGAGGGGGTGGGGGGCCAGTCGCTGCCGTACAGGATCCGGGACGCGCCGACCGTGGACAGCAGGGTCGGCGTCGCGGACGGTGACATGGGGCCGGCGGTGTCGTAGTAGAAGCGATGAAGGTGGTCGCGCACCTGGGCCGGTTCCACCTTCGGTGACAGATGGCGACTGAACAGCTCCACACGGTCCGCGATGTAGGGCAGGAAACCGCCCCCGTGCGGCAGGATGAAGGTGAGATTCGGGTAGCGGTCCAGAGTTCCGTTGACGATGAGGCTGAGGGCCGCCCGGGTGGTGTCCATCAGGAAGTCGCACAGGAACGGCGGCACGCCTTCCAGCTCCGCGTTCCCCCCGGGGACCTCCATGGGATGGGTGCTGATCACGGCCGAGCGCTCGTCGAGTTCCGCGAGGATCGCGTCCTGGGACGGATGCCCGAGGTACACCCCTCGCACGCTGGTGCGCGCACTGACTCCGACCGCCCCGAGGTCGTCCATGCCGTGCCGGACCGACCAGAGCGAGAGCTCGGGACTGTCGAGGAAGACGGGGGCGTAGAACGCGAAGCGGTCGGGATGGGCTCGGCAGAGGTCGCTCGCGGACTGCAGGGCGACGCGCGCGCTCTCCTTGCGGCTCTTCGGCTCCTGGAGGCGCCCCAGCATGGCGACCGTGAGCACACTGGTCCGGATGCCCGCCCCGTCCATCAGCGCGAGGGCGCTGGCGAGGTCCCACCGTGTCCACGGGGGCAGGCTTGCGCGCCGGACGATGTCGTTCTTCTCCGCCCAGTCGATCCATTCCGGCGCGGTGTAGTGGTGGTGTACGTCCACCCGTCCCCGACGCGCGTCGCCGTCCGCCGACATGCCGTCGTCCACGCCGGCCACCGGGGCCGCGCCGGTGGCCGTGTGCAGTGGTGTCATGGGCGGGGCCCCGTTCCTGTGGTCGCGTCAGAAGGGTTGCGTCTGCGGGCGGTCGGGGTGCTCAGCGCCCGAGGACCTGGCGGAGGACGTCGGTCAGCGTCTCTTCGCCGTGCGCGGGCCGGGCGTCGGCCCGCCAGGCCACGAAGCCGTCCGGCCGAACGAGGACGGCGCCGTCCGCTGTCGTACCGTGCACCGTGGCCCAGTCGGCCGCGTCGCCGGTGTCCAGGTCGTACTCCGCGCCCCGGCCGATCGAGTACGCCTCGAGCGGTACGTTGAGCAGCCTGCCCACCGTGCGGGCGGCCTCGCGCCAGTCCGGGTGTCCGCAGAGCAGGACGAAGGAGCGCTCGTACATGTCGATGGTGGAGACCGTCTCCCCGTCGCGTGTGACCCACATGTGCGGTGCGCGGGTACCGGGGTCGGCGCGCAGGCACAGGGTGTCCGGGATGAGCGGCTCGTCCGTCGACGCACCGACCACCGCACCGGAGACGTAGCGGTATCCGAGCGCCGTGGTCATCAGGTCGGCTGCGTCGTTCGACGCCGTCCTCGCGGAGTAGCCGGGGTGCTGCTCGCGGGCCGCCTGCACGGTGGCCCGGGCGCTGGTGACCTGGGCCACCGGGCGGCGTTCGATCTCGTAGCTGTCCAGCAGCGCGGGACCCGCCCAGCCGCGCAGTACCGCGGCGATCTTCCAGGCGAGGTTGTGGGCGTCCTGGATGCCCGTGTTGGAGCCGAACGCCCCGGTCGGCGGCATCTCGTGGACGGCGTCACCCATGAGGAAGACGCGTCCCTCCCGGTAGCTGTTCGCGACGCGGTCCGCCGCGTGCCACGGTGCCCTGCCCGTGATCTCGACGTCCAGGTCACGCACTCCCGCCGCGGCCCGGATGTGCTCGATGCACCGGTCGTCGGTGAAGTACTCCATGGTCTGTCCGCGCTCGGGGAACCAGGGCACGTGGAACACCCACTGCTCCTCGTTGTCCACGGGCAGCAGGACTCCCTCGCCCGCGGGATCGGTGACGTAACACACCACGAAGAGCTGCTCCCCCGCCACCTCGCGCAGCTTCTTGCTGCGGAAGGTGACGCTGATGTTGTGGAACAGGTCGCCGGACCCGGAGTGTTCGATGCCGAGCCGCTGGCGCACGGGGCTGCGGGGACCGTCGGCGGCGAGGAGGTAGTCCGTGTGCACCGTGTGGGTCTCACCGGACGTCCGATCCTGCACGACGGCCCGTACCCCGTCCTCGTCCTGGGTGAAGGACAGCAGTTCCGTGCTGAAGCGCACCTCTCCGCCGAGGTCGCGGGCGCCTTCCAGCAGCGCCGGTTCGAGGTCGTTCTGGCTGCAGGCGCAGCGGACCGTGGAGCACACGTCGGCCTCGGGCGGCCTGCCCGTGATCCGCGCCGAGAGCCACCGCTGGTTGCCGCTGTGCAGCGTGTCCACCTGGAGGATTCCGTGGTTCTTCGACAGGATGGCCGCGGCTTTGCGGATCTCCGGTTCGAGACCCGCCGTCCGGAACAGCTCCATCGTCCGCATGTTGTTGCCGCGGCCGCGCGGATGCGCGGACGTGGCCGCATGACGTTCGACGACCCGATGCCGAATGCCGAGGCGTCCGAGAAAAACGGAAGCGGACAAACCGACGAGCGATCCCCCGACGACCAGAACGGGCACGTAATCGTTCCCGCGATCTTCCATCGCGTTTTCTCCTCTGCGGTCAGCATCTCCGTGGCACGGCGGCCGAGGCTTCCGTGGCTCGCGCCCTGTTCTTTTGCCACGCCGTGGTGAGCGATACGCAGTAATCACTCGTACAGCGGCAGGAACTTCCGCCGGACGCCGGGCACGTGGCCAGACGGGCGAATCTCGTTTGCGGCCCGGATCCCACCGGGGAATGGTTGACCCGAAACTCGTAGACCTGCTGTCCCGTGGCCGGGGCGGGAGCCTTCAGAAAGGCCGAGAGAATGACTCAGCTCGATGAACGGGACACCACGGACGCCACCACCGAGGCCATTTCGGCGGCCTCGCGCGGCGCGGCCGCGTACCGCGCCGACCCTTATCCGGTCTACGCCCGCCTGCGCGAATCGGCGCCCGTATGCCCCCTTTCCCCGCCGCACGGGGTGGACACCTATCTGATCACCCGGTACGACGACGCCAAAACCGCCCTGACGGACCCGCGTATCAGCAAGGACATGTACGCGGCCATCGACGCGTACCACACCATTTTCGGCGACTCGTCCGTCGCGCTCGACGACAACATGCTCTTCTCGGACCCGCCCAAGCACACCCGGCTGCGCCGCATCGTCAACAGCGCGTTCACCCCGCGTCGTATCGAGTCCCTGCGTCCGCGCATTCAGGAGATCACCGACGAACTGCTGGACCGCTGTTCCACCGACGCACCCGTGGACCTGCTCACCTCCTTTGCATTTCCGCTGCCGCTCATCGTGATCTGCGAACTCATCGGAATTCCCGAGGAGGAGCGGTCGGACGTCCAGAAATGGTGCGCCGTCGTGGCGCGCACCGGATTCAGCAAAGAGGACAAGGAAAAGCTGGCGGTGGCCGAAGGGGCGCTGCGGGACTATTTCGTCGACCTCATCGCACGCAAGCGCCGGGAGGCGACCGACGACCTCCTCGGCGCGCTGATCCGCACGCAGGACGAGCAAGGGGCCATGAACGACGGCGAGTTGCTGTCGACACTGTGGGTGCTGCTCTTCGCCGGGCACAAGACGACCGCGTATCTCATCGGCAATGCCGTCTTCAACCTGCTGACCCATCGCGACCAGCTGCGGGAGGTGCTGGCCGATCCCGAGCTGCTGCCGAACGCGATCGAGGAGGTGATCCGCTACGAGGGCTCGGTGGAGAACGCCACCTTCCGGCACGCGCTCGAGGACCTCACCATCAGGGACACGGTCATCCCCAAGGGCACTCTGGTCCAGATCGCGGTGGCGTCCGCGAACCGGGACCCGGAGAAGTTCGAGGCGCCGGACACCTTCGACGTCAAACGCCAGGGACTGCAGAGCGCGCATCTCGGCTTCGGCAGCGGTCCGCACTACTGCCTGGGTGCGCCGCTGGCCAGGATGGAGATGCGGATCGCGCTGACCACCCTGTTCGAGAAGTTCCCGGACATCGATCTCGTGGCTCCCGCGCACGAGGCGGAGTGGCTCAAGGTTCCGTTCCCCGCGTTCCGCGGCCTGGAGAAGCTGCCCGTGGTCCTGGACCCGTCACGGCTCCTCGACCGCTGAGGCCGCTGCGCCGGTGCCGGCCGACCCTTCCGGGGGGCCGGCCGGCGGTGTCCAGGCGGGCGAGCTGTTCCCGTGCCCGCGTGACCTGTTGAGGGTCGGCGCCTGCGCCCAGGCCGATGCAACGGGTGAACGCCGCGCGTGCCTCGTCCGGCCGCCCGTGCGTGACCAGCGCGATCCCCAGATAGGTCAGACAGCGGCTCTCCAGGCCGGTGTTGCCGCTGTCCCGGCCGAGCTCGATGGCGGTCCCCAGATGGGTGACGGCCTCCTCGACGCGTCCCATGCCGGAGTAGGCCCGCCCCATCATCATGTGCAGATTGAGCCGGCCCATCAGTGCGATGTGCGGCTTGATACGGTCTCCGGCGCTGTCGAGGAAGGCGAGCGTACCGCTCTCCGCGGCGAGCGCCTGCTCGACCAGGCCCGCGTCCAGCAGGGTGCCGCCGCGGCCGATCCTGGCTTGCAGCGCGCCGTGCAGATCACCGCCGGCCTCGAACAACCGGGCGGCCTGAGCGTTGCGTTCGGCCGCCGCCGCGTACTCCCCGAGCAGACGCAGTGCCCAGGAGCCGTAGTGGTGGGCCCAGGCCTGCTGGACCGTGTCCCCGGCCCGCTCGGCGGCTTCGAGTGCCCTGGCGGAGGGAACGAGGCTGTCCCGGGGACGGCCCTCGCACAGCAGCAGGGCCCAGGCGTGGTAGTTGAGCTGGGTCGCCGCGACGACGGGATCGCCGAGCGCCTCGGCGCCGGCGGCGGCCGTGCCGAACACCTCGGCCAGTGCCCCCAGAAGATCCACTGGTCGGAGAAGCAGTGCAGGGCCTCGGACACGTCCACCACGGTCCGGTGCCGGCCGGTCGCTGCGGCGGTGCGCAGGGCGGCCAGCCAATGGGCACCCTCCGCCTGCAGCCAGCGGCGCGCCGCGTCGGCGGTGGACAGATCGACCGTGCCCTGCCAGGTGGGGGGTGGGGCGCCGTGGTCCGGCTCGTACCACCGGCCGGCCACGACGGCCCCCTCCAGCAGCCACTCGTGCAGCGCCGCACGGGCCTTCGCGGCGTCCTGCGGGCCCTCCTCGCTCTCCCCGGACGGGAACGGGCGAACAGCCGCAGCAGGTCGTGGAGTCGGTAGCGGTCCTGGTCGGTGCCGAGCAGTCCGGTCTCGACGAGTTCCTCCCGGGTGTCCTCGGCGTCGAACACCGGCTGTCCGGTGAGCCGGGCGGCGCCCGCGGCGGCGACCGTCGACCCCTCGACCAGACAGAGGCGGCGGAACATCCGGACGGCCTCGGGGGTGAGCTGCCGGTAGGACAGATCGAAGGCGGCCGCCACGCGTACGTCGCCGGTCTCCAGTGCGTCCAGACGCTGTTCCTCCTGCGCGAGGCGGTCGGCCAGGAGGCGTACGGTCCAGCCGGTGCGCACGGCCAGCCAGTTGCCCGCGACGCGCAGGGCCACGGGCAGATGGGCACACCGCCGGGCGACCTCGGCGAGGGCGGCCGGCTCGGCCTCGGCCCGCTCCGGCCCGACCAGGGCGGCCAGCAGCACGGCGGCGTCGCTCGGGCTCAGCTCTCCGAGGGTGATGCGGTGCACGCTCTCCAGTCCGGTGAGCATGCGCCGGCTGGTCACGATCGCCATGCCCGATCCGGTTCCGGGCAGCAGCGGGCGCACCTGGGCCTCGTCGCGGGCGTTGTCCAGCACCAGCAGACAGCGACGGCCCGCCAGTACCTGCCGGTACAGTCCGGGGTGACCCCCCGTTCCGGTCCTCGCGAGGTCGCGGTACACACCGAGGGCCTTCAGCACGCGCAGCGTCAGCTCGGCGGGAGTCGGCCGGGTCCTCGTCCATACCGCGCAGGTCCACGACCAGTTGCCCGTCCGGGAACCGGTCGGCGAGTTGCCGGACGGCCTGCAACGCGAGCGTGGTCTTTCCGGTCCCCGGCGATCCCGAGACCGCCACCACCACCGGCTGCCCGGGGCCGGTGTCCGGACCGGCGCCGAGGCCGAGGGAAGAGGTGCGCACTCCGACCGGGCTGTACCCGGGGGTGCGTCCGGCGCGGGCTGCCGCCAGCAGTCGCTCCCGGTCGGCGTCGGCCGGCGCGGGACCGTCGGCGAGCGCGGCCACGGTGCGCCGCTGCGGAGCCCCCCGACGGCCGCGTTCCAGCTCCCCGATGCCCCGTACGCTGACGCCCGACGCCTCGGGCAGTTCCTCGATGGTCGGTGCCGCCGCGAGCCGCAGTCGGCGGAGCAACGCACCGAAGTTCTCCGCCTGGTCGGCCGTCCCGTCCCCGCCCCGCCCTTCACACACCCCGCGCTCGCACTGCGGGAGACGCCGGCCCGGCCGGGCCCCCCACCGAATCGTAAGGGGTTGTCCGGAATGCTCGTGCCGCCCTCCACGCCCGGCCCCGGTGTGGAGGACACCAGGGCGGAGGGCGAGGACGGCCGTGGCATGCCCTGTGGGCGCTCAGTCGTGGTGGTCGTGCCGGTCGTGCGCGCCGCCCGCGGTGGGCAGACCCTCGCTGGTCACGAAGTAGAACACCGGAAGGATGCCGAACACCGCAAGGGCCAGCAACGGGGTGACCAGCACTCCGAGCGCTCCCGCGAGAGCGTAGGCCAGCGCCCCGGCCCAGGAGCGCAGCAGGCCGTGGCGCACATAGGTGGGCTCCACATCGTGGGCCAGCAGTGCGGGACGCCGGGCGAGCCACTGGTAGAAGGCGACCCAGCTCAGGCACATCGCGGCGGCGAGGCCCGCGTAGAGGGCCACGGCGACCCGCGCGTCGGCGCCCTGGGTGTCGGCCCGCAGCGCGTCGGCCAACACGGCCGTGGGGAAGGAGAGCGCCCCGGTGGTGAACAGCAGAAAGAGGTTGGCCGCGTGCAGACCGCGGTCCATGCCGGCGATCCGGACGAAGGCCTGGTGGTGGTTGAGCCAGATGACCGCCACATAGCTGAAGGAGGCGAAGTAGCCGAGATAGGCGGGCCATTGCTCGACCAGGGCGCGGCCCAGGCCGCCCGGCTGGTGCGGCGGGTCGTCGAGGCCGAGGACCAGGAGGGTGACGGCGATGGCGAACACGCCGTCGCTGAAGGCCTCGGCACGCGTGGTCTCCGAGCGGGAGAACCTGCCGCCGCGTATACGGGGTCCGGACACATCGGCTCCTGACGGGGGCGATCACTGGGCGGTCGGTACCGAAGGAGCGGCCCTCGGTTCCGGGCGGCTCCGAGGAGGCGTACGTCACAGGGAGCGCCGATGGCCGCCGTGGTGGAGGAGACCGGGAGCACGCCCCGCCCGGACGTCTTCCGCGGACCCGCACATCGGGACGATACCCCGGAATCGTCGCCGTCCTCGGCCGGGAGGGAGCCGCGATCAGGCTTTACGATCCATGAGGCCGACTGCTCGGCCCGGAACCGTGCGGGGTTCCGAAGAAACAGGCGGGTGGGTACGTGGTGGGGCGGGGCTCGGACTTCGGGGCGTTGCTGCGCCGGCTGCGGATGGAGGCCTCGCTGACGATCGAGGCCCTGGCGGAGGCCTCCGGTGTGAGTGTCCGGGGCATCGGGGGTCTGGAGCGGGGGCGGCGTGCGGCCCCGCAGCGGCGCACGGTGGCCGCGCTGGCGGAGGGACTGCGGCTGGACGAGGGGCAGCGCAACCGGCTGCTGGCCGCCGCCCGGGGCGTCCGCGACACCAGCTACGGCCCGGCGGACGTACGGGCGTTGCCCCGGGGGATCGACGACTTCGTGGGCCGACGGCACAAACTGACCCGGCTGGCCGCTCTCGTGGCACGGTCGCCCGAGCCCGCGGATTCCGGGCCGCCACAGGTCGTGGTGGTGTCCGGACCACCTGGAACGGGCAAGACGACGTTCGCCGTGCACGCGGCCCGTCACCTGGCCGCCCGGTTTCCGGACGGCAGATGGTGCCCGACCTGCGCGGGACGGACGAGGCCCCTCCCCCGCCGGACGAGCTGGTGCTGCGCGTGCTCAAGGCCCTCGGCACGGCCGACCTCGGTGACCTCGGCCCCGCCGGGGAGCACAGTCGGGCGGCCGTCCGGCTGTTCAAGGCCGCCGGTGATCTCCACGGCGCTCTGCAGGCCCTGCATTTCCGGGGGTTGCTGTTCCTGGACGAAGGCCGGTGCGAGGACGCGGTCGCCGCGGTCCGGCGCACCCTCGCCTTCCTGGAGGAGCACGGCGAGGCAATCGAGCCGCACATCGCCGAGTTCGCCCGTACGAATCTGAACGCCACCGCCGGCCAGGCCTTCATCCGTCCGGAGCGGTGGGCGGAGGCCGTCACGTCCCTCCCCACGGCCATCGGCCTCAGCCGCGCCGACGGGAACACGGGCGTGGAGAGCCGCTGCCTGGTCCATCTCGGCACGGCCCTGGAAGGTGCCGGGCAGCGGCGGGACGCCCATGCCGCCTACACCCGCTGTGTCGGCCTCGGCATCGACGCCGACCCGCGGTCGATCGCCGAGGCCCGGCTGCGGCTGTCCCGCCTCGATGCCGCCCCTTGAGTCCCGGGGCACCGGTCACACAGGGCCCTGTTCTCACGCCGCGGCGCCGGGGTACACATGTTCCGGGACGGTGTGCAGGCGCCGCCACTGGCTGGGTGAGCAGCCGTACACCGCGCGGAAGGCGCGGCTGAAATGGTTGGGGCTCCTGGCACAAGACAGGCAGAAACCCGGGTCGCCGGGTACGGGAGCGTCCGCTTCGGGTGTGTGCCGGCCCGCCCCTCGCGGCTGCTCCCACCCGGGACATCAGGGGACACGAACAGGCCATGGAATGCGGCTGTACGCGTGCGCCGCCGCTTCGAGAGGGGGTTGTCCGTCCGCATCGGACGCCGGAAAGGGGAGTACCCGCTCCTTTCCACTCTCAACGTATAGCGCACCGGGGGGCTTGCGGCAAGGCCCGGGTCGTGCCGCAGAATCATCGACCGAAGCCAGAACCAGCGGAAATGGGTGACTTGCGAAGTGCGTGTGTTGTTGTCGACGTATGGGTCGCGCGGGGACGTCGAACCGCTGGCGGGACTCGCGGTCCGCTTGCGGGACCTCGGGGCGGAGGTGCTGGTGTGCGCGCCACCGGACGAGGAGTTCGCGCGGCGGTTGGCCGGTGTCGGTGTGCCGCTGGTGCCGGTCGGCCGGTCGGCGCGTGCACTGACGGCCGAGGCACCGGCGCCGTCATCGCTGCCCCAGCGCGCGGCCGAGTTGATCGCCGGCCAGTTCGACGCGCTCGTCCCGGCGGCCGAGGGGTGTGATGCGCTGGTGGCGACCGGGGTGCTCCCCGCCGCGGCCGGCGCGCTGTCGGTGGCCGAGAAACTGGGCATCCCTTCCGTGTCCGTGACCTTCCAGCAGCTCACTCTGCCGTCCCCGCACCATTCGCCGCTGGCGTATCCGGGCCGGCCGTTCCCGCCGGAGGTGACCGACAACCGGACGCTGTGGGATCTGGACGCCCGGAGCATCAACGAACTGTTCGGCGCGGCGCTCGACACGAACCGGGCGTCGATCGGCCTGCCGCCGGTGGACGACGTGCGCGACTACGTCATCGGCGACCGGCCGTGGCTCGCGACGGACCCGATCCTGGATCCCTGGCAGGGCACACCGGACTTCGACGTCGTCCAGACCGGCGCGTGGATCCTGCCCGACACTCGCCCGCTCCCGGCCGAGCTGGTGGCGTTCCTGGACGCGGGCGCACCACCGGTGTACGTGGGTTTCGGCAGCATGCCGCTGCACGCGTCGACGGACGCCGGCCAGGTGGTCGTCGAGGCGGTCCGGGCGCGGGGCCGCCGCGCGGTCGTGGCCCGCGGCTGGGCCGAACTGGCGCTGATCGACGCGCGGGACGACTGCTTCGTCGTCGGTGAGGTCAACCACCAGGTCCTGTTCGGCCGGGTGGCCGCTGTCGTGCACCACGGCGGCGCGGGCACCACGACGACGGCGACCCGGGCCGGAGCGCCTCAGGTGGTGGTGCCCCAGGCGACGGACCAGCCGTACTGGGCGGGGCGGGTGGCCGACCTGGGCATCGGCGTGGCTCACGGCGGTTCGACTCCGACCGTCGAGTCCCTGTCAGCGGCGCTGGAGACGGCCCTGGCCCCCGAGACCGGTGCACGAGCGAGGTCCGTGGCCGCCACGGTCCGCACCGACGGCGCGGCGGTGGCCGCGAAGCTGCTGCTCGACGAGACCAGCCGAGAGCGGCCGCCCGTACCCGCGTGAACCACGCGGGACCGTCGAGCCGGAACCCAAGAACCTGCTGTCCGGACGCCATGCTGTGCGCACACCTGGTCGCAAGCGACCTCTTTTCGGAGCTGATGACGTGAACCTCCCGACCACCGGCGTGTTCGACCTGCCCGACCGCCTCTCCCCCAAGGCCGATCCGATGTTGATCGCCGACGACGAACGGCACTTCGCCGCCATCGGGGAGTGCCTGGAGCAGTCGATCGCCGAACTGTCCGACCGCCTCGACGCCGAACGCAGGGCGCCCGGTGGCCTGGGCCGGCAGGCGATGGACCGGGACGCGGAGATCTACCGGCTGACGGCTCGTCTGCGCGCTCTGCGGCGCTTCGGTCTCGACCTGTGCCTCGGACGCATGGTGAGCGCGGACGACCCCGAGCCCGTGTACGTCGGGCGGCTCGGCCTGACGGACAGCACGGGTCGTCGGCTGCTGCTCGACTGGCGCTCCCCCGCGGCCGAGCCGTTCTTCGGCGCCACCCACGCCAACCCGATGGGGCTGACCAGCCGCCGCAGATATCGCTGGACCCGCGGCCGGATCAGCGACTACTGGGACGAGGTCTTCACCTCGGACGGAATCGTCGGGCACGCCGCGCTCGACGACCAGTCCGCCTTCATCGCCGCCCTGGGCGGCAACCGGTCGGACCGGATGCGTGACGTGCTCGCCACCATCCAGGCCGACCAGGACGCCATCATCCGCGCGGGATCCCGCGGCGCACTCGTGGTCGACGGTGGTCCGGGTACGGGGAAGACCGTCGTCGCCCTGCACCGCTCCGCCTACCTCCTCTACTCCGACCCCCGCCTCGGTCACCGCCGCGGCGGTGTGCTGTTCGTCGGCCCGCACCGGCCCTATCTGAACTATGTCGCCGACGTCCTGCCCAGCCTCGGAGAGGAGGGCGTGCAGATCTGCACCTTGCGGGACCTCGTCGCCGAGGGCGCGACAGCGGCGATCGAGGCCGACCCGGACGTGGCGCGCCTGAAGTCGACCGCGAACCTGGTGAAGGCGATCGAATCGGCCGTCAGGTTCTACGAGGAGCCGCCCGCCGAAGGGATGACCGTCACCACCCACTGGTCCGACATCCCGCTGACCGCCGACGACTGGGCCGCGGCGTTCGAGGCGGCAGAACCCGGCACCCCGCACAACGACGCCCGCGAGGAGATCTGGGAGGAACTGCTCACGATCCTGATGGACAAGCACGACGGCGACGCCTCACCCGCCCTGCTCCGCAAGTCGCTGGTGCAGAACAGGGAGTTGCGCACGGCCTTCAACCGTGCGTGGCCGCTGCTCGAAGCGGCCGACCTCGTCGGAGACCTGTGGACGGTCCCCGCCTATCTGCGGATGTGCGCTCCCTGGCTCGGCGCCGATGAGGTCCGCAAGCTGCAACGCGGGGACGCCCAGGCCTGGACGGTGTCCGATCTGCCCCTCCTGGACGCGGTCCGGCAGCGGCTGGGCGACCCGGAGGCGGCGCGCCGTAAGCACCGGCACAGCGCCGCTGTCGCTGCCGAACGCGAGCACATGAACAAGGTCGTCGACGCCTTGCTGGAGGCCGACGACGACGGCGAAGGGGCGGTGACGATGCTGCACGGACAGGACCTGAGGGACGCCCTGGTCGACGCGAGCGCGCCCGGCGCCGAACCGGATCTGCTCGCCGGCCCGTTCGCGCACATCGTCGTGGACGAGGCGCAGGAACTCACCGACGCGGAGTGGCAGATGCTGCTGCTCCGGTGCCCGTCCCGGAGCTTCACCATCGTCGGGGACCGTGCCCAGGCCAGGCACGGGTTCACGGAGTCATGGCAGGAACGGCTCGAGCGGGTCGGGTTCGACCGGGTCGAACTGGCCTCGCTGAGCGTCAACTACCGGACGCCGGAGGAGATCATGGCGGAGGCCGAGCCGGTCATCCGGGCCGTGCTCCCGGACGCCAACGTGCCGACCTCCATTCGCAGCGGCGGTGTCCCCGTCGTCCACGGGTCCACGGCGGATCTGCACGCGATCCTCGACTCCTGGCTCGCCGCACACGACGACGGGATCGCCTGCGTCATCGGCGATCCCACGTTCCGGGCGACGTCCCGTGTCCGGTCGCTGGCCCCGGAGCTGTCGAAGGGGCTCGAGTTCGACCTGGTGGTCCTCGTCGACCCGGAGGCGTTCGGCAAGGGCATCGAAGGAGCGGTCGACCGTTATGTCGCGATGACCCGGGCGACGCAGCGACTCGTCGTCCTCACCAGCGCCTGACGCCGGCCGGAGGGCAGAAGCGTTCAGTCACCTTTGGGTCAATGTTCAGGCGCCCAACTCGTCTTGCTGGTCCAGTCCTTGCGAGACTCTCGGCGCCCGGTCCGCACGCTCGTCGGACCCCGGGAATCGCTCCGTCGTCATATGTCCGTAGGGAGTTGACGTGCGCAACCCGGTACCCCCCACAGCACCGCACAGCACCACGGCGTCCGGCCGCAGGCCGCGGCGCCGGCTGCGCCGTTCCGCGCTCGCGAGTGCCCTGGCGGCCGTCGCGCTCGTGGTGGCGCTCCCCACGAACGCCGATGCCAGCGTTCTGCAGTTGCTGCCCCAGAACGCCGACGGCCTGGAGCAGTCGTTCTCCCCCGCCTACGACTACGACGGCGACGGCTGCTACGCCACGGCCGCCATCGGCAGCGACGGCACCATCAACCCCGGTCTGCGACTGGGCGGCGACGTCAACGGGCACTGCCACGACTACGCCCAGCTGGCCAACGCGAACACCTACTCGCGCGAGAAGTGCAACAACGGCTGGTGCGCCGTCGTGTATGCCAGTTACTTCGAGAAGGACCAGGCCACGCTCGGGCCCGCGGCCATCGGTCACACCCATGACTGGGAGCACGTCGTGGTGTGGATCAACAACAACGAGGTCCAGTACGTCTCGGTGTCGCAGCACACCAGCTACCAGGTGGCCCCGCGGTCGTCGGTGCGCTTCGACGGCACCCATCCGAAGATCGTCTATCACAAGGACGGCGTCTCGACCCACGACTTCCGCTTCGCCAACAACAACGACGAACCGCCGGAGAACGTCACCGGGGGCTGGTTCTACCCGCGTCTGGTGGGCTGGAACGGCTACCCGGCCGGCTTCCGCGACAAGCTCATGAGCGCCGACTTCGGCGCGGCCACCATCAAGATCAAGGACGGCGACTTCGCGTACGCGCTCGCGCACTCCATGCCGTCCGGGATCCCCTTCGACCCGAACGCGTGACACCGGCCGTCACAGGGCGCCCGCGTTGCCCGGCGGATACGGCGGGTACGGCGGGCGCATCGGCACCACGGCCGCCTGGGACGGCAGCGGCGGCAACGCCGCGTCGTCCACCCAGGCGGTGAACAGATCGTCCAGGGGCCGGTCCGCGTAGCGCGCGGCGTGCTTGGTGAAGGCGCCGGTCGTCACCGTAGCGCCCCGGTGCACGGCAGCCCAGCCGCGCAGCATCCGGTGGAAGGCCTCGTCGCCCAGCGCGCAGCGCAGCGCGTGCAGCACGAGGCCGCCGCGCTCGTAGAGCCGGTCGTCGAACATCCGCTTACGGCCCGGGTCCGACAGCCGCAGGTCCTGCGGCAGCGCGGACAGCTTCCGGTGTACCGTCGCGGCCAGTTGGGCGGCCGTGAGGCCGCCCGACCGCTCCGACCAGAGCCACTCCGCGTACTTCGCGAAGCCCTCGTTGAGCCAGATGTGCCGCCAGTCGGCGACGGACACGCTGTTGCCGAACCACTGGTGTGCCAGCTCGTGCGCCACCAGGCGCTCCGAACCCCTTGCGCCGTCCACGTGGTTGGAGCCGAACAGCGACAACCCCTGCGCCTCCACGGGGACATCCAGCTCCTCCTCGGTCACCACCACCGCGTACTCGCCGAACGGGTAGGGGCCGAACAGCTCCTGGAACAGCTCCATCATGGCGGGCTGGCGCGCGAAGTCCCGGGAGAACTGCGGGAGCAGGCGCGCGGGAAGGTGCCCGTACTGCGGCACACCGCCCTCGCCCGGATCGCCGAGCAGGACCGTCTGGTACCTGCCGATCGCCAGTCCCACCAGATAGCTGGAGGTCGGTACCGACTGCTCGTACACCCAGGTGGTCGTCGAGGCCTTCGTCGTACGGGTCAGCAGGCGCCCGCCCGCCACCACCGTGTACGCCGAGGGCGTGGTCACCGAGATCTGGTACGACGCCTTGTCCGCCGGGCGGTCGTTGCACGGGTACCAGGACGGCGCCCCGATGGGCTGGCTCGCCACCAGCGCCCCGTCCTCCAGCTCCTCGAAGCCGATCCCGCCCCACGGGCTGTTGACGGGCTTCGGATTGCCCGACCAGTGGACCTCGACGGTGAACGCGGCACCCGCGCGGATCGGCTTCGGCGGGCGGATGCGCAGCCGGCCGCCGCGGTGCGTGTAGTGCGGCGCCCGGCCGTCGACCTTGATCCGGCCGATCCGGAAGTCGGCCAGGTTGAGCTGGAACTCGGTGAGCGGGGCGCCGCCTGCTATGGCGCCCAGTCGGGCCGTCCCGGCGAGCCGGTTGGGGCCGGGGCGGTAGTCCAGCGTGAGCTCGTAGCGGTTGACCCGATAACGGGGGTCGCCGTTGTCGGGGAAGTAGGGGTCCGCTTCCACCTTCTGCTGAGGGCTCACTGCTGCGTCTGCTCCCTGCGCTGTGCTCGTACGTCGTGCCGGTGCCCCGTCATCCGGCCCCGGCCGAGTCACGTCGTTCGCTTCCGGGGACGCCATGCCTCGATCGGGTTGCCCAGCCAGCGGGTGTCGTCGGGCACCGACTCCGCCGCCATCACGAGCGAGGCGGGACCCAGCGTGGTGCGGGCCCCGACCGTGCTGCCGGGCAGGACGATTCCGCCAGGGCCCAGTGTCGCGCCCGCACGGAGGATCACAGTATCGGTCCGCAAGATCCGGTCGTGGAAGAGGTGGGTCTGCAGCACACAGCCGCGGTTGACCGTGGCGCCGTCCTCCAGCGTCACCAGATCCGTCTCCGGCAGCCAGTAGCTCTCCACCCACACACCCCGGCCGATCCGGGCGCCGAGTGCGCGCAGCCACAGCGTCATCAGCGGTGTGCCCGGCACCGCACCGGCCAGCCAGGGCACGGCCACGACCTCGACGAAGGTGTCCGCCAGTTCGTTGCGCCAGACGAAAGAGCTCCACAGCGGGTGCTCTCCGCTGCGGTGCCGGCCCACGAGCAGCCACTTCGCCACCACGGACAGGGCCGCGCCCGCCAGTCCGGCGGCGAGCAGCACCAGCCCGCACAGCAGCCAGGCCCAGACGCCGAGCGCGCTGAGCGCCGCGACCGTCAGCACGGCGAGCCCCGCCGAGCAGAACACGGGCACGATCCGGCACACCTCCACCAGCGCGCGCGCCCACAGCAGCCGGGCGGGCGGCTCATAGGTGCGGCTCTGGTCGCCGTCGGAGGCGGTGCGCGGCAGCTTCACCGGCGGCAGCCCCAGGTAGGAGCTGCCCTTCTTCGCCTTCTTCGGGGTCGCGGAGAGCACGCCGACCAGCCCGCCGTCCGGCACGCTGCGGCCCGGCGCGGTCATCCCGGAGTTCCCGAGGAACGCCCGCCGCCCGATCTCCGCGCGCCCGATCCGCACCCAGCCGCCGCCCAGTTCGTACGGCGCGGTCAGCGTGTCGTCGGCCAGGAACGCCCCCTCGCCGACCGTGGTCAGACTCGGCAGCGCCAGAACGGTCGACACCTCGGCGCCCCGGCCGATCCGCATCCCGAGCAGACGCAGCCACACCGGGGTGACCAGCCCCGCGTACAACGGGAACAGGGTCTCGCGCGAGCGGTCCATCAGCTGGGTGACCGTCCAGGCCTGCCAGCCGGTCCGGCTGTGTGTCGGGTAGGTGCCCTCGCGCAGCCGAAGACTCATCAGCCGTACGGCGATCAGAAGCAGCAGCGCGTACGTCAGCCCGTACGCGAGTGTGGCGGGAACGAGCGCCAGGGCGGCCCCGCGCAGGGTGGCGCCGAGTCCGGCGGCCGGATCGACGAACGGGTGTGCCACCAGCAGCGCGGCCGCGCCCGCCGGGACCGGCAGGGCCGTCAGCGCGAGGCCGCTGACGCCGTACATCGCCCGCCACCAGGTGCCGCGCCCGGGCCGCTCCTTGGGCCAGTTGCGCTTGGCCTTGCCGAGCTTGACGGCGGGCGCGCCCGCCCAGCGCTGGCCGGTCGGGATCTGTCCGGCGACGGCCGAACCGGGGGCCACCTCGGCGCGCTTGCCGACCCGCGCGCCCGGGAAGAGGATGCTGCGCGTGCCGACCACGGCGTGCGCGCCCACCTTGACCGGGCCGATCTCCAGCCGGTCGCCGTCCAGCCAGTAGCCCGCCAGGTCCACCTCGGACTCGACGGCCGCGCCCCGGCCCAGTTTGAGCAGGCCGGTCACCGGCGGCAGCGAGTGCAGATCCACGTCCGGGCCGATCTTGGCGCCCAGTGCCCGGGCGTACCGCTGCAGCCAGGAACCCGTCAGCGAGGTCGCCCCGCTGTACTCGGCGAGCCGTTCCGCGGTCCACAGCCGCAGATGCACGCCGCCGCCGCGCGCGTACCGGCCTGGTGTGACCCCGCGCAGCAGCAGCCGGGCGCCGCCCGCCGCGATCGCGAGCCGCCCCGGCGGGCTGTGGAACAGCACCGCCCCGGCGGCCACGGCCCACCAGGAGGTGACCGGCGCCCACGGATACGGACCGAACCAGTGCAGTACGTTGCCGAGCGCGGCCAGCGCCACGGTCCAGCGCAGCCCGAGCACCGTGAAGAGGGGGATGAGCAGAAGCAGCTGGAGTGCCCCGGCGCGCTGGGGGACGGGCGTGACCACGCGCTCCGCGCCGTCGTCCTGCGCCGACTCCTCCAGATGGCGGGCCAGCTTGCGCAGCGTGGGCTGCTGGTAGATGTCGAGGACGGCCGCGCTGGGGTAGCGGGTGCGCAGCCGGGTGGTGAGCTGGGCGGCGGCCAGGCTGCTGCCGCCGATCGCGAAGAAGTCGTCGGAGGTGTCGGCCACCGGGATGCCGAGGACCTCGGTCCACTGCTCGGCGAGCCAGGCCTCGGTGCCGTAGAGCTGCGCGGCGGGGCCTTCCAGGCCCTCCAGCGGCCAGGGCAGCGCGTTGCGGTCGACCTTGCCGGAGGTGCGGGTCGGCAGGTCGTCGACCGGCGCGAGCAGCGGGACCAGGGCGGCGGGCAGTTCGGCGCGCAGCCGCTCGACGGCCGCCGCCTGGTCCCAGCCCTCCTGGGTGACGACATAGCCGACGAGGAGCTGGTTGCCGCTGCGGGCGGTGCGCACCGCGGCGGCGGCACCGGCCACCCCCGGCAGCGCCTGGAGCGCGGCGTCCACCTCGCCCAGTTCGATCCGCCGGCCGCCTAGCTTGATCTGTTCGTCGGCGCGCCCGAGGAAGATCAGTCCTTCGGGCTCGGCCCGGACGAGGTCCCCGCTGCGGTAGGCGCGCTCCCAGCCGACGGAGAGAAGGGGCGCGTACTTCTCCGCGTCCTTCTCGGGGTCGAGGTAGCGGGCGAGCCCCACCCCGCCGATGACCAGCTGTCCGCTCTCGCCGATCGCGACCGGCTGCCCGGCGTCGTCCACGACGGCCAGCTCCCAGCCGTTCAGGGGCAGTCCGATCCGGATGGGGTCCTCGCCGGTGAGCAGCGCGGCACAGGCCACCACGGTCGCCTCGGTCGGCCCGTAGGTGTTCCAGACCTCGCGCCCCTCGGTGACCAGTCGCTGCACCAGCTCGGGCGGGCAGGCCTCACCGCCGAAGATCAGCAGGCGGACGTCGTTGAGGGTCTCGGGCTCCCAGAGCGCGGCCAGGGTCGGCACGGTGGAGACGACGGTGATCTCCTGCTCGACGAGCCAGGGGCCGAGGTCGGCGCCGCTTCTGACCTGCGAGCGCGGTACGGGCACCAGGCAGGCCCCGTACCGCCAGGCCAGCCACATCTCCTCGCAGGAGGCGTCGAAGGCCACGGAGAGGCCGGCCATGACCCGGTCGCCGGGCCCGATCGGCTCCTCCTGGAGGAAGAGGTCCGCCTCCGCGTCCACGAACGCGGCGGCGCTGCGGTGGCTGACGGCTACACCCTTGGGTTTGCCGGTGGAGCCGGAGGTGAAGATGATCCAGGCATCGTGCTCGACGCCGGGGCGGGCGGCGGGGACGTCGGACGGGTCGTCGACGGTGATCCGGTGCCCGGCGCCGATGACGGCGCGCACCTGAGCCTCGCCGAACACCAGCTCGGCCCGCTCGTCCGGATCCTCGGCGTCCACCGGGACGTAGGCGGCTCCCGCCGCGAGTACGGCCAGGATCGCCACGTACAGGTCGTTGGTGCCGGACGGGACGCGCACGCCGACCCGGTCGCCGCGGCCCACCCCGGCGCCGGCGAGGCGGCGCCGGAGGGTTTCGACCTCGGCGGCCAGGGTGCGGTAGGTCAGGCTGCGGTGGCCGTCGTCGAGGGCGGGCTCGTCGGGGTGCGCCCGTACCGTGGCCTCGAAGACGTCCACGAGGGTGCGCGGGGATGCGGCGGGGGCGGCGAGGAAGCGCGCGCGGTCGCCGCACTCGGCGCGCAGTTCCGCGTCGGACAGCGCGAGTGCGGGGCCTTGCTGGAGGGCTGCCATCGGGTCCTCACGTGTCGTTCCCGGAACGTTCCGGGCGCTGGTGGGCCGCAGGGATGCCTGGGGATCTTCCGGTCCAGCTCCAAACAAGCGAACAATCTTAGTACGAGGGTGGACACGGACTGGTCCGTCCGCCCTCCGGGGCCCCTCCAGCGCGTCCGGAAGCGGTAATTCCGGTGCGCTGACATGGGGATGTGTCAGCGTGACGAGATATGCCCCACACGCCCCGAGCTCGCCTCACCGAACAGCAGAGCCGCTGACGGGGCCAGGCCGGAGCCGCCCCGCGCCGGCGTCAGCCGTCACTCCACGCACGGCTCCGTACAGGGCCGGCTGTCCGGCAGATGCTCCTTCGCCCACTCCCCGAGCTCTTTCAGCGCCGGCTCCAGAGCGGCCCCCGCTTGCGTGAGGTGGTAGGAGACCCGCAGCGGCGGACCCTCGTCGACCTCGCGCACCACGAGCCCTGCGGCGCCGAGTTCGGTGAGGCGGTCGGAGAGCATGCGCTCGCTGAGGCCGGGAACGGCGCGGCGCAGGGCCGCGAAGTTGGCCGGCTGCTCGACGAGTACGGCCACGATCGGGCCGGTCCAGCGCTTGCCGAGCAACTGGAAGACCCGGGTGATGCCGTCGTCCACGCGCTTGCAGGCGCCGGGGTCGTGGCTCTGTTCGACCGTCATACCCCCAGGATACTGCGCCCCCGTATGGAGGTGAAAAAAAGTAAGTACCTGTGTTATCTATAGTCCAGTACGAAAACTTAGCCCTGGCGGCCGCCTCCCCGGCGGGCGCCCTAGGACACCGTTCATTGGAGATCCCCGATGGCCACCCTCCTGCACCTCGACTCGTCCGTGTCCCCGACCTCCGCCTCCGCCTCCCGGTCGGTGACGGACACCTTCCGCAAGGCCTGGGAGGAACAGCACCCGGAGGGCACGGTGATCTACCGTGACCTCTCCGCCGATCCGGTTCCGCACATCACCGCCGACGCCCACTCGGCCGGGTTCGCCGATCCCGCCGCCCACACCCCGGAGCAGGCGGCCGCCTTCGCCGAGCGCGTGCGGCTGATCGAGGAGCTGGAGCGGGCGGACGCCGTGCTGATCGGCGCCCCGATGTACAACTTCTCGATCCCGTCGACCCTCAAGGCCTGGCTGGACAACGTGATCCTGTTCGGCCGCACCGCGGGCGAGAACCCCTCCGCCAAGGGCACCCCGGTCACCGTGGTCGCCAGCCGCGGTGGCTCCTACGCGCCGGGCACGCCGCGGGAGTCGTTCGAGTACGTGCAGAACTACCTGACGGCGGTCCTCGGCGACGCGCTCGGCCTCGACGTCGACTTCATCGTGCCCGAGCTGACCATGGCCCCGTACAACCCGGCCATGGCCGAGCTGGTGCCGCTCTTCGAGGCGTCCCGTGAGCGCGCCCTGCAGGAAGCGGCCGCCAAGGCCAAGGCCCTCGCCGAGCGCCTCGCCGCCTGAGCGAGCCGGACGGAGGAGCCGCGGTCCTGCCTCAGTCGGCCGTCGCGTGGTGAGGGTCGGCCGAGGCGGACTGCGCTCCGTGCCGCGGTTCCTCCGGTTCGGGGTTGACGCACCCGGCCAGGCACGGGGTGCGCGAGAGGGAGAAGACGCCGTAGCAGAGCAGGGTGACGCCGAGGAACGCCGGCAGCAGCCACAGCCCGTGGCGCGGCGACTCCGCGTAGAGGACGACACCCAGGCAGAAGCTGACGGTCGCGTCGCCGAGCGTGAGGGCCGGTTGGGACGCGATCAGCGGGCCCGCCTGCATGGCGTAGCCCAGCAGCAGGATGGAGAGCGAACCGGCAACCGCGAAGCCATAGGTCTGCCAGGCCAGGAAGAACCCCGTCGCCCCCTGCTCGGACATGATGTTCATGGCGGACTTGACGAGCGCCGCCGTCAGCGCGTTGCCGATCGCGGCCGCTGCGGCCAGGCAGGCCGCACGCGCCAGTCCGTGGGGGCGGCGCAGCCCGGCCAGGACGAGCAGGGCCCCGGCCCCGCCCACCACGGCGAGGGCCGGCACCCACCACAGTCCGGGGACCTGGGACCGCCCGCCGGAGGGGGCGGCCGAGAACAGGCTGACGGCCAGGCCCACGAAGATGCACAGCACGCAGAACCACGCCTTGCGGGACACCCGTACCCGGAACAGCGCGTTGCCGGCCACGAGAGCCAGCGGAAGTTCCAGGATGAAGAGGGGCTGGACCGCGGCCAGGCTGCCCGCGTTCAGGGCCAGGGCCTGGAAGAGCGCGGCGAAGACGACGCCCAGGATGCCCCCGAACCAGAGCGGGCTGCGCAGCAGCTGGCGGACGAGCCCGAACCGCGCCGTGGAGTCGGGCGCCGCCACCGCCGCACGTCGTTGCAGCACCGTTCCGACCGCGTTGCTGCAGGCGGCCAGCACGGCGAACACGACCGCAACAATCATCTGGTTCGTACCGTTCCGCGTCGTGCGCTGTCCACTGCGGGTACAGCACTCCGGTCCCGCTGCCCAGTCGGTTCCGGCTCGCGTTCCACGATGTCACCCATCGGCGGTGGCTTCCAGCGGCGGCTGCGAGACCTACCCGCGGCGCGGTCAGCAGGTCGCGGGCCCGGCCCCCGCGCGACCTTTCTGGCCGGGGCGGGGGACCGGGGGCGCGACGCAGCGCCGGATCAGGCGATGACCATCAGCAGATCGCCGCCCTCCACCTGCTGTACGGAGTCGACGGCCAGGCGGCCCACCGTTCCGGCGACGGGCGCGGTGATGGCGGCCTCCATCTTCATCGCCTCGATCGTCGCCACCGTCGCGCCCGCCTCCACCCGACCGCCCGGCTGTACGGCCAGCGTGACCACCCCGGCGAACGGTGCGGCGACATGCCGGGGGTCGGACTTGTCGGCCTTCTCGGCGGGCGGCAGGTCCGAAGCGACCGAGCGGTCACGGACCTGGACCGGCCGGAGCTGGCCGTTGAGCGTGGCCATCACTGTGCGCATGCCGCGCTCGTCCGCCTCGCCGATCGCCTCCAGGGCGATGAGCAGGCGTACGCCGGGTTCCAGGTCGACCGCGTGTTCCTCGCCCGGGCGCAGCCCGTAGAAGAAGTCCTTGCTGGGCAGGACGCCGGTGTCCCCGTAGGCGTCGCGGTGTGCCTCGAACTCCTTGGCCGGTCCGGGGAACAGCAGCCGGTTGAGCGTGGCCCTGCGGTCCTTGTCCAGACCCTCGCGGTCCTCGTCGGTCAGTTCGGCGGTCGGCTTGGCCTCGGCCCGGCCCTTGAGGGCCTTGCCGCGGAAGGGCTCCGGCCAGCCGCCGGGCGGGTCGCCCAGCTCGCCGCGCAGAAATCCGATCACCGAGGCGGGGATGTCGTACGCACCCGGCTCCGCCGCGAACTGGGCCGGTGTGACACCCGCGCCCACGAGGTGCAGCGCGAGATCGCCGACCACCTTGGACGACGGGGTGACCTTCACCAGACGGCCGAGGATGCGGTCGGCGGCCGCGTACATCGCCTCGATCTCCTCGAACCTGTCGCCGAGACCCAACTCGCGTGCCTGGACCCGCAGGTTGGACAGCTGTCCGCCGGGGATCTCATGGTCGTAGACCCGCCCGGTGGGCGCGGCCAGACCGGCCTCGAAGGGGGCGTAGATACGGCGTACGGTCTCCCAGTACGGCTCCAGGTCGCAGGCCGCCCGCAGGCTCAGCCCAGTGGGCCGCTCCGAGTGGTCGGTGGCGGCGATGATCGCGGACAGGGACGGCTGGGACGTCGTGCCCGCCATGGAGGCCACCGCCCCGTCCACGGCGTCGGCACCCGCGCCGATCGCGGCCAGATAGGTGGCGAGCTGCCCGCCGGCCGTGTCGTGGGTATGCAGATGAACCGGCAGGTCGAACTCCCGGCGCAGCGCCGTCACCAGCCGTGCTGCCGCGGGCGCCCGCAGCAGCCCCGCCATGTCCTTGATCGCAAGGATGTGTGCCCCGGCCTCGACGATCTCCTCGGCGAGCTTGAGGTAGTAGTCCAGGGTGTAGAGCTTCTCGGCCGGGTCGGACAGATCGGCGGTGTAGCACAGGGCGACCTCGGCGACGGCCGTCCCGGTGGCCCGTACGGCGTCGATCGCGGGCCGCATCTGCGCGACGTCGTTGAGCGCGTCGAAGATGCGGAAGACGTCGATACCGGTGCGGGCGGCCTCCTCGACGAAGGCGTCGGTGACCTCCGTCGGATAAGGGGTGTAGCCGACGGTGTTGCGGCCGCGCAGCAGCATCTGCAGACAGATGTTGGGCACTGCCTCGCGCAGCCGGGCCAGCCGCTCCCAGGGGTCCTCGGCCAGGAAGCGCAGGGCCACGTCGTAGGTGGCGCCGCCCCAGCATTCCAGGGACAGCAGCTCGGGGAGGGCGTGTGCCACCACGGGGGCGGCGGCCAGCAGGTCCTTGGTGCGGACGCGCGTGGCCAGCAGGGACTGATGGGCGTCGCGGAAGGTGGTGTCGGTGACGGCGACGGTGGACGACTCGCGCAGCGCCCGGGCGAATCCCTCCGGGCCGAGTTCGGTCAGCCGCTGCTTCGAACCCGCGGGCGGGAGCGCGCCGGACGGGACGCGCGGCAGCTTTGTCGTGGGGTCGACCAGGCGGGGGCGCGCGCCGTGCGGCTTGTTGACGGTGACGTCGGCGAGATAGGTCAGCAGACGGGTGCCGCGGTCCGCGGAATGGCGGGCGGTCAGCAGATGCGGGCGTTCCTCGATGAACGAGGTGGTGACATGGCCCTCCCGGAAGTCGGGGTCGTCCAGCACCGCCTGCAGAAACGGGATGTTGGTGGCCACACCGCGGATACGGAACTCGGCGACCGCGCGGCGGGCGCGGCGCACCGCGGTGGCGAAGTCACGGCCCCGGCAGGTCAGCTTCACCAGCATCGAGTCGAAGTGGGCGCTGATCTCGGAGCCGACGAACGCGGTGCCGCCGTCGAGCCGGATGCCGGAGCCGCCGGGCGAACGGTAGGCGCTGATCGTTCCCGTGTCGGGGCGGAACCCGTTGGCCGGGTTCTCACTCGTGATCCGGCACTGCAGGGCCGCACCGCGGACGTAGACCTTGTCCTGGGACAGGCCGAGGTCGGCCAGCGACTGCCCCGAGGCGATGCGCAGCTGCGCCTGGACCAGGTCGACGTCGGTGACCTCCTCGGTCACCGTGTGCTCGACCTGGATGCGCGGGTTCATCTCGATGAAGACGTGCCGGCCGTCGCGGTCGACCAGGAACTCTACGGTGCCGGCGTTGCGGTAGCCGATGGTGCGGGCGAAGGCGACGGCGTCGGCGCAGATGCGGTCCCGCAGTACGGGGTCGAGGCCGGGAGCGGGGGCCAGCTCGACGACCTTCTGGTGCCGGCGCTGTACCGAGCAGTCGCGCTCGTAGAGGTGGATGACGTCGCCCTGGCCGTCGGCGAGGATCTGCACCTCGATATGGCGCGGGTCCACAACGGCCTTCTCCAGGAACACGGTCGCGTCCCCGAACGCGGACTCGGCCTCACGGGACGCCGCCTCGATCGCCTCCCGGAGCTTCTCGGGCTCCTCCACCCGCCGCATACCGCGCCCGCCACCGCCGGCGACCGCCTTCACGAACAGCGGAAACCCGACCTCCTCGGCTGCCGCGAGCAGTTCACCGACGTCGGTCGAGGGACGCGAGGAGCCGAGCACCGGCACCCCGGCGGCACGGGCCGCGGCGACGGCGCGGGCCTTGTTCCCGGTCAGCTCCAGGACCTCGGCGTTCGGACCGATGAACGTGATCCCGGCCTCCTCGCAGGCCCGGGCCAGATCGGGGTTCTCCGACAGAAACCCGTACCCGGGGTACACGGCGTCCGCTCCCGCCCGGCGTGCCGCCGCCACGATCTCCTCGACCGACAGATAGGCGCGTACCGGGTGGCCCTTCTGCCCGATCTCATAGGCCTCGTCGGCCTTGAGCCGGTGCAGCGAGCCGCGATCCTCGTAAGGGAACACCGCCACGGTTCCGGCGCCCAGTTCATAGGCCGCGCGGAACGCACGGACGGCGATCTCACCCCGGTTCGCGACAAGTACCTTGCGGAACATCAACGGTCCCTTCTGACGGGTGCGCCGGATCAGGCGCCTGGCGAGCGTTGCTGTCTCTGCACCGGCGCCGGACCGGGCCCGCGCCCGGACCGCGACCGGCCGGTCCATCATCTGCCCGCCACGGGCGCTCACGTATGCATCTTCGCCCCCGGTGTGACGACCTCCACGTGGCCGGAAAGCGCAGGGGGACGCGGACAGCGGCCCGGAGCCTCATCCTCCATGGTCCGACGGCGATTCCGGCCGCGCAGCCGCCGCACCCCGAACCGGTGCGGCAGCCCGGACGGCAGTGGCAGGATTCCGCGCATGAGCCAGGTCTTGGAAGTGGTCTGCCGCCCCCGGGGGAAACGCATCCGGTGGTTCTTCGTCGGGCTCGGGGCGGCGGGGGCGGGTCTGGCCACGGTGCACATGGCCCACGGGGGCAGGGTCCTCGGCATGGGGCCGGGTATCGGTCTGCTGCTCACGCTCGGGGGCCTCGCGTCGCTGTACGGGGTCACCGCCCGGGTGAGCGCGGACAGCTCCGGGCTGCAGGTGCGGACGCTGCTGGGCCGCCGGAGCGTGCCGTGGCACGACATCGCCGACCTGCGCGTACGCCTGAAGTACGCGCACACCTCCCGATCCCATGAGACCCGTCGCGTCATCCTGGTGCTGCGTGACGGACGCAAGCGGCTGCTGCCCCTGCCGAGGAGCTGGTCGGCCGACGATCCGGACTTCGAAGCGCAGTTGACGGCGCTGCGCGCCCTGCACCGCCGTCACGGGACTCCGGGGCCCGGCCACGTCCTGGTCGTCTCGGAGCACACCGCCGGGCGCGGCTGGGCCGGGTCGTTGGTCCTGTGCGCGCTGCTGCTCGCGGGCTCGGGACTCGCCGCGTGGTTCGTGCCGAGCGCCGCGTCGGACGAGCGGGCGTGGCGGTCGGCCGTCCCCTGTGCCACCGGGACGCCCGCGAACGAGCGGTCGGGGTCTGCTCTGCCCGAACGCGGCCGAGGGGCTGGGGAGGACTGCCTGACCACCGTACGGGCCGTGATCGCCCGGACCGAGGCCCGCCAGCCCAAGCAACGGAGCTGGGTGTACTTCACCGACCGTCGCCCGATCGAGCGGCTCGAGGTCTCCTACGAGGCCGCCGAGGCGTTCGAGGCGGGTGACAAGGTCGAACTGACCGTCTGGCGCGGTCAGGTGAGGGAGGTCGCCGGGGCGCACTATGTATGGCGCGAGCACATGACCACGTCCGGCGAGGTGGCCACCGTCGCGGCCGGGGCGGCACTCGCCGCGGGTTACCCCGGAGCCCTGCTCCTGCTGCGCCTGCGCGGACGTCGGCTGCCCGACGACGAAGTCCTCCCCTCGGTCCTTCCGTTCGCGGGCGCTCTCGCCGGTACCGCGCTGTGGCTGCTGCCGCTCTGCTACCTCCACCCCACGACCCTGCTCTCCTCCCCCGCGACGATCACCTGGGCGGCCGCGGGTTCGCTGGTCACGCTGGGCCTGTTCGTCTGGGCCTGGCGCGTCACCCGGATCCGTCCGCCCGAAACGGCCGAGGAGACCGGAGGGACCGAAGCGGCGGGTGGATCCGGCGATCAGGAGACGGAGGTGTTCCTCGCCGCCCGCTTCCTGGAGCACACCGACTACAACCCCCACCACTTCGGCACCCACATCGTCCTCGGGGGCGGCTCGCCGCCCGCGGTGACGCCCCACCCCGGTCCCGGCCGGTTCGCAGCGAAACGGATACCGGTGGAGCGGCTCACCGTCGGGACGGTGCGGCGCCCCCGGGGCGGCGACGGCGACACCATCCCCACGAGCTGGCATATCGCCGAACTCGACGACGCGGGCCGGCCGGTCCGCCTCGCCGCCGCCCCCGCCGACCTGACCCGCATCCTGCGCGCACTGAGCTCGGTCGGGGCCACCGTGACCACCGCGGCACCCGGGTCATGACCGCCTCCCGGCAGCCTGTGCCCGAGCGGCGAGCCATGGCCGGCCGCCGCCTCGCGCCGACAGGCGCCGAGCCCGGCCGGAGCGCAGACAGGCGCCGACCGCGACGACCACAGCGGCCACGCCGTACGCCCACGCCTGGAGCGGGAAGCCGGGCAGCAGCCGGCCCGCGAGATAGAGGACGGTGCCGGCCAGGGTGACGGTCAGCCATTCCCAGCGGCCGTCCAGGGCGACGAGGGCGATGACGAGCAGGGAGTACCAGGGGTAGCTGGGCGAGAACAGGAGCAGCGCGGTGCCGGTGAGCAGCAGGGCGCCGCTCCAGGGCCGGTCCGGGTCGCCGCGACGCCACACGTACAGGGCGACCAGCACGAGCAGCACGACCGCCGTCACCTCGGCGGCGGCGTCCGGCAGCAGCAGCCGCAGCAGCGCGAAGCGGCGTACGTCCCCGGGTTGGTAGCCCTCCTCATGGAGGTAGCCGGGCAGATAGCCGAGGACGCCCGTGCCCGACGTGGCCACGTAGGGCGCGTAGGCGAGCGCGACCGCCACGACGGCGGCCGCACCGACCCGCAGGATCCGCGCCGGGCTCCGCTGCCCGCACAGGGCTCCGGGCAGCGCCAGGACCGGCAGGATCTTCACGGCGATCGCGGCCCCCAGCAGCGCGCCCCGGCGGGCACCGGCGGTCGCGGTGCCGAGCGCCAGGACGGTGAGCAGAACGCCGAGGGTGTCGACATGGGCGTTGTCGACCGCTTCGAAGGGCACGGCCGGGCACCAGGCCCACAACGCGGCCCGGGCCGGAGCCCGTTGCGGATCGCCGCGCCGGCGCTGCACCGCGAGCAGGGCCACGGTGGTGCCGAACGCGAGGGCCGCGCCGCCGATTTGGAGCGGCTTGTGGCGGCTGTCCGACGGCGAGACGATGTGGACGGCGAGGAACCAGCCCTCGGCGACCGGCGGGTAAATGGTGGGCACGGTGGGACGGTTGATACGGACGCACAGACCGCTGTCGGTCTGATGAAGTCCCCAGCCCTCACACGCGCCCCGGGAGGGGAACAGCCAGTCGTCGCGCAGCGGGGCCAGTTCGGGTGCCGCGGGCGGGTGGGCGTAGGGGGAGACACCCGCTGCCTGGACCCGGCCGTCCCAGGCATAGCGGTACATGTCGTCGCTGGTGCGGGGCGGCGCGGCGAGCCCGGCGAGCACCACGGCTGCCGCACCGGCCAGCACGAGCCCGGTCGCGGCACGCGCCGGAACCTTGCGCACGGTCCAGACCGCGGCGGCGAACAGGGTCCAGGCGACGCCGTAGCCGGTGAGCAGGCGGCCGGGGGCGCCGAGGTTGTCGCCGGCGCGGAGGGTGCCGACGACCGTCGCGGTGAGCGCGGCGAGGAGGACCACGGTGACGCCGATGCGGATCCGGGCCGTCCTGCCGTTCGCCGGTGCGGCGGGGTCGGGAGGCGAGTGCCGCGCGGATGTCATGGCGTCGCGCGGGGGTGCGGGGGCAGTGTCGGTCATCGCTGGTCGGGCCCTTCGGCGGCCGTGGGACATGCGTCCGGGTGGCCCGGTCCGGGACGGTGGAGTTCCACGAAGGGGCGGCCGTCGGCCGTCCAGCGGCCGGTGAGGACCCAGCCCGTGCCCTCGGCGGCACGCGCGAGCGCGGTGGTGCCGAGGCGGGCCCAGGCGAAGGGGCGGCCGTGGCGGCCCCGGGCGTCCTCGACGCGGACGGTGAGACGTTCGTCGACGTCCTGCGGGGCCGCCTCGGCCAGCAGCCGCCCGCCGGGACGGACCAGGTCGTGCAGTCGGGCCAGCAGCACGGCCGGGTCGCCGCCGATGCCGACGTTGCCGTCCATCAGCAGGACGGTGCCCCACCGGCCTTCCCTCGGCAGGCGGTCGAAGACGGATCGCCGCAGAGCGGATCCGCCGAGGCTCCGGGTCCGGGAGACGGCGGCCGGGCTGACGTCCACGCCCAGCGCCGGCAGGCCACGGGCGGCCAGGGCGGCGACCAGGCGTCCGGGACCGCAGCCGACGTCCAGCACCGGGCCGGTGCAGCGACGCAGCACGCTCGTGTCGGCGGCGTCGGGTGCGGCGCACCAGCGCTCCACGTCCAGGAGCAGCAGCTCCTGCCCCGTGCCCTGGCACATGCGGCGCAGGTACAGCGGGCCGCGGCCCGCGCGCAGGGCGTGGGCGTAGGGGTCGTCCGTCCAGGGTTCGCCCGGCTGCACGGGGGCGAGCGGAGCGGTGCCGGGCGTGATCGCGCTGGGCAGGGCGGGCCGCGGAATCACTGGTGGGGGAGCGAGGGGGCGCGGCTGCGGACCTGCCGGGGCCTGCTCCGGCCACCGGGTGGCGGTGGATTCCATGCGCGACGCCGCGCCGGTTGCCGTGGCGCTCACCGTACGACCTCCGCCAGCCGGTCCAGAGTGGTGGCGAAGCGGGAGCCGGGTGCGCAACGGACGGCGGCCTCGGCCGCGTCGGCGGCGGTGTCCACGTCGCGCAGCACCGGCAGATCGCCCACCGACAGCCCGGCCGCCGTGAGACGGTCTCGCTGGATCGCACCGGTACGGTCGGTGGACATGGGCACGCCCCGTACCAGGGCCCCGGCACGGGCCGGATCGGCCAGGCCCAGCGCCCAGAATCCGCCGTCGACGGCCGGTCCGAACCAGGCATCGTGGCCGTCCCGGCCGACTTCGGCGAGGAGACCGGAGATCAGCTGGGGAGTGTCCATGCCGATCAGGAGCGCGGGACCGTCGGCGCAGTGGGCGAAGGCGGCCGCGATCCGCTCGTCCAGGCCGCCCGATGCCTGGGGTACGACGTCGAACCCCGGGGGTAGCCAGGCGCCGGGGGCTCCGTCCAGCACGAGGACGCGGCGCCGGGCAGGGGTCTGGAGCACCGTGTGGAGGGTGTCGGCGAGGGCGGCCTCGGCCAGGGCGGCGGCCTGCTGCGGCGTGTACGGCGGGGTGAGCCGGGTCTTCACCCGCCCGGGTACGGGCTCCTTGGCGATGACCAGCAGCGTGGCCGGCCCCGTGGCCGTGCCCCGCGCGCTCACCGTCCGGCTCCGGTGACGCCGGTGACGCGCGCGATGTCCGCGGGTCCGGCGGCGGGGCCCCTCGTGACGTCCGCGGCGGGCGGCTCGGCGAGGACGGCGCTCATGTCCCGTACCGCCTGCCAGGTGCCGCGCCAGGTGCCGGTCACCTTGGAACGGCCGGTGCGCGGATGGTAGGGCACGTCCGTCTCCAGGACGCGCCAGCCGGCGTCGGCGGCGCGGACCACCGTCTGCAACGGATAGCCGGACCGCCGGTCCGTCAGGTCCAGGGCGAGCAGCGCCTCGCGGCGGGCGGCACGCATCGGGCCGAGGTCGCGCAGGCGTAGTCCGGTGCGTCTGCGGATCAGCCGGGTCAGCTCCAGGTTGGCCAGCCGGGCGTGCAGGGGCCAGGCGCCGAGGCTGGTGGGCCGCCGTCGGCCGAGGACCAGGTCGGCGGAGCCGGTGAGGACCGGCTCGGCGAGGGCCGGCAGCAGCGCGGGGTCGAGGGAGGCGTCGCAGTCGCAGAAGCAGACCACGTCGGCCGTGGCGGCAGCCAGCCCGGCGTGGCAGGCGGCACCGAAGCCGCGGCGCCGCTCCCGGACCACATGGGCCCCGAGGGAGCGGGCGACGTCCGCCGAGCCGTCGGTCGAGCCGTTGTCGACGACGATCGCGCGCCAGCCCGGCGGGATCCGGTCCAGCACCCAGGGCAGGGCCTCGGCCTCGTCGAGGCAGGGCAGCACGACGTCGACCGGCGGAGGCGAGGAGGGAGAGGAGGGGGATGTCTCGATCACCTCACTCACCTTACGAACGCACAACGGACAAAAGGGAATCGGCGACCTTACGGATCGCTGACGTCCGCCCTGCGCATGGAGTGCTCACCTCTCCCGGTCTTACGGATCTCTGACATCGCCCACCGCTCCCGACGGCCGGCCGAACGGTGGTGCGAGACTCGGTGGCGTGAAACGCGTACTCGTCGTGGACGACGACCCGACCGTCTCGGAGGTCGTCGCCGGCTATCTGGACCGGGCAGGCTTCGCCGTCGAGCTGGCCGCCGACGGCCCCACCGCTGTGGCCCTCGCCGCCGCCCGGCCGCCCGACCTGGTCGTACTGGACCTGATGCTGCCCGGCATGGACGGTCTGGAGGTCTGCCGGCACATCCGCGAGGACGGCCCTCTTCCCGTGATCATGCTGACCGCACGGGGCGACGAGGAGGACCGCATCCTCGGCCTGGAGGTCGGCGCCGACGACTACGTCACCAAGCCGTTCAGCCCCCGCGAACTCGTGCTGCGCGTGGAGTCCGTCCTGCGCCGCGCCGGAACACCGGCGGCGGCCCGTACCGAACCCGCGGAGCCCTGGCTGCGGGTCGGCCCGCTCGCCCTGGACCCCGTCGCCCGGCGCGCCATCCGCGACGGGGCGGAACTCGCCCTCACCATCCGGGAGTTCGATCTGCTGGAGTTCTTCCTGCGCCACCCGGGCCGGGCGACGACCCGCGAGGAACTCATGCGCCAGGTGTGGGGCTGGCAGTTCGGTGACCTGTCGACCGTCACCGTTCATGTGCGGCGGCTGCGCGAGAAGATCGAGGACGACCCCGCACACCCCCACCTGATCAGCACCGTATGGGGGGTCGGCTACCGCTTCGACCCTCCCGGACCGAACGGCCCCGACAAGAACGGAGCCGGCGATGGTCGGTGACACCCTGCTCATCGCCCTGTACGCGGCGATCGGCGCGGCAGCCGCCGGCCTGGGCGGCGCGGTCGCGCTGCGGCTGCTGCGCCGCCGCTCGGTCGCGCTGTCGCTGGCCGTCGTCGCGGCCGTCACGGTCGCGGCGATGCTCGGTGGCACCCTGCTGGTGGCCTGGGCGATGCTCCTCTCCGACCACGATCTGTGGGTCGTGACGACCGTGTGCGCCATGGCGGCGGTCGTCTCCCTGGCGGTCACACTTGTCCTGGGCCGCAGCGTCGTCAGGGGCAGCCGGGCCCTGGCCGAGGCCACCCGAGCCCTCGGCGACGACGGGAGCTTCACCCCGCCCACCGCCGCCCCCACCGCCGAACTCGCCGAGCTGAGCCGTCAGCTCGCCGCCACCAGCGCCAAGCTCACCGCCTCTCGGGAACGGGAACGGGCCCTTGAGGCCTCCCGCCGTGAACTGGTCGCCTGGATCTCCCACGACCTGCGCACCCCGCTGGCCGGGCTGCGGGCGATGACCGAGGCCCTGGAGGACGGCATGGTCGAGGACCCCGCCGTCTACTACACCCGTATCGGCGCCGAGGTCGAGCGCATGAGCGACATGGTCAGCGATCTGTTCGAGCTCTCCCGCATACAGGCCGGGGTCCTCGCCCTGTCGCCCACCCGGATGTCGGTCTACGACCTCGTCGGCGACGCCATCGCGGGCGCCGACGCGCTGGCCAAGGAGCACAAGGTACGGCTCGTCGGCGAGGGGGTCGAGCCCGTGCCGGTCGAGGTCGACGGCCGTGAGATGTCCCGTGTCCTGGCCAATCTGCTCGTCAACGCCATCCGCCGCACCCCCGCCGACGGCACGGTCGCCGTCTCCGCGAGCCGGGATGCCGACAGCGTCGTGCTCTCGGTCACCGACGGCTGCGGCGGCATCCCGCCGGAGGACCTGCCCCGCGTCTTCGACACCGGCTGGCGCGGCACCCACGCCCGGACCCCGCCGGCCGGGGCGGGGCTCGGCCTGGCCATCGTGCGCGGCATCGTGGAGGCCCACCGCGGCCAGGCCGCCGTACGCAACGTCCCGGGCGGCTGCCGCTTCGAGGTCCGCCTGCCGGCGGCGCGCTGAGGGTCTCGCGCGACAGCGGACCGTCAGCCGTCGCGCAGCGGCGCCCCCGCGAACCGGGCCATTCCCTCGGCGAAGGCCACCTGCGGCTTCCAGCCCAGTTCCGCGCGGAGCCGGTCCGCGCAGGCGGTGATGTGGCGGACGTCGCCGAGCCGGTACTCCCCCGTGACGACCGGCAGCGGACCGCCGTACGCCCTGGCGAGCGCGGCCGCCATCTCCCCCACCGTGTGGGGCTCACCGCTGCCCACGTTGTACGCCCGCAGGGTCCCCTCCGGCAGCCCGTCCACCGCGTCCAGCGCCGCGAGGTTGGCGGAGGCGACGTCCCGTACGTGGACGAAGTCCCGCCGCTGGCCGCCGTCCTCGAAGACGCGCGGGGCCTCGCCGCGCTCCAGCGCGGAACGGAAGAGCGAGGCGACGCCCGCGTAGGGAGTGTCGCGCGGCATTCCGGGCCCGTACACGTTGTGGTAGCGGAGCACGGCCACCCGCCCGCCCGTGGCCCGTGCCCATGCGGCGGCGAGATGCTCCTGGGCGAGCTTGGTGGTGGCGTACACATTGCGCGGGTCGAGAGGCGCCTCCTCGTCCACCAACCCGGCGGCGAGCGGTTCACCACAGCGTGGGCAGGGTGGTTCGAAACGTCCCGCGTCCAGGTCCGCGACCCGGCGCGGCCCCGGCCGGACGAGGCCGTGGGTCGGGCATGCGTAGCGCCCCTCGCCGTACACCACCATGGAGCCGGCCAGCCCCAGTCGGCGCACCCCGGCCGCCGCCATGCCGGCGAGGAGCACCGCGGTGCCCAGGTCGTTGCAGCTCACATAGTCGGGCGCGTCGGCGAAGTCCTTGCCCAGGCCGACCATGGCGGCCTGGTGGCACACGGCGTCCACGCCGCGCAGGGCGTCGGCCACGGCTGCCGCGTCCCGGACGTCCGCGTGCCGCCATTCGGCCCCTGGGGGCAGGGACGGCGCGGTGCGGTGGGCGGTGGGCAGCACGGCGTCGAGGACGCGCACCGTGTGCCCGGCGCTCATGAGGGAATGGACGATGTGCGAGCCGATGAAGCCCGCACCTCCGGTGACCAGGATCAACATGCCACCGACCCTAGGACCGCGCACCCGGCCGCGGGCCGCTCGGCGCATGGACGTCAGGGGTTCGTAAGCCCTTCGCTCGTCGACGACGACCCCCCAGGAGGTTCCCCGTCACGGCCCTGACGGCGGTCCTCAGGACGAGCTTCCTGAAGAGCTTCGCGGCGGCCCTCAGGACGGACTCCACGCAGACGCGGCCGCCGCCCGCGGACGAACCCGCGGCCGGCCGTCAGCAGCGCTGTCACCGTCGCCACGGCCACGAGCGCGAGCAGCCAGTTGCGCGGGTAGTCCAGCGGCAGCACCGAGGAGTTGGCGGGGGTCCCTGGACGCAGCAGCACCGGCAGCGCCACGGCCGTCAACGCGCCCGCGACCATCAGTGCCCCGCGCACCGGCCCCCGCCCGCCGCCGCGCACCAACAGCAGCCCGACGACCAGCACCAGGGGGGCGATCACCGCGTCATGGAGCAGCAGGGCTCCGCCGAGCCAGAGCAGTACCCCTGTCGGATCGCCCGCGTCCGGCAGCAGGGACACACCGACACCCATGAGCACCGCACCGGCCAGACCTGTCAGGATCCGGACCGCCTTCACGACAGCACCTCCAGCCGCCCGACCCACTTGGTCTGCAGCACACCGGGCCGGTCGGGGGCGATGACCCGGGCCGGGTAGCCGTGGTCGGGGGCGAGTTCCTGCCCGTTCAGGCGCAGCGCGAGCAGGGTCAGCGGGTCGCGGGCGTACTCATGCCCCATCTCCGACACCCGGTATCCGCCTCGGAGTTGCAGCGACACCACCCGCACCCGCGCGCGCGGCGGGGCATCCGCCCGCTCCAGCAGATCCCTGATCCGCACCCCCGTCCAGCGGGCCGACTTGCTCCAGCCCTCCACGCAGGCGATCGGCAACTCCACCTCGTACTGCGGCATGGCCCGCAGTTCCTCCAGCGTGAGGACATAGGGGCGCGGGCCGGAGACCACCAGCCGGTACTGCTCGGCGACGATCCGGCCGACCCCGGCCGCGGCGGCGGTCCGGTTGACCGGCAGGTCCTGCGGGCCGTGGTCCGGATGGCGCGGCGCGAACAGGTCGAGGTCCTTCAGCGGGGTGAAGGACTGGCCCACCGTGGTCAGCGTGACCGCGCCGACCGCCGCACCGACGCCGGCCAGCAACGAGCGCCGGTCGACGGCATCCTGCTCGAGCAGCGCGAGCGTCCCGGGCGACCGCCCGGACCAATGGGCCCGGATCTCCGGTGCCTTGACCGCCAGGTGCAGCACCAGCGCCCCGGTGATCAACCACGCCATCGCATAGTGCACCGGCACGAACGAGAACGGCCAGGGATACCACTGCACCGTGTTCAGCAACCCGGTGACCACCTCGAACACGGCCGCCGCGACCAGCACGCCCACCGACAGCCGCTCCAGCGCATGGCGCAGCGACCGTACGGGCGGCCATGCGAACAGGCGCGGATACACCGTCCACAGCTTGGCGAGCAGCAGCGGGATCGCGGCGATGCCGGAGGCGACATGAAGCCCCTGGGTGAGCCGGTAGCCCCACGCCGGGCGGCTCGGCAGGTCGTCCGCCGCCCAGGACGGCGGATGCTGCAGGACATGGCTGACCAGACCGGTGACGAAGCACACCGCGAACGCCAGACCCAGCCACCGGCCGATCACGGTCGCCGTGCGGGCGTCGTGCAGCCTGCCTCTGAACACGGGTGGAAAGAAGCGCTGTTCCATGCCCCCATCCCAGCCGCCGCGAGGCCACCGCGGAATGCCCGAGCCCCTTACGGAACAGGGACATTCCGCGCCGAGCGGGGTGCCGCCCGCCTCTGCCGGCGGGGAGCCGTCAGCCGTCTGCGGGGGTCTCCCGCCAGGTGGCGGTCCGTTCGCGCGCGACGTCGCGCAGCAGCCCGAGGAACACGTCCACCAGCGGAGTGAGCGTCGGGTCGGCCCGGGTCACCGCGTGGATGTCGCGGTGCGGCCTCGGCCGGACCAACTCGCGGTGGGTCGTGCCCGGGACGCCGGTCAGGGCCAGGCGCGAGACCAGGGCCACCCCGCTGCCCGCACCGACGAGGGCCTGGGCGACGTCGTACGACTCGGTCTCGAAGCGGACATCGGGGGTGAACCCCGCGGCGCTCGCCGCCCGGTCGAACTGCCGACGGGCGAGGTGGCCCGCCACGATCGTGACCCATGACGCGTCGCGGAGCTGCTCGAGGCGCAGCGGGGCATCCGGCGGTGATCCGGCGGCCAGCGGATGGTCGTCGGGCAGGACCACGACCATCGGGTCGTGCAGCAGCCGGTGGGCGGAGACCTGTGGGGGCAGGGTGAGGGAATCGCTCCAGGAGGCGATGACCGCCATGTCCAGCCTGCCGGCGACGATCTCGTCCGGTCCTCGATCGGACGCCACGTCGACCACGGTGACATCGGCGTCCGGATGACGGTGGCGCAGTGCGGTCAGCGCCGGTGGCACCAGATGCAGGGCCGCGGCCTGGAACGCACCGATCCGTAGCCGCAGCGACAGATGGCCCAGCAGCGCGGCCATGTCCGCCGCGGCCTTCTCCGCCGCCTCGTCGACGGTCCGTCCGTGCGCGGCGAGCAGGGCACCGGCCTCGGTGAGCGTCGCTCCGCGCGGCCCGCGTCGGACGAGGCGCACCTGCCACTCGCGCTCGGCTCTGACCACTTGCTGCGTCACGGCGGCGGGGGTGAGCCGCAGTGCATGTGCCGCCCCGGTCAGCGAACCGTACTCCCCGATCAGGGCGAGCAGCCGCAGTTGCGCGGGATCCACGAGCATGAAGTCAGCTTAACGCTGCACCAAAGATCCTTTACTTCTCTTAAACCAGCTGATCAGGAGAGCCTGAGGGAGTCCCCGACGAACCCGCACCCGGAGGGCCGCCCCGTGCCCAGCCATCTGCCCGCGTTCCTGGTCACCACCTGGCTCCTGGCCATGCTCCCGGGAGCCGGTCAGACCGTCATGATCCGCCAGGTGCTGGCGGGCGGGCTGCGCACGGCACGCGGCACGATCGCCGGCAACGCGGCCGGGCTGCTGCTCTGGTCCATGGCCGCGGCGGCCGGCCTGTCGGCGATCCTGCCGGCGAGTCCTTTGGCGTACGCCGTCGTCCGGGTCCTGGGCGGCATCGTGCTGGTGACGCTCGGGGTGCGGACCCTGACGGCCGCACGCTCGGCCACCCCGGACGCCGGGTCGCCGGCCGGCCGGGGAAGGACCCGCACCGGTTTTCCGGGGGGCTTCGCCATGGGGCTCGGCACAAGTCTCGGCAACCCCAAGGCGGGTGTGTTCGCCGTGTCGATACTGCCGCAGTTCGTCACGGCGACCGGCCCGGTCTTTCTGTCCAGCGTCGCCCTGGGCGGTGTGTGGGCACTGGTCAACGTCTGCTGGTATCTCCTGTTCACCTGGCTGGTCCATCGGGGGCGCGCGCTGGTGACCAGGCCGGCGGTGCACCGGGGGCTCGGGGTGGTCACCGGTGTCGTCCTGCTCGTCCTGGGCGTGGCGGTGGCGGCGGGCGCCTGAGGCGGGCGGCCACTGAGCCGTCAGTCCGGGCTCCGGCGAGCCGTCAGCCGGGGCTCCGGCGAGCCGAGTGCGGGGCCGATCGCCCCCTCGGGCGCTGGATCATCCCCCGGTACGCATGTCCTCCGGGGACAGCGGCTCCGCGGTGCCCTCGGGCGGAATCCAGGCGCAGGCCAGGGAACCGCCGATCAGACCGCAGGACAGGCCGGCGAACAGGCCCCCGAAGTTCGCGAGGGGGAACGAGACGAGGGAGAGCAGCAGGGTGGCGATCCCGGCGAACACGCGCACGTGCTGCTGGAACCACAGGGAGACGCCCAGGACCACGAGCAGCACCCCGATGATCAGGGATGCCGCCCCGGACGTGGTCGACAGGGCCAGCGCGACACCCTGCAGATTCAGATGCGTATAGGGGAAGTACATGATGGGCAGCCCCGCCACGAGGGTGAACAGCCCCGCCCAGAAGGGCCGTTCTCCGCGCCATTCGCTGAATCCGCACCACACTTCGCCGGCGGTGGCGCGACGGGACAGGCGTTTGTGGAAAGGTTCCAGGAACACGTCTCTCCCTGTGGTGAGGCTCGCGGAGGCATACGGCGGGTGGGCGCCACGGCGGGTGCGCGGGCCGTGGAGGGGAGGGGCGTCAGACAAAACAGCGGTGACTGCCTGGCTCGATCTGCAGTTCGAAGCCGGGGACGTTCAAGGTGCCTGCCGAGGCCGCGACCGAGATCGCCCGCACATGGGTGAGGACGACCGTGTTCGCCTGCGAGGCGAAGACGTCGGGGTCGAAGAACCGCGACTTCCTGTCACCCGGATTGATCGGTCCCTTGCGGATGGCACCCGCTGCCACACCGATGTCGATGTCGCCGGCATTCGCCTGAGAGGCTTTTACGGAGATCGCGTCGATGAACAGGTTCGCCGCCTCCGCCTTCTGCCGGTCGGAGCTGGTGAGCAACAGGGTGTAGGGACCCAGCACCGGGATCGGGAGCACCACGGACACGCACAGATTCGTGATGTCCGCATGGTTGAACCCCAGGACCACCACCGGCACGAGCGTGCCCTTCCGGGTCACGTCGACCAACGGGTAGATGCTCACGCCACGGCCGCGCAGCTGATCGGCGGCGAGCTCGAACTCCTGACCGGAGATGAAGAACGACGCGGCCAGCGCTCCTTGTGCCATGCCGATACCGAGGGCGGCCGCGGCGGCGACGGCCGGGAGGAGGACAGTGGCGAAGCGTTTCCAGCACGTCCTGCCGGAGCGGTACAGCATGGCGCCTCCTCCGTCGCGCGGGCGGCCCCACCCGTGCCGGACCGGGGCAGGCGAAGTACTGGTGGCTGATGTCGGAGTCTAGACTTCCGGGCCGGGCAGCCGACGGCACGTCAGCTCGGCCGGTCGGGTGATATGTCCGCCGCAGACACCGCCCCGGCGCTTGTCCCGACGCCGGGCCTGCCGTGTCTCACCCTGCCGACAGGAGACGACATGACGTTCAGGGAACCGAGTCGGTGACGGGATACGGGACGAAGGTGCTGGTGTTCTGGTCGATGCGCAGCGGGTGGCCGAGGGGCGGGGCGGCGCGCTGGGGGCAGTCCAGGCGTTCACAGACCCGGCAGCCCATGCCGATGGGGGTGGCGGCGGAGGCGTTGGCGAGGTCGAGGCCGTCGGAGTAGACGAGTCGGTGGGCGTGCCGGATCTCGCAGCCCAGGCCGATGGCGAAGGTCTTGCCGGGTTCACCCCAGCCGCCACGGTGCCGAGCGATGGCACGGGCCGTCCACAAGTACCTCTGCCCGTCCGGCATTTCGGCAATCTGCACATGAATGCGGCCGGGAGCGGCGAACGCCTCGTAGACGTTCCACAGCGGGCAGGTGCCGCCCGCCCGGGAGAAATGAAAGCCGGTGGCGGACTGGCGTTTGGACATGTTGCCCGCCCGGTCGACGCGGACGAAGGAGAAGGGAACACCCCGCAGTCGGGGACGTTGCAGGGTGCTGAGGCGGTGGCAGACGGTCTCGTAGCCGAGGCCGTGGCGGTCGGTGAGGCGCTCGATGTCGTAGCGCACCTCTTCGGCGGCCGCGTGGAACGCGCCGTACGGCAGGATCAGGGCCGCCGCGAAGTAGTTGGCGATGCCGATGCGGGCCAGGGCGTGGGCGGGTGAGCCGGGCCGGAAGTCCTCCCCGGCCTGGCGGTCGAGTTCGTCGGCGTACTCCAGCAGGGCGAGCTGGGTGGCCATGCGAAAGGCGCGCTGGCCGGGGCGCAGACGGGTGGACAGATGGAGGGCGCGCGTCGGCTCGTCGTAGTGGTGCAGATGGTTGCCGGTCTCGGCGGCGAGCCGGACGCCGTGGCGGTCGGCGAGGCGGGCCGTGAGCGCTCGTTCGACATCGCCGGGGTGGATGCCGATCTCCTGGGCGAGTTCTTCGGCGGCGAGGTCGGTGTCGTGGAGGTAGTTCTGGCGGCGGTAGAAGAAGTCCCGGATCTCCTCATGGGGTGAGCGGGGTTGCTCCGGATCCGTGCCGCGGCCCTCCGTGGCTCCCGCGAGGCGCTCGGCGAGCAGATGGTTGCGGCGGCCGAGGTCGAGCAGGACCTGGGCGACCGCGGGCATCCGCGAGGCCAGTTCCGTCAGGTCGGTGGCGCCGACCCGGGCCTCGGCCAGTTCTCCTGCCAGCACCTCGCGGAGGTCCGCCACCAGCCGTGTGGTGTCGCGTTCGGAGAAGAAGCCCGGGTCGACGCCGAAAGCCTCGGTCAGGCGCAGCAGAACCGGGACCGTCAGCGGGCGGGAGTCGTGCTCCATCTGGTTGAGATAGCTGGGCGAGATGGCGAGAACGCGGGCCAGTTCGGCCTGGCTCATCCGGCGATCCTCGCGCAGGCGCCGCAGACGCGCCCCCGCATACGTCTTGCTCACCCGATCGTCCTCCGTGTCCGGTTCGCGGTCAGCGTACGCGATCAGACGGTCCGTGCGCCCTTCGCAAAGTTGGCAAACGGCGAGCGGAACATTCGCAAAAATTGGCCAACGTCCACGGTTGATGGCACTCAGTGCCAGTGCCAGAGTCTCAGTGCGGCCCGCCGGACACCGACGACCACCGCCCGGTACCGGGGCTCGATTTATGCCCTGACGTCGGAGATCACGGCGAGGCGGGGTCGGGAACGGCAGCATTGCTCACCTCCGCCCCTCGGCGTAACGGCGGGCCGCCTCAAGCAATTCGACACACAGTGCCACCTCCGTTCACCTGAGCGGGGAGATTGGCAGCCAGCACAGACCGAGGAGACGGTGACACTCATGGCAGAGTCGAGGACGAAGGCGGCCGAGGAACTCGCGCGGCGCTGGGCCACCGACCCCCGGTGGCAGGGCGTGGAGCGCACCTATGGCGCCGAGGACGTGATCCGGCTGTCCGGCAGCGTCCGTGAGGAGCACACCCTGGCCCGGCGCGGCGCCGAACGGCTGTGGCGGCAGCTGCACGAACAGGACTACATCCACGCGCTCGGCGCCCTGACCGGCGGCCAGGCGGTGCAGCAGGTCAAGGCCGGGCTCCAGGCCATCTATTTGTCCGGCTGGCAGGTCGCGGCCGACGCCAACCAGGCCGGACACACCTACCCCGATCAGAGCCTGTACCCGGCCAACTCCGTTCCTCAGGTGGTCCGTCGGATCAACAACGCGCTGCTGCGCGCCGACCAGATCGCCACCGCCGAGGACGCCGGAGACACCACCGACTGGCTCGCACCGATCGTCGCCGACGCCGAGGCGGGCTTCGGCGGGCCGCTGAACGCCTTCGAGCTGACCAAAGCGATGATCGCGGCAGGGGCGGCCGGAATCCACTACGAGGACCAGCTCGCGTCGGAGAAGAAGTGCGGCCACCTCGGCGGCAAGGTACTGGTCCCCACCTCTCAGCACATCCGCACCCTCAACGCGGCCCGTCTCGCCGCCGACATCGCGGACGTGCCGACAGTGGTCATCGCCCGTACGGACGCGCTGGCGGCCAACCTGCTGACCAGTGACGTGGACGAGCGCGACGCCGAGTTCGTGACCGGTGAACGCACGGCGGAGGGCTTCTACCGGGTGCGCAACGGCATGGCGCCGGTCATCGCCCGCGGCCTGGCGTACGCCCCGTACGCCGACCTGATCTGGGTGGAGACCGGCACGCCGGACCTTGAGCAGGCCCGCGAGTTCGCCGAGGCCGTCCACGCCCGGTACCCGGACCAGATGCTCGCCTACAACTGCTCGCCCTCCTTCAACTGGAAGGCGGCCCTGGACGACGACCAGATCGCCAAGTTCCAGCGCGAGCTGGGCGCCATGGGCTACCGGTTCCAGTTCATCACCCTGGCCGGCTTCCACTCGCTGAACCACGGCATGTTCGACCTCGCCCGCGGCTACGCGGAGCACGGCATGACCGCGTATGTCGACCTACAGGAGCGGGAGTTCGCCGCCCAGGCCGATGGTTTCACCGCCGTCAGGCACCAGCGCGAGGTCGGCACGGGCTACTTCGACCTCGTCTCCACCGCCGTCAACCCCGCCTCCTCCACCACCGCGCTGGCCGGCTCCACCGAGGCGGAGCAGTTCCACTAGACCACCCTACGGGGCCCCGGACCGCACCCGCCGAGAGCAGCGTCCGTCCGGCCCGCCCCGGCCGAGCGGGGGTCGACCGCCGTCCCCGTCCGACCCCCGCCCCTGTCGTGGGAGAAGCCCATGTCCACCAGTGCACTGACCCACCGTGTCCGCGTTCTCGCGCCCCTCGGCGACCGGCACGACGAGATCCTCACGCCCGGCGCCCTGGACTTCGTCGGCCGGCTGGCGGCGGCGTTCGGCGAGCGCCGTCAGGACCTCATGAGGGAGCGCCGCAGACAGGCACTGCGCCTGGCCAGTGGCTCCCCTCTCGACTTCCCCATGGTCACGTCCGCCGTCCGCGCCGATCCGACCTGGCGCGTCGCGCCGCCTGCCCCCGGACTCACCGACCGCCGCGTGGAGATCACCGGCCCACCGGACCGCCGTATGACGGTCAACGCCCTCAACTCCGGTGCCCGGGTGTGGATGGCCGACTTCGAGGACGCCACCGCACCCACCTGGAACAACGTCATCGGCGGCAAGCTGAGCCTGCTCGACGCCATCGAGCGGCGCATCGACTTCACCACCGCCGACGGCAAGGAGTACCGCCTCGCCGGCTCTGACCGGCTCGCCACCATCGTCGTCCGGCCGCGCGGGTGGCACCTGGACGAGGAGCACCTGGAGTTCGGCGGCGGACCGGTGCCCGCCACGCTCGTCGACTTCGGCCTGTACTTCTTCCACTGCGCCCAGCGGCAGATCGACGCGGGCCACGGCCCGTACTTCTATCTGCCGAAGCTGGAGAACCGCTACGAAGCCCGGCTGTGGAACGACGTCTTCGTCACCGCCCAGGACCTGCTCGGCATCCCCCGGGGCACGATCCGCGCCACCGTCCTCATCGAGACGATCACCGCCGCCTTCGAGATGGAGGAGATCCTCTACGAACTGCGCGCACACAGCTCGGGCCTCAACGCGGGTCGCTGGGATTATCTGTTCAGCCTGATCAAGACCTTCGGCCACCGCACCGACTTCCTGCTGCCGGACCGGGTGAAGGTGACGATGACCGCCCCCTTCATGAGGGCGTACACCGAGCTGCTGGTGCGCACCTGCCACCGGCGCGGCGCCCACGCCATCGGCGGTATGGCCGCCCAGGTGCCGGGCAAGGACCCGGCCGCCCATGAAGCGGCCCTCGCCAAGGTCCGGTTGGACAAGGAACGAGAGGCCGAGGACGGCTTCGACGGCTCCTGGGTGGCCCACCCCGCACTGGTGCCTGTCTGCCGTGAGGTGTTCGACGAGGTACTGGGCGAACGGGCCCACCAGATCGACCGGACACGCGACGACGTGGAGGTGACGGCCGCGGACCTGCTGTCGGTGCGCCGGATCGGCGGTCCGCCCACGGCGGAGGGAGTGCGCACCAACATCGCGGTCGCACTGCGCTACTTCGCCGCCTGGCTGCGCGGCCAGGGCGCGGTCGCCCTGTACGGTCTGATGGAGGACGCGGCCACCGCCGAGATCGCCCGGGTGCAGATCTGGCAGTGGCTGCGGCACCGGGTGATCGACCGGGAGACGGTACTGCGGCTGCTCGACGAGGAACTCGCCGCGCTCGGCGCCGAGTACCCGTGGGCGCCCCTCGACGAGGTGCGTGCACTCTTCGAACGGAACGCGCTGGCCGGTGAGTTGCCGCTGTTCTTCACACCGGACGCCTACGCCGCCCACTTGGTGCGCCGGGCGGAGCCGCGATCATGAGCGACGTCATCCGACGTGTCGGAGTGGTCGGCGGCGGCCAGATGGGCGCGGGCATCGCCGAGGTGTGCGCACGGGCCGGCCTGGACACGGTGGTCTGCGAGGCCGACGCCACGGCCGCCCGCGACCGCGTGGCCTCCTCGCTGGACCGTGCGGTGCGACGGGGCAGGCTGGAACCGGCCGTGGCACAGGACGCCCTCGCCCGCACGGTCTTCACGGGCAGTCTGGAGGACCTTGCAGACCGGCAGCTCGTCGTGGAGGCCGTCGTCGAGAACGCCGACGCCAAGACCGAGGTGTTCGCCGCGCTCGACAAGATCGTCGAGGATCCGGCGGCCGTCCTCGCGACCAACACCTCCGCCATCCCCGTGATGCGCCTCGGCATGGCCACCAGCCGCGCCGACCGGGTCGTGGGACTGCACTTCTTCAACCCGGTTCCGGTGCTGCCGTTGGTGGAGGTCGTGACCTCCCTGCACACCGCGCCCGAGACCGTCGCCGTGGTCGAGGACTTCGCGACCGGCACCCTCGGCAAGACCGTCGTCCGCTCCCCGGACCGGGCGGGCTTCGTCGTCAACGCGCTACGGGTCCCGTACCTGCTCGCGGCGATCCGCATGGCGGAGTCCGGCTTCGCCACCGCCGCCGACATCGACACCAGCATGGAACTGGGCTGCGCCCACCCCATGGGCCCGCTGAAGCTGGCGGACCTGATCGGGCTGGACACCGTCGCCTCGATCGCAGAGTCGCTCTACGACGAGTTCAGGGAACCCCTCTATGCTCCTCCCCCACTGCTTCAGCGGATGGTGCAGGCAGGGCTGCTGGGCCGTAAGACCGGCCGGGGGTTTCACACGTACGGCCAGGGCTGAGGGCCTGGCTCGGCCGGGCTGAGGGGCCCGGCCCCCGTCGCCGGCCGCGGGAACCGGCGACGGCACACAGGGGAAGGGCGGGAAGCGCGCGTACGCGGTTCCCGCCCTCGACCCGTCCCCCGCACGACGACCCATGCGCCGACGCACGTCGACCACGTATCCCATCGCGCACCGCCCGCACGTCAACCGCGTACCCGGCTCGCGTCAACCGCGTGTTTCACCTCACCATCCGAATGACGGACGTGACCCACCGCAACCTCGAACGGCCCCTTAGGCTGGCCCGTGCAGCTGGTTCGCCCCGTCCGCCAGGCGGGAGCGTCGTAAGAGGGAACCCGGTGGGAATCCGGGACTGCCCCGCAGCGGTGAGCGGGAACGACCGCCGTCATACGCACTGGGCCCGACGAACAGGGTTTGGGAAGCGACGGCCAGTAGGTGTCTCGTACGACGAGACGTGCCCGCGAGTCCGAAGACCTGCCAACTGCCCGTGTGCGAACGACTCGCACGCGGACATTCCGGTGACCTCGAGGGCGGGTCGGCGTACATACCAGGCGGACGACGGCGCTGCGCGCGAGGTCGTACCGCCCGGTCCGTCACCCCTTCGCGCACTCGACCCGTCCCCGGGATCTCAGGGATTCATCTCGCGAAGGAGATCTCCGTGACCACCAAGCCCGCAGTCGCGGCAGCACGGGCCACCGTGTACGGCTACCCCCGGCAGGGACAGCACCGGGAGCTGAAGAAGGCCATCGAGGGCACGACGCCCGCCGCTCCCAGCCCTACGCCGAACGGACCACGGCCCAACACGCCCGCCTTGGTCTGCCGCTGCTGCCGACCACCACCATCGGCTCCTTCCCGCAGACCGGCGAACTGCGCGCCGCCCGCGCCGACCTGCGCGCGGGCCGGATCGACACGGACGGGTACGAGGAGCGCATCAAGACCGAGATCCGGGAGGTCATCGCCTTCCAGGAGAAGACCGGACTCGACGTCCTCGTACACGGCGAACCCGAACGCAACGACATGGTCCAGTACTTCGCCGAGCAGCTCTCCGGCTATCTCGCCACCCAGCACGGCTGGGTCCAGTCCTACGGCACCCGCTACGTCCGCCCGCCGATCCTGGCCGGCGACATCTTCCGCCCGGAGCCGATGACGGTGCGCTGGACGACATACGCCCAGTCCCTCACCGACCGGCCCGTCAAGGGCATGCTCACCGGCCCGGTCACCATGCTCGCCTGGTCCTTCGTGCGCGACGACCAGCCCCTCGCCGACACCGCCCGCCAGGTCGCACTCGCCCTGCGCGACGAGGTCCACGACCTGGAGACGGCCGGGACCCGCGTCATCCAGGTCGACGAACCCGCCCTGCGCGAAACGCTGCCGCTGCGCGCCGCCGACCGCCCCGCCTATCTGGGGTGGGCCACCGAGGCGTTCCGGCTCACCACCGGCGGTGTGCGGCCGGACACCCAGATCCACACCCATATGTGCTACGCGGAGTTCGGCGACATCGTCCAGGCCATCGACGACCTCGACGCCGACGTCATCAGCCTGGAAGCCGCCCGCTCCCATATGCAGGTCGCCCGCGAACTCGCCGCCCATGGCTATCCGCGCGAGGCGGGGCCCGGGGTGTACGACATCCACTCCCCGCGCGTGCCGAGCGAGCAGGAGGCGGCGGAGTTGCTGCGCACCGGGCTGAAGGCCATCCCCGCCGAACGTCTGTGGGTCAACCCCGACTGCGGCTTGAAGACCCGCGGCTGGGACGAGACCCGCGCCTCGCTGGAGAACCTGGTCGCCGCGGCCCGCACCGTCCGCGGTGAGCTGCCCGCGTCCTGATCCGCCGGTCTCACCAGGGACCGGGTCTGTCGGTGCCCGGAGAACGCGAGAGGGCCCCGGATGGTTCCGTGGGCCCTCTTGTGTCTCGGGTCAATTCAGCTCGGAGCGGCGACCGCCCGGCCCCGAGTGGCCGGTACGGGCTTCGGATTCAGCTGGCGCTCCGCCAACTCGCCGAAGAGCAGACCGAATCCGCCCCACAGGACGAGCTGGATGGCAAGGGCCGAGAGACGGAACCGCCACAGCAGGGTGGCCGGGAAGTCCTTCGGCACCTCGTTGACCACCGGGAGGAAGGCATACGCCAGACCGATCAGGACGGCGAAGCCGACGACGGCGACAACGGTCGCGTACCAGTTGCCCAGTCGCGGCGCGAGCCGCTTGCCCAGAATGGTGGCGGCGATCGCCAGGAGCACACTGAGCAGCATCATCAGGAAGTACAGGGTGGTCCGCTTGCCGATGGTGTCGGGGTTGCCGACCGACGGCGGGTTGGCCGGATACTTCAGGAACGGCACGACGTACACGGCCAGCAGCGCGCAGCCGGACAGCAGCAGCGCGGTCGCCCGCGGGGAGAAGCTGCCGACCCGGCCGAGCGCGAAGCAGAAAGCGAGTGCGGCGATGCCGCCGAACGCGACTCCGTAGACCAGGACGCCGGTGGCAAGACCGGCGGTGGACTGCAGTGAGCGGGAGACGACTTCCATCTCGTGTTCGTGGGAGTGGGCTGCCTCGAAGCTGATCGCGCTGTCGACGTTCGGCTCACCGAGGAGGTAGGCCACGACCAGCGCGAGCAGGCCGGCGGCCAGGCCGCCGAGCATGCCCCGCACGAGAAGGTTGCGTACGGTTGCGGAGTTCATGGGTGTGCGGCGTCCCTCGCGTCAGTGGCAGGGGAAGCCGAGCAGGTGGCGGGCGTCGTGCACCCACTCATGGACGTCCGTGCCGTTGAACACGGAGGTGGCGCCCTGCTCGGCGCCGACGAAGTACAACAGGATGAGCATGAGGATGCCGAAGAAAACCGCCCAGGGAGCTATCGCGTTCAGCGGCAGCTTGGCGGGAACGACGGGGGTGGTGGCTGTCGGCTGGGCGACGGTCTGCGCCATGGCAGGACCTCCTCTGGGAGTTCGCGTCCCATCTCGGTGGTGCACAGGACGACAGCCACGGGTCTGACTCACGAGCCGCCCCGGGAGGCGTCTCGCACACAGTGGCGCGACCGTGCCGGACTTTCACCGGCTTCCGTCGTACCGTCGTCAATCTCGGAGAGACCGTACCGCGTGTCGGGTGCGTGGCCAAGATGGCCTCCCCCTGGCGTGATCTTCCTCTCCACACCAGGCGGACAAGAACACCGCGCGACACGGGCGCCGCTGGCTCACCGGGCCGTCTCCGTGGCGGTACCGGGTCCGGCGAGCCCCAGTTCGCGGTCGCCGAGGGGGGCGAAAAATCGCTCCACGTCGGAGTCGGACACCTCGGCGAGGGTCGCCGGGGACCAGCGCGGGTTGCGGTCCTTGTCGATGATCTGGGCGCGGACGCCCTCCACCAGGTCGTGGGTACGCAGGGCCGCGCAGGAGACGCGGTACTCCTGGTCGAGGACGTGTTCCAGCCGGCCGAGGCGGCGGGCGCGGCGCAGGGCGGCCAGGGTGACCTTGAGGGCGGTGGGCGACCTGGAGAGCAAGATCTCCGCGGTCTCCTTGGCCGTCCGACCGCCGTGAGCGAGAAGCCGGTCGAGAATCTCCTCGACGCTGTCGGCGGCGTAGCAGCTGTCGATCCACTCCCGCTGTCCGGCCAACTCTCCCGGCGGTGCGGGCCGTGCATGGCGGACGAGGGCCTCTCGTACGGGCGTCTCGGCGAGGTCGTCGAGGAGTTCGGGGACCGAGGTGGACGGTACGTAGTGGTCGGCGAGGCCGCACAGCAGGGCGTCGGCGGCACCGATCTGCGCACCGGTGAGGGCGAGGTGGGTGCCCAACTCGCCCGGGGCGAGGGCGAGCAGATAAGTGCCGCCGACGTCGGGGACGAAGCCGATGCCGGTCTCGGGCATCGCGACCCTGGACCGCTCGGTGACGATGCGAACGCTGCCGTGCGCGGAGACGCCGACCCCGCCGCCCATCACGATGCCGTCCATGGTGGCGACGTACGACTTCGGGTAGCGGGCGATACGGGCGTTGAGGCGATACTCGTCGCGCCAGAACGCGGCCGAGGCCGTGCCGTCCCCGTCGCGGGCGTCGTCGTGGACGGCCCGGATGTCGCCGCCCGCGCACAGGCCGCGCTCCCCCGCGCCGGTGATGACCACGGCCTCCACCGCGGGGTCGTGTTCCCACGCGGTCAGGGCCTCGTCGATGCGGCGAACCATCGCATGGTTCAGGGCGTTGAGTGCCCTCGGGCGGTTGAAGGTGATACGGGCGGCCCGCCCGGAGGTGTGGAACAGGACGGGTTCCTCACTGCCGGTCATCCGAATGCCTCCGTCAGGCCGCGGGCCACGAGGACGCGCATGATCTCGTCGGTTCCTTCCAGGATCTGGTGGACTCAGGTCAGGTCGCGGACGATCTCCTCGGGGCCGCAGCCACCGTGGTGTCGGCGGCCCGCACCTCGCGCAGCCGTGCGGACAGGTCGTCCAGCAGTTCCGGCTCGGAGTCGACCAAGTAGAAGTGCCCCCCGGGGAACACCTTGATGCTCGATCCACCGACCGACGCATGCGACCACGCATGTGCTTCGGAGATGGTGACATCCGGGTCGCTGTACCCGACATAGATCGAGAGCGGGCAATTGATGGTCCGGCCCGGCCGAGGAGAGTAGTTCCTGATCATGCGCAGATCCGCACGGAGGGCGGGGAGCAGCAGCGGGCGCAGATCCTTGTCCTCGTACGCCGCCGAGTTGACGCCGTCCAGGGACTTGGCGAAGTCGACGACCGATTCATCGTCGTCGTCAGGCAGGTCGCGGTTGTTGGTGCCGGGGCCGCCGCTGCCGGACACGACGAGCATGGCCGGGGGCCGGCCATGGTTCTCCTCCAGCCGCAGCGCCACTTCGAAGGCCAGGTCCGCACCCATGCTGTGCCCGAACAGGACCAGGCCGCTGTCGAGCAGCGGAGCCAGCTGCTCGGCGATCTCGCCGGCCATCTCGTTCATGTCCTCGACGAACGGTTCTCTGATCCGGTCCTCCCGCCCCGGGTAGCGGACCGCCAGCAGTTCCACGTCGGCGGGCAGTCCACGGCGCCAGCCGCGGAAGACACCAGCGGAACCGCCGGCATGGGGGAAGCAGACCAGGCGCTGCCTCGGCCCGGCAACCGCGCCGAACCGCCGCAGCCATATCGCCGTATCAGACGAACTCACAGACATAGGGTGTTCTCCAGCAATGAGTGCATCGCGAGATCACGTTGACCCTACATTGATCGCGGAGTCGGAGAAGGCGGAGAAGGCGGACTCGGAGACGGCGCCGCGATCTCGGCGTTGCTCAGGCCGCTCGCGACGGCGGCCAGGACGCGTTCGCGTTCGGTGAGATCGGACAACTGGCCTTCCGGTCTGAGGGTTTGTCCGGGCAGACCGGTCTCCGGCGGTGGTTGCCTGCGAGGCGCTCAGCCTCCGGTCGGCTCCGAGCCCGAACGCCGTCGTCGACTTCGACGCCGTGGTCCGGGACCCCGCCGACCCCCACCGCATCCTGCCCGCCTACGACGCGGGCGACCACCTGCACTTCAGCGACGCGGGGCTCAAGGCGATGGCCGACGCGATCGACCTGAACGACCTCGGTTTCACCTCCGAACCGGTCCCCGGAGGCAACGCCGCCTGAACCCCCTCCCCCGGGAGCCCGGCCGGGGCTTCGCCTCCAGCCAGCCCTTCATGCTTACAGCCGGACCGTGAGCACTGCCGGGTGTCGGCTGGTGCGGGCCGTCAGCGCAGCCTGCCAGACATCTGTCAGATGTGGGGGGATCAGACCGGGCTCCATGGCGTCCGGCGGGCAGAAGCGGTACTCGCTCAGCTCTGATTCCTGCAGAGTGATCGCGGCCTGGTCCTCGGCGCTGAGGGTGCCGCCGTCGAAGATGTACAGGACCTGTGCCCCCCGGCCCGGAGAGCTGACCCAGGCGTGCACCAGCAGACGGTCGATGGGCGGGGTGATGCCGAGTTCCTCGCGTACCTCGCGGGCGGCTGCGTCCTGAGGGGTTTCATCCCGGTCGACGGCGCCGCCGGGGAGATTCCAGTAACTCTTGTATGTCGGATTGACGATCAGGACGTCGCCGTCGGCGTTGGAGAACAGGGCAGCCGCCGAGGCGGTCAGAGTGAGGAGGGGAGCGTTCATGGTCGGGTCCTGGTGGCGTGGGAAACGAGCGGGGTGTCGAAGGAACTGAGGTGCGGCTACAAGTCTGCCGACCGCCCGAACGCAAGAAGGAGTCGCACACTACAAGCGCTACTTGATGAGCCGGCAGCAGTCCGCCCAAAGGAGGAGCGGTGTCAGACCGCACCGATACGGTCGTTCCATGAGAGCTACAGGAACGTTCACTGTCAAAGCGTTCGTCCCGACCGAGCTGAAGCCGGACCCGGCTGTGTCCACTGGGCTTCCGGTGGGTGTCGCGACGATGGAGAAGCATTTCGAGGGCGAGGTCGCCGGTCGCTCGGCGACCTTGTTCACCGCTGCCTTCGACCAGACGACCGGCGTGGGCACCTATGTGGCCATGGAGTCGTTCGACGGCTCGCTGTGCGGCCGGGTCGGCGCCTTCAACTTCGTGCACTCGGCGACGACGTCCGGCAGCGATCGCACGGCGGAGTTCTTCACCATCGTGCCCACGAGCGGCACGGGAGAGCTGGCCGGGATCTCCGGTGCCGGAGGAATGGCCGTCGACGCTGACGGGACGCATCGGATCTGGTTCGACTACGAGTGGGAAGTGGGCCGATGACAGACGAAGCGCATCACGTCGTGGATCGATCTGCGGGATGCGCCCTCATGGCAGGTCCGGCTCCACGTTTGATGCTGGGGGGACGTCCGAACAGCAATGAGCGTGCGCTGCTCGGGAGCCTCGATCCGGCGGGCGCCGATGAGACGTGACCCACATCCCGCCCGAGGCACACGTTGACGCAGTTGATCCATGGGCCGTGGCGATGGAGCGCTGGGGTCAAGCCTGCGCGTGAGGCCGAGTGCGCCCCGCCGTCCTCGGACGCCACACGATCCAGACCGCCCCGACACCGGCGGTGAAGTCGACATCGGCCGACACCACGTCCGGCGATCTTTGAAGACTGGTCTCAGCGCCCATCGCCGCAGGGTGCAGCCCGGTGGCCAGAGCCGTGTGGAACACTCGCCGTCGCTGTTGGAGCAAATGGTCGATCAAACGGTGACCAAGGGGGATTGCTTTTCATGAGCGTGAGCATTGGGTTCATCAGCGCGACAGGGGAGGAGCTGGACAGGGCGGAAAGGGAACCGAGTTGGGCCAAGGCGTACGTCTACGAGCTGTACGCCTGCGATCCGATGCCGGATCGTCCCTACGGCGGCCCGGGCAAGGCGTGGGCCGGCCTCCAGTTCCTGCTCGACGAGACAGAGGTGGATATCGAATTCCTGATGGACGGGTCTCAAATCCTTCAGGAAGGCACCCTGTTCGGGTGGTCTGCGGAGCAGATCCAGAGCGTGGCCCGGCGTCTGCGGGCGACCCCGTGGGAACAGTTGGCGGCCCACTACGCCCCGGAGCGGATGACGGTTGAGGAGGTGTACCCCAACATGTGGAGGTTCGATGCCGAGGGCGAACTGGAGTGGCTTGAGCGCTCCTACGAGGAGCTCGTCGCATTCTTCGCCGGGGCGGCTGAGCGCGGTCATGGGGCGTTCATGAGCTTCAGCTTCTAGGGCCGCACCCTCCATCACCCCGGCGCAGGCGCTTCAGGGCAGGAGGGCGGGTGGTCCGGACCGGCAACCGGCCGCCCAGATCGGACACCTGCCGGCCGCGGGACGGGAGTGCCACCGGGCTCAGGCGGTGCCGGGCGGTCGTGGTCATCCGCGTGTCCGGCCGGGTTTCGTCGAGGCCCGGGATTCCGGGTCCGGACGAGAAAATGGGGCGGCGGCCGGTCCGTGCCCTGCTTCGGTGGCGAGGCCGGGTTCGTGGCCGCGGCGCCCTGGGAGCATGACAGCGGCGACTGCGGCGGCCGCGCAGATGACGCAGCCCAGCACGGCCGTGGCCCCGTAGCCGTTGGGGTCGGGCAGGGACTGTCCGGGCAAGGTGTGCGATGCGAGCACCGTGGCGCTCAACGCGCTTCCGTGGAGAACCCGACGTAGCGCAGGACCTGGTTGAAGCCCATTGCGCTCCCGACCTCCTGGGCGGCCACCGAGTTGACGATCAACCCGGGGACCAGGGCGAAGACGCAGCCCACGCCCACGCCCGCCACGCCCGTCACGAGGAACAGCTCCCACAGGCCGGACCGGCTCAGCGCGAACAGCAGCATGGACACGAGGACGACGCCGCAGGACAGCGGCAGCGTCAGCCGCCAGGACAGGCGGCCCGCCACGAGCGGGACGGCCCTGCCGGCCAGCAGGCTGCCGACCGAGAAGGGCAGCAGGATCATCCCGGTGACGACGACCGACGCACCAAAGCCGTGGCCCGCGCCCACGGGTGCCTGGGCCAGCCGCGTGACCAGGGACAGGAGCAGGTACATCCCGATGCCCGCGGCGAGTCCGATCACGTCGGCGGTCAGCACGACGCGGTTGCGGAGCTTGCGCAGGTCGACCAGTGGCGGGCCGATGCGCAGCTCGTACACGATCCAGACCGCCAGACAGGCCAGGGACGCGGCGAGCAGGCCGAGCAGGGCCGGCGATGTCCAGCCCCAGGACCCTCCCTTGCTCAGCACGAGCAGGAGCCCGGCGAGGACCGCGCCGAACAGGACCGCGCCCACCACGTCGAAGCGACGGCAGGCCAGATGCCGGGAGCGCGGCACGACGAGCGCGGCCGACACGAGGGCGGCGGCGCTGACCAGCGCGCCGAACCAGAAGCTGCCGTGGTACCCGAAGCCCTCGGTGATCAGACCGGTCAGCGGGTACCCCAGGCCGACACCCGCCACGGTGGTGATCGACAGCAGCGCGATGGTGGAGCGGAAACGTTCCGCCGGCAGGTTGTCTTCTGGTCCCGGCGGCACGGGTGGTGGTGGGCGTGCCGCCCGGGTCGGGTTGTGCGGGGTACTTCGAGGGGTGCGTCCCTCGACCGGACCCGGCGGAGGTGATCCCGGACTCCCGAAGTCCCTCGGACCTCGTTGTCCGTCATCGCTGGGCCGCCGGGGGCTCCGTCTTGCGTCACTCCGGCCGGCCCGCGGGCCGGCCGGAGACGGGGGGCACGGTCACTGGGCCGCGGTGGAACGCTTTTCGTCGACCCGGGTGGCCTGGGCCGCGACGGCGGTGCCGCGCTCGTGGAGGGGCGCGGTCGGCATGCGGTCGACCTGCAGGCTGAGCAGTTCCGGGCGGGCGTAGTGGCCGCGCGTGTCAGCCATGCGCTTGCGGCGGTCGATCATCGTGAAGTCCCGGTCGGCGATGACCTCGCCCTCGCCGGCGGCGAGCGGCTCACCGACGATGCGGCCCTCGGGGTCGACGATGGCCGTGAAGAATCCGTGGGAGAACAAGCCGACGGGGACGCCGTTGTCCTCGACGAGCTTCGCCTTCTGGTCGTCGTCGAGCCAGGCGGTGGCGTTGACCACGAAGCAGGCCGACTCCAGCGCGTGCTGGCGGATGGCGACCTCCATCTGGGGGGCGAATTTCTCGCTGCCGAGGCCGCCGGGGAACATCGCGGCGTGAATTTGCTCGCCGTCGGCGATCAGGGCGTAGGGCGCCTTCACGAAGCCGAAGTACGGACAGTACGGGATCACGGTCTCCGGGAAGACCGCGAACTCGACACCCTGCTTCCCAGCTCGTGGATCTTCTTCACGACACGTTCGACGGTGCCCGCGCGGCTGTAGAGCACCGGGCTTATCTGGACGGCGGCAACCTTCACGGTCATGTTGTAGCTCCTCAGTCGCAATCTGTGGTCATTACGGTCTGGCGCTGACGAGCCAGCAATAGGGGCATTTGCTCCTATATTCCAGAAGGGCAAGGACCGGCCTCAGAGCAGCGTCAGTCAGGCTTGCAGACCTGGTACTGGTCCAGGCGGACGAGCTGCTTGCCCTGCTCGTCGCCCTTCTCGATCTGCCATCTGACGTCGGCCTGGGCGATCGCGGTGCCGGCCGGGGTGGTGAGCGAGGAGTGGGCAAGGAAGCAGGCGTACGCGAAGTCGGAGCGGCCGCCGCTGACTTGCTCCCTCTTCGTGGAGCTGCGATTCGGCCGCTGGAGTTCGAACTCGGCAGCCGGTTCGGGTCCTTGACACGCAGGGCGAAGCAGGTCCAGCCGGCCGCCGCGCAACACCCGCGCCCTGGCGGAACTCGACCACCTGGACAACCGGACAACCTGGCGACAGCGCGCCGTCCGGGTCCCTGCGCCGCGCAGTCCCTCAAGTACCGCATCCCGATCCGGAACCACGGTGCGCGTTCAACGCCCTGAGCGCGTGCCGGCCGGAGTGCGCAGGCTCTCTCGGTGGGCCCGGGCCGTGGCCATCAGGCCGTCCAACGCTTCCCGGGTCCGCACGAGTTCGTCGATGTACTCGGAGAGGCGGTTGCGCTCCTGCGCCATCCGCTCGAGAGCGGCATCGGAGTTGCCCTCGCTGGGCGTGTCGACGCAGGGCAGCAGCTCGGAAATCGTACGACTGGACAGGCCCGCCGTGTACAGACGTTGGATGAATCGCACGCGCTCCACCTCGGCCTCCGTGTAATGCCGCTGCCCACTGGCGCTACGGCTGCTGGTCAGCAACCCCTGCTCCTCGTAGTAGCGCAGCGACCGCACGCTGACGTCGGTACGTGCCGCGAGCTCGCCGATCCGCACGACCGTCTCCCCTCGTGAACCACGCCACACCGCTTGCCTCTGACATCCATGTCAGGTTTTAGCGTAGCGCTGTGCCCGGTACTAGGCACGCGATGCACAGACGGAGGAGCCCGACGTGACGACGTTGTTCAGCAGCTACCGACTCGGTGAACTGACCCTGCCCAACCGGATGGTGATGGCCCCGATGACCCGCGTCAGGGCCGCGGCCGGCGGCGTTGCCACGCCGTCCATGGCAACGTACTACGCGCAGCGCGCGTCGGCCGGAATGATCGTGTCCGAGGGCGTGCAGCCCAGCCTCGTCGGGCAGTCCAACCCGGGCACGCCCGGACTGCACACCGAGGAGCAGGCCGCCTCATGGCGTGCCGTGACCGACGCCGTGCACGTCAACGGCGGACGGATCTTCGCCCAGCTCATGCACGGCGGCCGGGTCTCGCACCCCGACACGACCGGCCACCAGCCCGTCGGCCCCTCGGCGATCGCCGCAGTGGGCGACGTCTTCACCCCGACCGGCCCGCAGCCCGCACCCATGCCCCGCGCGCTGGACACCGCCGAGGTACCCGAGCACGCCCACGCGTACGCCGAGGCGGCCCGCCGCGCGATCGACGCGGGCTTCGACGGAGTCGAACTCCACGGCGCCAACGGTTACTTGATCTCCCAGTTCCTCTCCTCCAACGCCAACCGGCGCACGGACCGCTACGGCGGCACGATCGCGGGCCGGATCCGGTTCGCCGTGGAGGCCGTGGCCGCGACGGTAGACGCGGTCGGGGCGGCCAGGACGGGCATCCGCCTCTCCCCGGGGGGCGGCTTCTGGGGCGTCGAGGAGACCGACGCACTCGCCCTCAACACCACGTTGCTGACAGAGCTGTCCCGTCTCGGACTCGCTTACGTCCACCTGGAAGCGACCACGGACGAGGAGGTGCTCATCGGTCTACGCCGCGCCTGGCCCGGGACCTTGATCATCAATCCGGTCCTCCCGATGGGCCCCAAGCAGACCGGTCGCGAGGAAGCCGACCACTGGCTGGGCCTGGGCGCCGACCTGATCAGTTTCGGCCGCGGTTTCCTGGCCAACCCCGATCTCGTCGAACGCCTCCGCGTCGGCCTGCCGATCGCTCCCATCGACGAGACCACGTACTACCAGGGCGGCGACGCCGGCTACCTCACCTATCCGGCCTATCCGTACACGGCCTGACGCCCGCGCGGCGGCTCACGCCTCCGCGAGGTCGCCAACAGGGCGAATGCGGACGCACAGGCTGGGCGGGAGCCGTCGCCCAGCCCCATGTCGGCGCCTGCAGTCCGAGCGGGGGCAGATCCGGCACTCACGCGGGCTGTTCCCGCAGGGGAGGTCTTGCTTTCGGCCTGCTCCACCGGGCCGACGTGACGGTGACCCGGCTGTGGAACAGGGCGTCGAGTGGGCACGCGAACTGATTATGATCTTGGTCATGTCTATGCAGAACTCTGACAAAATCCTTTCCCGCAAACAGAGGCTTCAGGAGAAGCAGCGCCGCCAGTTGGCGGTGGTCGACACCGTGGACAAGGCCGAGGCCAAGGTCCGCAAGGCAGAGGTTGAACTGGCCTTGGCTGTCACCGAGGCAGTGCAGGTGTTCGGCGACGAGCAGTTGGCGTCCGAGGGGCTCGACATGCCGGTCGAAGCGATCCAGCGCTTTCTCGGCATAGCCCAGGACGAAGCGGCCAGTGCCGGCGACCTCGCCGAGACCGCCGAGACCGCCGGCAGATCCTGAGCCTGACGTTCGCGGGGAGCCGTGCTGCGAGATCGCGGTCGACCGCCTCTGTCCGAACTCCCGTCTCGGCCGAAGGCCGCGCCCCGTGGCACCTCCCGTCCAGCCGCTGCCGAGCGGGACCCGCTGGAGCCGGCCGCGACCCGGCGGGGCCCCCACTGCCAGCAGCCGATCACCATCGTCGCCCTGCTCGCCGTTCCGAAAGCCGCCGTTCTTGCGCGACAGGTCCGACAGCGTCCCCGGCACCAGGTCACGTACCCGGCGCCGAGGTTGAAACGCGACGGCTTCCTCATCGCCGGGGGCGGCGGCGGTGGTGACCGCGCCGCCGCCCGTCACGATCGGACCGTCAGGAGTCCTCAATGGTGATGAAGGGGTCCCACTGGAAGTACCCCTGCAACTGCCGGTGCCGGTCGAGGATCTGGAAGTAGAAGTGGTACACGACCTTGCCGACGCTCTTCACCGTGGTGCGCCAGTAGTGGTCCTGGTACTTCTGCGTCACGAAATCCGGACTGCCCTCGCTGCCCTCCCGCGGCAGCGGATAGACGCCGTCGACCACCTCGATTTCCGGCGTCCTGATGAGTGTGTGGTCGCGGTCGCTGCTCACGTACCGGTACAACAGCGCCTTGTAGTCGCTGCCCAGCGACACCGTCGTCTCCCGCCACCGGACGGTGTCCCCGGGCTCGGCCCGCAGGTTCAGCTCGGCGCCCGAGGTGCCGACGATGTGGTCGTGCCGCGTCGTCATGTAGATCAGGCTCTGGTCGACGTAGGTCGGCGCGTCGGGATTCCGCGACGCGTTGGGATTCTGCTCGACGATCGTGGCCGCGTCGAACGCGATCAGTACATTCAGATCAGCCATTTCTTTCCCCCTCGGGATTCGAGATTTTCGGATACGGGAGTTTCGGCCACGAGGATGCCGGTCACGAGGTATTCGGCACCTTGTACGCCATGGCCCGCGGATAGTCGTGCCGGTGCAGGCGGACGCGGACCAGGAGGGGTCCGGCGTTGACCGGGTCGTGCGGGTCACCGAGGCGGGCCAGCAGGTCGTCCAGCTCCGCGGGGCGGGCGACGCTCAGGCCGCTCGCCGGGGTGTCCTTGTCGGCGAAGACGGCCGCGAGGCGGTCGTAGTGCCAGGGGTGCAGGACGTTGTAGAAGTCCGGCTCGGCGGGGTCCTCTCCGGCGTAGTAGGCCGGGTGCACCAACATCTGCTCGATGCCGTAGAAGGACCCGTTGTCCAGGACGAACACCACCGAGCGCAGCCCGAGGCGGGTGTGAGTGGAGATCTCCTGGCAGGTCTCCTGGAAGGCGCCGTCGCCGACGAACACCATCGGGCGGGCGCCCTCGCGTTCCGGGGCGAGCGCGGCGCCGGTGGCCGCGCCGACCGACCAGCCGATGGACAGCCAGCTGATCTGGGACAGGAAGCCGCCTGCGGACAGGGACAGGTTCATCGAGCCGATGAGGGAGAACGCGGCGTCGGACACGACCGTCCAGTCGTCCGTGGTCTCCCGGCCCAGGAAGTGGTTGACCCGGTCGAACACGCCGTCGTACGTGAGCCGTTCGGCGTCCCGGGACCGCGCACCGCTGACGCTCAGCGAGGCGCGGTACTGCGCCAGGCCGGCGGGGCGGTCGTCCCGCGCTCCCCCGTAGCTGTAGGACTCGGCGTAGTAGTCCGCGGACAGACCCTCGGTGCCGTAGGCCTTCGCCAGCGCGTCCTGGACGGCGGGCAGCAACTGGGCGAGCTGGACGTCGGGGAAGTAGGAGGTGCCGACGCTGACTCCGCCGTGCGCCGCCATCACCCAGTCGGTGCCGACGTTCTGCTCGCCGTCGAGGTTCTTCGACGTGGACCAGGCCCCGAGTCCGATCCGGCAGGTGGCCCAGTCCTTGAAGATCGCGTGCACGTCCGGGTGGCTGGCCTTGCCGTTGTAGACGCCGTGGAACTGCGGCATGTCCTCGTCCACGACGGCCTTGGCGCCGACGGTCGTGCAGAACGGTACGCCGGTTGCCTCCACCAGGTCGGTGAGTTCCCCGCCGAGCCGGTACCGGGCGATCTCCTCGCCGGCCCACACGATCGGGCGGGGCCTGCCGTCCGGGCCGGGGTGCTCCTCGATCAGGGTGAGGATCGCCTGCACGGCGCGGTCCAGCATGCTCTGGTTGCGCTCGCTGAAAGGCCGTTCGCGGCGGACGATCGGCTCCGTCGGCTCAGGGCAGGGCTCGTCCCACAGGTCTTCCATGACCTCCAGGTAGACCGGCCGGCGCTCGGATACGCACGCGGTGAGCGCGGCGTCGATCTGGGCGGGTGCCAAGCCCGGATGGGAGATGACCTGTGCGTCCACGGTGACCTGTCGGTAGACGTCCAGGTTGCTCTCGGCGCGGGGGCTCATGTGCGAGGTGAGCAGCCCGACGGCGCGGAAGTTCTGCCACTGCTCGTACGGTGGGCAGGCGTTGACGGCGATGAGCGGGATCTGCTCGACGTACGCGCCGCCGCAGGCGTTGAGCAGATTGAACGCGCCCACGCTGTACGTCACCGCCGCCGCGCCCACGCCGTGGATGCGGGCGTAGGCGTCGGCGGCCTGGCCCGCGCCGCCCTCGGTCGGAGTGCCGACCCACTCGATGTCGCCCTGGGCCCGCAGGGTGGTGAGGAACGGGCCGAGGTGGTTGCCGGGGACGCCGAACAGATGGGTGATGCCCAACTCAGCCAATCGCAGGGCGAGATAGCGGGCGATCGTGCAAGCCGGGGTGATCGCGCTCACGAGGACTCCCCTTCCCGGTCCGCACCCGAGACGTCCTGGTCCGAACCGTTCCTGTCGGTGACCGGCGGGGCCTGATGGACGGCAAGGGCGGCGCGGACGGCGCTCTCCAGCGCGCCCTCGATCCAGGCGTGCTTGAGGGAGGTGTGCTCGCCGGCGAAGTGCACTGGGCCCTCGGGCCGGGAGACGTCCAGGTGGAAGCTGGTCATCTGGTGCGCGGTGTAGATGGCGGCCTCGCCGAAGGCGTACGGGTCGCGGGCCCAGCTCTGCGTGGCGCCGCGGCCGGTGAAGAACACCTCGATGCGCCGGCCGTGCACGGCCTGGAGGTTGCGCAGGGCGTAGAGGTAGCGCTCCGCCTTCGGCATGGAGTCCCAGCGTGCGGCGTCGTCGGACCAGGAGTACGAGGCGAGGACGACGCCGCCGCCCGTGCTGTCCGCGATCGGGTGCGAGGGGTAGTACATGAACCGGTTGGGGTTGTCGGCGGCGGAGCCCCCGCCGAAGCAGTGGGTGGCGGGCCGGACGGCGGGGCCGCGCAGCGGCAGACTGCCGTCGATCCGCCGCATCTCCTCGGTGACGAGGCTGTCCTTGACGGCGGCGCCGAGCAGCCCGGCCTCCGGCTCGGGCAGCGTGGGCACGGACACGGTCTCGGTGTCCGCCTCGTGCCCCCGCCGATAGTACTCGTACAGGCCGGGCGCGATGCCGTCCAGCGTGTCGCGCCAGTCGTCCTCGGTGAACTCCCACCAGCGGTGGCTGAATTCGAGCAGCACCTTGGTGGCCTGGTCATAGTGGGTCTCGATGATGGCGCGGCGCTTCTTGTACGACATCGAGGGGACAATCTCCACGAAGCGCAGCGCGGAGAACGGGATGGTGACGACCGCCAGGTCCGCCGTCCACAGACGAGGCAGTTCCTTCGGGTCTTCCTCGTCGACGGTCTGTACCGCCACGCCCCACCCGTCCGGTCCGACCGCCCCGGTGCCATCGGGGTCGGTGTCGCGGCTGGGGTCGTGGTACTCAAGACGGATCATGCGCTGACCGAGCTGCACCTCGTCGTGCAGGCCCTGGTACAGGGCGTGCGGCAGGCGCCAGCTGCCGCCGGGGATCTCCCAGTAGCGGACGGCGGGGTTGATGTCGCTGCGGCTCAGGAAGCTGTGGAAGAAGGAGAGGTAGAGCCGCGAGGACATGTTCTCCAGGGTTCCGACGGCCTCGACGGCCTCGTCGCTGAGCCCGGCGCGGTCGCGTAGGAAGGAGCCCATCGAGTAGCCGTCGAAGTCGCGGATCACCCGCGCCCAGCCATCGACCCACTCGTCGAACGGCTTGTTGACTCGCTTGCCGTCGACGACGTCGGAGTAGTAGTCGCGCACGCTCTCCAGCGCCTCGTCCACCATCCGCGCTACGGGGGCGCGGACCTCGTCGTCGGTGAGATGGAAGCCCTCGTTGATCCGCTCGGGACCGTCGGCGTAGTGGGCACGCCGCACCTGGATGCGGTTGGCGCGGATCCAGGAGTTGCCGCGCTTGTCGGGTTCGGCGAAGTCCGGGCTGTCGTCGCCGTACGTCCACGTCCGGCCGGTGAAGGAGGTGTACGTCACCGGAGGGACGGGCACGTCGGGACCGCTGCCGGTGTGGGGATCGATGTCCACGTTGTAGAACTGGCGTCGGCCGAGCCCCAGTTTGTCGACAAGGGCGAGGACGAGCGGGTGGAAGTCGGGCAGCCGCATGGCCCCGGCCTCGGCGTACTGGGCCGGGTCGGCGAAGGGCTGGTGGTGCTTGGTGGTGCGGAACGTCTTGATGCGTCCGCCGACACGGTTGGCGTTCGCCTCGAGGATGGTGACGTCGTGCCCCGCGTCCTTGAGCAGCCGGCCGACGACGAGGCCGGTGATGCCGGCGCCGATGACGAGGACCTTCTTGCGGGGGTGACGGGTGGTACCGAGGCGGCCCGTGTCTATCAGAGCGTGCAGATATTCGAGTTTGAGGTCATTGCCGTCGGGTCCGACGAGGAGGAGTTCACGGGCGAGCCTGAGACAGGTATGCCAGCGGGCGCGGGTGGCGGAGTTGTCCCGTGGAGTGTCGGTCATAGCCTGCGATCGTAGATATGCCGAAACGGTTTAGCGGTTGGCCCTGAAGACAAAGTCCTGAAACCACCGAGAGGACTGAGTGGCGCGATTTCTACTTGCCTGAATTCCGGACAGGAAGGCGGAAGATCCCTGAGGGGCGGAAGGGAAGTCGGATGCAACCGGAATAGCAATTCACTTGTGGAATGTGAAGCCCCCGAGAAGAGGATGTGCCGACCCCGCTCACCGATCCGACAGACAGGCCACCACTCCACTCCCTCAACTGACCGGCCCACCAGCGACGTTGGCATATGCTTCCGGCCAACGTGCGCCTGACCGCCGCCACGTCACCACCGGGCGGCCGGCGTTCTCGCCGTGGAACGCATATTCGTCGCACGTGAATTCGACCACTCGGGCTGCACCGTGACATGGCACGGTTACAAGTCCCGTGGGACACCTGCTATATGGCAGGCACACGGCACCGGGCCGCTGACCCGGAGGGGGCCGTTCGTAGGCACCGACCATCAATCAGGAAACGATCGGAACACCTCATAACCGTTGAGCCGGAGGACCCGATCCTCGGCGTCCATCTCGGAGTAGAGGTCTGCCGTCGGCCGCCATTTGAGAAGCGAGCGATGCGTGCTGCCGCTCGTAAACGACCTCGCGACGTCACGGTCTCTGGTTTGCAGGCTCCTTCTGCCTCCAGCGCGTCGAGTGCCACCGTTCATGGACCACGCCGAGCCTTGCTCCCTCGCGAAGAAGTCGCTCCTACGCAGCGTAGTCAGCACAGGAGGCCGACATGGTGGGCGCACGCACTCCCATGTCCAGAACTATGGTGTCCCACCACATACGCCTCTGACCTGCACGTTCCTACGGTGTGGCGACACGCAAACGTCCCCCGTCGAACGCCAGGAAGTGGTGCCGATGTCCTCCCCTGCGACCGCTCCACCAGCCCCGTCCAACCTCCCCCGCATCGTCGCCGCCAGCCTCATCGGTACCACCATCGAGTGGTACGACTTCTTCCTGTACGGGTCCGCCGCCGCGCTCGTCTTCAACAAGCTGTTCTTCCCGGACTCCGACCCGCTGGTCGGCACCCTTCTGTCGTTCCTGACATATGCGGTGGGGTTCGCCGCGCGTCCGATCGGTGCTCTGGTCTTCGGGCACTACGGTGACCGGCTCGGGCGCAAGAAACTGCTGGTGCTCAGCCTGCTGTTGATGGGCGGGGCGACCTTTGCCATCGGTCTGCTGCCCACGCACGCGACGGTCGGCACCGCCGCTCCCGTGCTGCTCACCGTACTGCGGCTGGTGCAGGGGTTCGCGCTCGGCGGTGAGTGGGGCGGCGCCGTGCTGCTCGTGTCGGAGCACGGTGACGCGCGGCGGCGCGGCTTCTGGGCCTCCTGGCCGCAGACCGGTGCGCCGGCCGGACAGCTCCTTGCCACGGGGGTGCTGTCCCTGCTGACCGCCGTGCTCTCCGACGACGCGTTCGGGTCCTGGGGATGGCGCATACCGTTCCTCCTGTCCGGAGTGCTGGTGGTCATCGGTTTGTGGATTCGTCTGTCTGTCGATGAATCGCCCGTATTCCAGGACGCGTTGGCGCAGGCCGAGGCCCGGAAAGCGGCCAGCGACACCGACACGGAGAAGCTGCCGTTGGTGTCCGTCCTGCGTCACCACTGGCGCGACGTGCTGGTCGCGATGGGCGCGCGGATGGCGGAGAACATCAGTTACTACGTGATCACCGCCTTCATCCTCGTCTACGCCACCACGTCGGCCGGCGTGTCCAAGCAGACGGCTCTGAACTCCGTCCTCATCGCCTCCGCCGTGCACTTCGCCGTCATCCCGGCGTGGGGTGCGCTGTCGGACCGGATCGGCCGTCGGCCCGTCTATCTGCTGGGCGCGGCCGGAGTCGGTCTGTGGGCGTTCCCGTTCTTCGCACTCATCGACACGGGCAGCTTCGGCAACCTCGTCCTCGCCGTGACCGTGGGCCTGGTGCTGCACGGGGCGATGTACGCACCCCAGGCGGCGTTCTTCGCCGAGATGTTCGCCACCCGTATGCGGTACTCGGGTACGTCCATCGGTGCCCAGTTCGCCTCCGTGGCGGCCGGGGCCCCGGCGCCGCTCATCGCCACCGCTCTGCTGTCGGACTACGGCAGTTCGACGCCGATCGCGCTGTACGTGATCGGGGCGTCCGTGCTGACCCTGGTCGCGGTGGGCGTCGCGAAGGAGACACGCGACCGCGATCTGGCGCGGGTGGAGACCTCCGCAGACACCACGTCCGCGGAAACCCGGGCCGCGGACGCCCGTACCGTCTGATCTCCCGTTCCTTCCGCCGGTCCCGGGTGCCGTGGCGCCCGGGACCGGTGTGTGTCCGGCCTCGTTCGGGCCATTCCGGGGTGCGGTCCGCCGGGGTGGCGCGCCGCGGCCACGGCTCGGGGTCAGTGCCGGGACGACGACAACCGGTGCAGTCGCAGGGCCAGTTGTATCTCCAGGGCACGGGCCGGGCTCTGCCAGCCGTCGCCCAGCAGGCGGCTCACCCGCTCCAGGCGCTGCGCCACCGTGTTCACATGGACGTGCAGCAGGTCCTTGGTGCGTGCGGGGCTCATCCCCGAGTCGAAGTAGGCGTCGAGCGTGCGGACGAGATCGGTGCCGCGCCGTTCGTCGTAGGCGACGACCTGGCCGATCGTGCGCTCGACGTATCCGGAGATGTCCCTGTCCCCGGCGAGCAGCAGCCCCAGGAAGCCGAAGTCCTCGGCGGCGGCACCGTCTCCGGCCCGCCCCAGCAGGCGCAGAGCCTCCAGGCAGCGCTGCGCCTCCGTGTGGGCCACGGCCACCCGGTCCGGGCGGGCGGCGAGGTCCTCGAAGGGGGCGGAGGCACCGACCGTGACCGCCTCGTGCACGGCGGTACCCAGCTGCCGGGCGGTGCGGCGGGCGAGGTGCGTCGCGGAGCCGCCGCGTTCCAGGGGCAGCAGCAGGACCGTACCGCCGTCGCGCACGGCGGCGAGACCGTGCCGGGTGGCCGCGAGGTGGAAGGCGGCGGACCCCAGGCGACGGCGGGCGGCGGCCTCCTGGTCGGCGTCGTCCGCCGTGCCGTCGAGGCGGGCGGCGAGCAGCACATGGGTGGCGTCGAGATCCGCGCGCAGCCGCGCGGCCCGTTCGCGCAGGACGCGGGGGTCACGGTCACGGGCGTCAAGGAGGTCGTCCAACAGCTCGCCGCGGACGCGTTGTTCGGCCTCCGCTGCCGAGCGGCGGGCGAGCAGCAGCAGGGAGGTCACCATCGCGGCGCGCTCCAGGGTGCGCTGGTCGACGGGGTCGAGCCGCGTATGGCCGCGCAGCACCAGCGCGCCGAGCAGTTCACCGCCGGCCGCCACCGCGGCGACCCAGTCGTCCTCGTGCCGTACGGCGTGGCCCTCGGCGCGGGAGGCTTCCAGCGCCGCGGCTGGGGCGGCGTCCGCCTCGGCGAACTCGACCGTGCCGTCGAGGACCTGCGAGACGGCTGCGGCCACGTCGTGCACACCTCCGCCGCGCAGGACGAGTTCGGCGAGCCGGTCGTGCACGTCCGAGGCTCGCTCGATGACCGCGCTGCCGTCACGGATGATCTCGTTGGCCCTCGCCAGCCGGGCGAGGGCCGAACGGGTCTCGGTGAGCAGGTTCGCGGTGTCGATGGCGGCGGCGGCCAGCGCGGCGAACGAGCCGAGGAGAGCGATCTCCTCCCGCTCGAAGACGCGGGCCCGCCGGTCGGCGGCGAACAGCACCCCGATGACCTGTGAGCCGATCATCAGCGGCACGCCGAGGATCGCCACGAGCCCCTCGTCACGGACACCGGTGTCGATCGTCCGTGTGTGCTGGAAGCGGGCGTCATGGAAGTAGTCGGGCGTCACATAGGGGCGGGCGGTCTGGGCGACGAGTCCTCCGAGTCCCTCGCCCATGCCGAGGCGCAGTTGCTGGAAGCGGGCGGCGACCGAGCCCTCGGTGACCCGCATATAGGTGTCGCCGGCGGCCTCGTCATGCAGGGTCAGATACGCGACGTCGGTGCTCAGCAGCGAGCGGGCGCGCTGGACGATCGCCTGGAGGACGGCGTCGAGGTCACGCAGCCCGGCCAGATCGTGGGCGGTCTCGAAGAGCGCGGACAGCTCCGCCTCCCGGCGGCGTCTGCCCTCCATCTCGGCACGCACGCGCAGTGCGAGCCGCTTCGCCTGGTCGAGCGCGTCGATGTGCTCGGGCGTCAGGCCCTCGGCCCGGGCGAGCAGCACCGGCTGCTCGTAGGCGTCGGCAGACGCGCGCCGGGCCAGGAGCTCCAGGAACGGGGCCTCGGCATGGGTACCGAGGGGTGCCGCGGACTGTGCGTGATCGCGTGACATGCCCCCAGGATGGCCCACTTCCGGACCGGGTCCACCGGCCTTGTGGACAACTTCTGGCATGTTCCGGCTCAGTGCGCCGTCCAGCCGCCGTCGAGGACCAGCGACGTGCCGGTGATGAAGGAGGCCGCTGGGCTGCAGAGATAGGCCACCGCCTCGGCGACCTCCTCCGGTTCGAGGAGTCGCTTGACCGCCGTGTCCTGGAGCAGCACCTCGGTCAGCACGCGCTCCTCGGGGATTCCGTGCGCCTTCGCCTGGTCGGCGAGCTGCTTCTCCACGAGGGGCGTACGTACATAGGCGGGGTTGACGCAGTTCGACGTGACGCCGTGGGGGGCGCCTTCCAGGGCCGCGGTCTTCGAGAGTCCTTCGAGGCCGTGCTTGGCGGCGACGTACGCCGACTTGAAGGCGGAGGCGCGCAGCCCGTGGACCGATGACACGTTGACGATGCGGCCCCAGCGCTGGCCGTGCATATGGGGAAGTGCTCCGCGGATGAGCCGGAACGGCGCCTCCAGCATCACCGTGAGCATGGTGTGGAAGGCGTCGGGTGGGAACCCTTCCAGGGGCCGCACCAGTTGGAGCCCGGCGTTGTTGACCAGGACATCGGTGCCGTGGGCGGCGAGTTCGGCCGCGTCCAGGTCGGTGAGGTCGAGGACGTACGGCTCGACGCTGCCCGGGAGCCCGTCGGCCGCGCCTGCGAGGGCGTCGAGACCAGCGGCGTCCCGGTCGGCCGCTCGCACCTTGGCCCCGGCGGCCGCCAGCCGCAGCGTGCAGGCGCGGCCGATGCCGCCGGCGGCACCGGTGACGAGGGCGATGCGTCCGCCGAGATCGAGGGAGGGGGCGTGGGGGGCCGACAGAGGGCTGGGCTCGGTCATGCGTCAACCCTAGGCTGCGCCCGGCCCCCTCTACATATGGCCACAACCCATACTTCACCCCAGGTTAGTGGGGTCGAACCACGTGGGTGCTTCCGACAGAGCCTGCTTGATCCGCAGTAGCGCGAACTCGCTCAGCGCGGGCAGCGCATCCACCGAGAACCAGCCCACCTCCAGCGACTCGTCGTCGTTGACACGCGCCTCTCCGCCGATCGCACGGCAGCGGAACGTGGTGTCCATGTACTGGCACCGGTCGCCGTTGGCGTAGGTCACCGGAGCCAGCGCCTGGACGAGGACGACCCGCTCGGGGACACAGTGCACGGCCGTCTCCTCGTACACCTCGCGCACGGCGCAGGCGGCGGGCTGCTCCCCCGGCTCCGGTATGCCCCCGATCACCGACCACTGCCCGTTGTCGGCCCGGCGCCCCAGCAGGACCCTGCCGTCGTCGTCGAGGACCACGGCGGTGACGCCAGGGAGCCAGAGCAGTTGATGGCCCGCAGAGGCGCGGATGGTCCTGATGAAATCGGGAGTAGCCATGGAGGGACCCTATCGGGCCGATTCCGCGGCCTCTGGGTCTCCGAGACGGGTGCTCCGGACGGTTCGGTCACGACGACCGCGCGCCGCCGACGCCACCGCCCAGCCCAGCCCGCCGACCGCGACGAGCACGAGCACCGCCTCGGGCAGGACGCCGAGGCGCGTGGCAGGGGTCTCGGAGGAACGCAGTGGCACCTTCTGGACGAGCGAGTCGGCCACGAACATCCCGGTCCGCTGGGTGATCTTTCCGTCCGGCATGATGATCGCGCTGACGCCGCTGGTCACCGGGACGGTGACGGTCCGGCTGTGCTCGACCGCGCGCACCCGGGACATGGCGAGCTGCTGGTAGGTCATCTCGCTGCGATCGAAGGTCGCGTTGTTGCTGGGTACCGAGATCAGCTGGGCGCCGTCCGTGACGGTGGAGCGCACCGTCCAGTCGAAGGCGGCCTCGTAGCAGGTGACAAGCCCGATCTTGGCGCCCGCCATGGTGAACACGCCCGGCTTGTGTCCCGGACTGATGTCCTGGCGCACCATCGCCGTCCAGTTCTTGTTGATGGCGCCGACCAGCGACCGCAACGGGAGATACTCGCCGAACGGCTGGATCTGCCGCTTGTCGTAGGTGTCGACGGGCCCCTTGTCCGGGTCCCAGAGGATCTGCTCGTTGTAGAGCTTGCCTCCCCGCTCGACGACACTGCCCACCGAGATGGGTGCGCCGATCGCGCGGGCGGCGCCGCTTATCACCGCGGCGGCATCGATGTAGGCGAAGGGGTCGATGTCGGCGGAGTTCTCCGGCCACAGCACCAGGTCGGGCCGGGGTACCTTGCCCGCCTTGACCTTCTCGGCCAGGCGCTCGGTCTCGCGCGCGTGGTAGTCGAGAACGGCGCGCCGCTGGGCGTTGAACTCGAAACCCTGGCGCGGCACGTTGCCCTGGATGACGGCGACGGTCGCGGTGCCGTTCTCGGCCTTGTCGCTGACCAGGGAGCGGGCGGCGACGGCGCCCACCACGGGAGCCACGATGCTCAGCAGTGCCGCGACGGCCGCTCCGCGCCGCAGGACGCCCCCGTTGCGCCGTCCGTCCACGACGACGCGCACGATCTGGTGGAGACCGAAGCCGCACAGCACGACGGCGAAGCCGAGCACCGGGGTGCCGCCCACCGCCGCGAGCGGCAGGAAGACACCGTCCGCCTGGCCGAAGGCGATCTTTCCCCAGGGGAAGCCGCCGAAGGGCGCGCGGGCGCGTGCCGCCTCGCCCGCGATCCACAGGGCGGCCGCCCACACCGGCCATGCGGGCAGCCGGGAGACCAGGACGATGCCCGCACCGACAAGCGCGACGAAGAGTGCCTCCACCGCGACGAGCGCGAGCCAGGGGCCGGGACCGACCTCCACGCCGGTCCACACCAGCAGCGGCAGCAGAAAACCGAGGCCGAACAGATAGCCGAGGCCGAGGCCGGCCTTCCAGGTGCGGCCGCGCAGGGTCCAGCTGAAGAGGGCGAAGGCCGGGACGGCCAGCCACCACAGGCTCCGGGGCGGAAAGCTGACGTAGAGCAGTACTCCGGAGAGCGCGGCTGCGGCGGCCGGAAGGAGGCGCCTTGCCCGGCGGACACCACGGGGTGCGGGTGCGGCCTCGGGTTCGAGCTGTTCCGGCTCGCCCACGGGAGTTGCGGTGACGGTCACCCGGGGAGTGTACGGCGCGTGACCATGGACCGGACAGCTCGGTCCGCTCGGGCCGCCGGGGCTTCCACCCGTGATTCCACCGTTTTGCTCCGCCCTACTGCAGCAACGTTCCTGCGCAACTCGTCCACACACCGGCGCATCACCCGTTACGGTGTGCGCGAGCCTGTGACGTGCAGCCGGACACAGCCGGGACGGTGGGGCCCGGCTCAGGGGGGCGGCGGAGTGGGATCCACGGGAACGGAGCCCGCGGCCGGGGCCGCGGATGCGGACGGCGAGAGACGAAACGTTTCGGATGCGACGGGCGTCCTGATGCTCGGCGCATGCGCGGTCTGGTCGCTGATCACGGCCGCCGCGCACGGCGGGCGGCCTGAGGGCGTCCTGCTCGCGGTGCTGGCGGTCGCCGCCGGCTACTCCTCGGGGCGCATCCTCGGGGCGCTGCTGCCGGTCACCGCACCCGCGGTCGGCGCCCTGTGCGGAGTCGGGTTCGCGGTCGCCGCATCCTACGCAGCGCTGGGCCCGCCGTCCCCGGCGCCGCTCGGCTCCACCGGTGCGATCGCCGCTCTGCTGACGCTCTCCTCGGGAGCAGCGTGTTGTGCGGCGTGGGCGGCCCGGGACCCGGCGCCGCGGTTCGCGCTCCGCCTGTCGGTCGTGGGGATCGCGGGGGTCGCGGCGGCACTGGGCTCGACGCCGGGCCTGGCCGCGTCCATCGGCCTACTGCTGTACTCCTTCGCCGCGGGCCGGACACACCACCGCGCCGGGGTACTGGCCGCCTTCGCCCTCGTGGTGACGGCGGTGACCGCGGCGACCTGGGCGGTGGCCGGGAACGTCACGCCCGGCGGCCCCTCGGCCGTTGTCGAGGACCAGTTCGGCGGGCACCGCGTCCAGTTGTGGCACGACGCGCTCACCCTGGTCGGAGAACATCCGGCGCTCGGTGCGGGGCCCGGACGCTTCGGTGAGTTGAGCCCCGTGTCCGCACAGTCCCTCCTGCCCGACGACAAGCCCCATTCCGCCTCCCTGCAGCAGGCGGCGGAACAAGGGCTGATCGGGCTGGCACTGCTCGCGGCGGTCTTCTGCTGGTTCCTTCACGCCCTGTGGCGCACCCGGCGACCCACGCCGATCGCCCTCACGGCGGGCGCGGCCCTGACAGCGCTGGCGGTGATCGCGTCGACCGGTGACGCGCTCAGCTTCACCACGGTGACGGCGGGCGCGGGTCTGCTGGCCGGGATCGCGACGGCACGCCCGCTGTGGGAGGGCGAGGGAGCCCCACGGCCGGGCGGGAGGAGCGGACCGCCGCGATGACCACCGGACCACCGCCGTGTCATAAGGGGGCGGCGAGGGGCCGTGGTGAATGGCGTGGCGAGAGGCCGTAGTAAATAAGGAGTAAGAGGAGCGCTGAGGGTCGCCGTCAGTGCGTGGCGCCCGGCAGGCTCGGGTGCAGCCGGGCCCGGATGACCCGCACCGCGGACTCGGCGTTGTCCACGGTGATCGTGAAGGTGTGCCCGTCCCACAGACGCAGTACGACGCCCTCGCCACGCCGTACGATCACGGCCGTGCCCTTCTCGGGGCGCCAGCGGTAGCCCCAGCCGCCCCACTGGCGGGGCGTGACCCGGGGCGCGAAGTCCGCTCCGGCGACGAGCGAGAGAGGGATGCGGCGACGCGGCAGACCGATGTGGCCGCAGCGCACCTCGAGGCACTCCTTGTCGACCTTGACCGCGACATGCACGAACGCGAGCGTGCCGAAGAGGACCAGCAGACCAGCCGCGATACAGCCCACGACGGACATGACCAGGGGGACGATGCCGGATGACCACGCGGAGTCGACGGCGAGCTCGACACCGAGTGCCATACAGGCGGCGCCGACGAGCGCCGCGAGCCACTGGGCGCGGTTGGTCGCGCGTCCGGTCCAGATCTCGGGCTGCGGAGCCCTGTCACGGTCGAGGTGCTCCCTCATGCCCTTGAGGGTACCCATGTTTCGGAACGCGGGCATGGTGTTGCGCAGCGTCACCGGTCCGCGTGACGGCCCAAAGTCACGAGCGGACTCGGGACCGGTCCTCAGCCGGTCGTGCTGACCGACTGCAGGAGCTTGCCCTCGTCGTACGACAGTGCCGCAGCCGGCAGAGCACCCTCACGTCCGCTGAGCAGCACCGTGACACCGGCGCTCGAGGAGGCCTCCGGAGCCACGTCCGCACCGATGCGGCGCAGTGCCTGCGCGGCGACGGCGCCGGCGGAACCGTGCAGGACGAGTGGCGGCCGGCCGGGCTGCTGCACTGCGGCACGGATCCGTTCGGCGACCAATTCGTAGTGGGTGCAGCCCAGGACCACGGTCGTCACCTCGGCCGGTGTGCGCGCCGCGGCCGCGGCCACGGCCGCGTCGATCGCCGCGTCGTCCGCCTTCTCCACGGCGTCCGCGAGCCCGGGGCACGGGACCTCGACGACCTCCACACCGTCCGCGAACTCCCGGATCAGGCCGCGCTGGTAGGGGCTGCCGGTGGTGGCGGGCGTGGCCCAGATGGCGACCGGTCCGCCGCCCGCCGCGGCCGGCTTGATCGCCGGGACGGTGCCGATGACGGGCAGACCGGGTTCGAGGAAGGCCCGCAGGGCGGGCAGGGCGTGCACGGTCGCGGTGTTGCAGCCGACGATCAGGGCGTCGGGGCGCTGTGCGGCGGCGGCCTCGGCGACGGCCAGGGCCCGCTGGGTGACGCCCTCGGGAGTGCGCGGCCCCCAGGGCATCCCGTCGGGGTCCAGTGAGAGCACGAGATCTGCGTCAGGCCGTAGGCGCCGTACCGCCACGGCGGCGGGCAGCAGTCCGATTCCGGAGTCCATCAGCGCGATCTTCACCCCGCAACCATAGTCGATGCGCCCCGAGGGGCCTCCCCGTGGGGCAGACTGCGACGGGTGACTGCCCTTGTGTGGATCGCTGTCGTGTCGCTGGCCTCCTGGTTGTGGCTGCTGGTCGGCCAGGGCTTCTTCTGGCGTACGGATCTGCGGCTGCCGCCGCGCCGGGAGCCGGAGTCGTGGCCGTCCGTGTGTGTTGTCGTACCGGCGCGGGACGAGGCCGCGGTTCTGCCCCACAGCCTTCCGTCGTTGCTCGCTCAGGACTATCCCGGACAGGCCGAGGTCTTCCTCGTCGACGACGGCAGTTCGGACGGCACCGGAGACCTGGCCCGGGCGCTGGCCGAGCGGTACGGCGGGCTGCCGCTCACGGTCGATTCCCCGGGTGAGCCTTCGGCGGGCTGGACGGGCAAGCTGTGGGCCGTACGGCACGGAATCTCTCTCGCACGCGCGCGTGCCCCCGAATACCTGCTCCTGACGGACGCCGACATCGCGCATGCTCCCGACAGCCTGCGGGAGTTGGTGGCGGCGGCGCGCACCGGCGGTTTCGATCTGGTGTCACAGATGGCACGGCTCCGGGTGGACAGCGTCTGGGAGCGGCTCGTCGTGCCCGCCTTCGTGTACTTCTTCGCGCAGCTCTACCCCTTCCGGTGGATTGCGGTGAGGGGATCGCGGACGGCCGCCGCCGCGGGCGGTTGTGTGCTGCTGCGCACGGAGGCGGCCGAGCGGGCGCGGATCCCCGACGCCATCCGGCAGGCGGTGATCGACGACGTGGCGCTCGCGCGGGCGGTCAAGGCCGGCGGTGGCCATATCTGGCTGGGGCTGGCCGACCGGGTCGACAGCGTGCGTCCCTATCCACGGCTGCACGACCTGTGGCGGATGGTCTCGCGCAGTGCGTACGCGCAGTTGCGGCACAGCCCGCTGCTGCTCCTCGGCACGGTGCTCGGCCTCACCCTCGTCTATCTGGTGCCGTCCCTGACGATCGTGGCGGGACTCGTCAACGGGAACACGACCGCGATGGTGGTCGGCGGGCTCGCGAAGCTGGTGATGACGGCGACGTACATCCCGATGCTGCGTTACTACCGGCAGCCGCTGTGGCTCTCGGTGCTGCTGCCGGTCACCGCCTTTCTGTATCTCCTGATGACGGTCGATTCGGCGGTGCAGCACTACCGGGGGCACGGTGCGGCCTGGAAGGGCCGCACCTATGCCCGTCCCGACGCGGCGCTGGACGAGCGGTGAGCGGACCGCTCACCCGGGGCGGACGGAGCGGTCACTTTCTGCCGGGGGCCCAGTTCATGCCCCACCCGTAGGCGCGGTCGATCGTGCGCTGGGGGCTCACCCCCCGCTCGGGGACCAGGTAGCGGGCCTCGCGCTGGACGACGAGGTCGCCGCCGGTGTTCGTGATGAGGGCGAGGGCACACACGGTCGAGGGCACCGTGCACTCGTCGAGGGAGAACTCGATGGGTGCACCGTGCTGCGGCCGGAGCGTGACCGTGGCGTGCAGGTCGGCGAAGGAGCGGGCGCCCTCGTAGATGGTGACGAAGATGAGGATGCGCCGGAGGCTCTGCTTGTGGTCGAGGTTGACGGTGAGGTTCTCGCCTGTCTCCACGGCCCCGGTGCGGTCGTCGCCGTCGAGGTGGATGTACGGCGGGCGGTGCAGCGCCCCGAAGGCGTTGCCGAGGGCCTGGACGACCCCCTTGCTGCCGTCGGACAACTCGTAGAGGGCGCACAGGTCCAGGTCGAGGTCCGAGTTCGAGGCCGCCGCCGGACCGCGACGGCCGCCCCATCGCGAGAACTGTTCACGTGTCCGCCAGTTGAGGTTCACCCGCAGGGCGCCGGAGGTGCCGCCCTGCTTGGTCAGCGACACCGACGGGGCCTGTTTGGTGAGCGTGACCTTGGTGAGGCGGACCGGAGTGGACGGGGTCGACGGCGGGTTCTGGGGCGGGAGCGGTGCCCCGTAGGCGCCCGTCGGAGCCGGGGCGGCCGACGGCAGGGGAAGCGGCACCATGGGCGGGACCGGTGCGGTGACCGGCGGCGGGGGAGGCACGGGCGTGGGCGGCGCAGGCATGGCGGGGGCAGGTGCGGTGGGCGGCTGGGCGTGCTGCGGCTCGTCCACCGTGATCCCGTAGTCCGTGGCCAGACCCTCGAGTCCGCTGCTGTAACCCTGCCCGACGGCGCGAAACTTCCAGGTGCCCTGACGGCGGTAGAACTCCCCGAGCACGAACGCGGTCTCCACGGTCGCAGTGGGGTCGAAGCGCGCCAGCTCCGTGCCCTGCCCGGCGTCGAGCACCCGGATGTAGAGGCCGGGTACCTGCCCGAACGTTCCGCCGTCGGCGGAGGCGGCGAGCACCACGGTCTCGACCGCGGGCTCCACGCGCGCGAGGTCGACGAGGAGCGTGTCGGTCACCTGGCCGCCCAGGTCCTGCTTGCCTTCGTGACGCACCGCTCCGGATGAGTGGACCGGCTGGTTGTAGAAGACGAAGTCGCCGTCGGTACGGACCTTCCCGGAGACCAGCAGCAGCGCCGAGGCGTCCGCGTCGGGGACGCCCGGTCCGGAACGCCGGCCCAATTCGACGCGCAGGGCCGTTGTCGGCATCTGGAGGTTGGATCCTTTCGACATTGGCATGTCCGCCCCCATCACCTGTCGCTCCGCCGGGAAGGGATCCGGGCGGTCCGTGCATCCGTTGCGGCCAACCTATTCTCCCGGGCTGAGAAGTCCCATCAGCGGCACCGAAGAGCGGTGGTCAACCGCCGGTAACCTGCCAGGAACTCGGCCTTTACGCGATCCAAACCCCGATTGCTGCCCTTTTTTGACAAGTTCGCTCGCATTGGGGATCCCACGTCACCCCGGGCACGAAAAACAACCCTCTTATCGGTCTCCCCAACCAGCACATCGTGGGCTTAACTTATGTGCCATGACCTCCCCCCGCTCCACCTATGGCGGCGGTTACTACTCCGCGTCGCCCTTCCCGGACACTCCGATCTACGACAGGCTCGTCGCCGAGCGGGGCACCCCGCAGATCGCTCCGATCCGGGTCCCCTCCGCTTACGAGGCGCCGGGTAGCAACCTGCCCGCACTGCCGTCGGCGCTTCCCGCGCTGCCGGCCGGCCCGTCCCAGGCCCCGGCCTACGGCTACCCCCAGGTTCCGCAGCCCGTGCCGATGCAGCAGGCCCCCACCGCGTACATCCCGCAGCAGGCCGGTCCGCGCGGCTACCCGGGCCCCCAGCAGATGCAGCAGCCCCGCCCGATGGCCGCTCCCACCGGCTACGAGGCGATGCGCCCCGCGGCGCCGCGTCCCGGCCCGGCGCCGTACCAGGATCCGTACAACAACGGGCAGCAGTACCGCGGATACTGATCCATTTCGTGACGTGAGGCCATCTGTACGCAATGGCACGATGGCCTCATGCCGACACCAGTGCTGCACTCGATTCACGTTCACCCGGTCAAGGCACTGCGGGCCCAGCAGCTCAGCGAGGCCGTGGTGGAGCCATGGGGGCTGTCCGGGGACCGGCGCTGGGCACTCATCGACGAGACGGGCAAGGTCGTCACCCAGCGCGAGCAGCCACGCCTCGCGCTGGTCACCGCCGAGTCCCTATCCGACGGTGCTGTCCGGCTGTCCGCCTCCGACCGGGAGCCGCTGAGTGTGCCCGTGCCCGAACCGGCCGGGACGACGACCGCGAAGTGGGCGGGAGAGAAGATCGAGACGGTTCCGGCCGTCCCCGGGGCAAGCGAGTGGTTCAGCGCGTACCTCGGCGAGCGGGTGACCCTCGTCCACCTCGACGATCCCGCGCACCGCCGCCCCATCGACCCGCCCTTCGGACGCCCGGGCGAGACCGTCAGCCTGGCCGACGGCTTTCCGCTGCTGGTCACCGCACTCGCCTCCCTGGACGCCCTCAACTCCTTGATCGCACAGGGCGATCACCCCGACGAGGGTCCGCTGCCCATGAACCGGTTCCGGCCGAACGCCGTCGTGTCCGGTACGGCGCCCTGGGCCGAGGACGACTGGGAGCGGATCGCGATCGGCGAGGTCGAGTTCCGGGTCGCCAAGGGATGCGGGCGCTGCGTGGTGACGACCACGGACCAGGCCACCGCCGAGCGCGGCAAGGAGCCCTTGCGTACGCTCGGCCGCCATCGGCGCATCGGCGGCCGGTTGATCTTCGGCCAGAATCTCGTGCCGCTGACGCGCGGCACGATCCGCGTCGGCGATCCGGTCGAGATCCTCGGATGAGCCGCGCCACGATCACCGGGTGAGCGGGCGCCGGGCGGGCCCGCCCGGCCGCTCCTCCCGCTCAACGGCTTCCCGCCCTCGACGCGTCCCCCTTCCCCGAGGACTCGCCTCTCCCGCCTCCTTCTCCCCTCCCCGGGGCCGTCCGACCGTCTGCCCCCATCCGCCCCGCTGCCCCTCCTCCTCCCCTCCCCCGGATCGCGACGCGTCCGCCGGACTGAGGACCTCCGACTCGCCGCGCCGAGCGAGTCCACGAACCGCCCCGTGCGCGGGAACCCGGGCAGCCGACGCGGTCGTTGAGTGTGCATGAGAAGTTCATGAGGGGCTCATGAGACAGAAGACGGGTGATTTCGCTCTCTCTTCACCGATTCCGCACACGAACGGGCGGATGTGGGGACTATGACGGAGGCGGAAGGGGGTGGGGCACGGTGCGAGCAATCGTCGGCCTGTGGCGCTGGCGGCGCAATCCGCTGCGCCGTACATCCGATCTGGTCGAGGCCTGGCTGGCGCTGGTCGCCATGGTCCTGGTCCTGGCCGCCGCACCGGTGGCGGGCACCGTGATCGGCACGATCGCCCAGAACTCCCTGCAGCGTGCCGTGCGGGACCAGCAGCGCACCCACCACCAGGTGGCGGCCACCGTCGTCAGGCGGCTCAACCGCGCCCCCGTGGAGCCGGATCCGGAATCACCCACGACACGGCAGAGACAGAGCCGGGTGCTCGCCGACTGGACCGCCCCCGACGGCACCGCGCGGCACGGCACGGTCCTGGCCGCCCTCGACTCCCCGCACCGGGGCGATCAGTTCGTCCTCTGGACCGACGACCAAGGCCGAATAGTGGCGCGTCCGCTGGACGGTGAGACCGCGACGACGCACGCGGTGCTGGCCGGATTCGGCGCGGCCGTGATGGCCGCGGGACTGATAGAGGCCGGCCGCCGCATGATCGTCTGGCGCATGCTCCAGCGCCGCTACGCCCGCTGGGACCAGGCATGGGACAAGGCGGGCCCGGACTGGGGCCGTACCGGGACAGGCAGTTGACGGCCTGCGGACTCCGGTCAACCCGCGGCGTCCGCGCACGCTACGGTGGACCGGCCGGGCTGTTCGGCTGTCCGGCTTCTTCGCGAGAACCCGCGTGAGCAGAGGTGGGGGCACAGCAGCGCCATGGCACAGGGCACGGTCCAGGTGACGCACACCGGCACATCGCGGTGGCGGCGCCGCACAGGTGAGTACGCATCGCTCGCCGCCGCCCTGGAGGCCGCGGGCGACGGAGACGTCCTCACCGTGGCCCCCGGCACCTACCGGGAGAACCTCGTCGTGCAGCGGGCGGTGACGCTGCGCGGACCCGAGGGCTCCCCCGGCTCCGTGCGGATCGCGCCGGTGGACGGCGTACCGCTGACCGTGCGAGCCTCCGCCGTGGTCCAGGACCTGCATGTCGAGGGCCAGGACGCGGCCGCGCCCGCGGTGCTCGTGGAGACGGGCACCCCGGAGCTGGTCGATCTGCGGATCATGACGCGGTCCGCGGCCGGGATCGAGGTCCGCGGCGGCGCGCGCCCCACGGTCCGCCGGTGCACGGTCGACAACCCGGCCGGCATCGGCATCGCCGTCGTGGACGGCGGTGGCGGGGTGTTCGAGGAGTGCGAGGTCGTGGCGGCCGGCCAGTCCGGCGTCGCGGTCCGTGGCGGCGGCCATCCTCGGCTGGAGCGCTGCCGGGTGCATCACACCTCGGGGGCAGGCCTGTCGGCGACCGGTGAGAATTCGGCGCTGGAGGCGGTGGGTTGCGAGGTGTACGAGGTCCGGGGCTCCGGGGTGCAGGTCACAGGGCGGGGCACCGCGCATCTGACGGACTGCGATGTGCACCGGACGACCGCGGACGGCATCACACTGGACACCGACGCGGTGCTGACCCTCGCCGACTGCCGTATCCACGACATCCCGGAGAACGCGGTCGACCTGCGTTCCCGATCGGTGCTCACGCTCACCCGGACAACGGTGCGGCAGTTCGGGCGCAACGGCCTGTCGGTGTGGGACCCGGGCACCCGCGTGGACGCCAACCAGTGCGAGATCTTCGACAGCACCGGCGACTATCCGGCGGTGTGGGTCAGTGACGGGGCCACCGTGGTCCTCGAAGCGTGCCGGGTACACGACGTGCCCGACGCCCTGTTCGTCCTCGACCGCGGTTCACGCGCGGACGTCGTGGACAGCGACCTCACCCAGGTGCGCAACACCGCGGTGTCGGTGAGCGACGGGGCCACCGCGCAGCTGGACGACTGCCGGATCCGGGACGCGGCGACGGGTGCCTGGTTCCGGGACCATGGCAGCGGCGGCACGCTGTCGGGCTGCACCGTCGACGGCACCCAGACGGGCGTGATCGTCACCAAGGGCGCCGACCCCACCATCGAGCGCTGCACGGTGACCTCACCGTCGGAGGCGGGCTTCTACGTCTCCGCGGGCGGCCGGGGCAGCTTCCTGAACTGCCGGGTCACGGACAGCGGCGGCTACGGCTTCCATGTGATCGACGGCTGCCGTGCGACGCTGCGAAAATGCCGCACGGAGCGCTGCAGCCGCGGGGGTTATGAGTTCGCAGACGGCGGCCCGGGCGCGCCCGGTGGCGGCGCCGCGATCGTCGAGGACTGCACGAGCGACGAGAGCGCCGGACTGCGGCCGGCTGTGGCCCACGAGGCCGCCGTCCAGCCGTCGACCCAGTCGGGCGGTCTGCTCGGCGCGATCCCCGGCCAGCGCACCGCCGAGCAGGAGCCCCTCGTCGCCGCCCCGGAGCCGGAGAAGCCGGTCCGTACGTCGACGACCGTGCTCGGGGAACTCGACGCGCTGGTGGGCCTGGAGAGCGTCAAGCGCGAGGTGCGCGCGCTCACCGACATGATCGAGGTGGGGCGCCGCCGGCAGCAGGCGGGCCTCAAGGCGGCCTCCGTGCGGCGGCATCTGGTGTTCACGGGTTCCCCCGGCACCGGCAAGACGACGGTCGCGCGGCTCTACGGCGAGATCCTGGCGTCGCTCGGGGTGCTGGAGAAGGGTCATCTCGTGGAGGTGTCCCGGGTCGACCTGGTCGGCGAGCACATCGGTTCCACCGCCATCCGCACCCAGGAAGCCTTCGACCGGGCGCGGGGCGGAGTGCTGTTCATCGACGAGGCGTACGCGTTGTCCCCGGAGGACTCCGGGCGCGACTTCGGCCGTGAGGCGATCGACACGCTGGTGAAGCTGATGGAGGACCACCGGGAGGCGGTCGTGGTGATCGTCGCGGGCTACACCGCCGAGATGGAACGGTTCCTGTCCGTCAACCCCGGTGTGGCCTCCCGCTTCTCACGCACCATCACCTTCGGTGACTACGGGCCCGGGGAGCTGCTGCGGATCGTGGAGCAGCAGGCGGAGGAGCACGAGTACCGGCTGGGCACGGGAACCTCCGAGGCGCTGCTCAAGTACTTCACGGAGATCCCCAAGGGTCCGACGTTCGGCAACGGACGCACCGCGCGTCAGACCTTCGAGGCGATGGTGGAGCGGCACGCCGGCCGGGTCGCCCAGCTGGCGGAGCCGAGCACGGAGGATCTGAGCCTGCTCTACCCGGAGGACCTGCCCGAACTGCCCTGAGCCGCACCCCCGGAGCCCTCGTCACCCGACCCGGGCGGCGTGCCCGCGGGGCGCGGTCCGGGGAGTCCGGGCCGCAGCCGTGCCAGCAGCCGGGCGCGTTCCTCGGCGAACGCCGGATCCGCCTGGTAGTCCCCGTGCCCGAGAATCGGTGCGGGCAGCGGATGGCGAGGCGTGCGACCGTAGGCGAGCGGGTCCCTGAGCGGTGCCCGGTCCACCTGCGGGCCGCAGTCGCCGGGCAGCCGGATCGGTCCGCCGATCGGGTCGGTCAGACGGTGGAGATTGCGCCAGCAGTCGACCTCCCGATGCAGGGAACTGAGCGCGGCCGGGCCGAAGTACGCCGGGAACCAGCGCCCGTAGAGCCGCTCCAGGGGTGAGCCGTAGGTCAGCAGGCCCACCCGTCGGCGCACGGAGGGCGTCAGCTGCCAGGCCGCGGCGGCCGCCAGCACGCTCCCCTGGGAGTGGCCGGACAGCACGATCCGTCCGCCGCTCTCGCGCGTCCAGGTGGCCATCCGCCAGGTCAGGTCGGGTACGGAACGTTCGGCGTAGCACGGCGGGGCGAAGGGGTGGGCGGCGCGCGGCCAGAAGGTGCCGACGTCCCACAGAATGCCGATGGTGCGGCGCGCGGAGGCGTCCTTGTAGGCGCGGCGGCCCCAGGTGACGAAGACGAGGAAGCCGACACCGATCAGCCAGGAGCCGAGCGTCTGCACGGTCTCGGCCACGCCCCGGACGACGGGTTGTGCGGTATGTGCGGCGCCCGTCGGCGTGTCGTCGGTGACGACGGCACCCACCAGGGCGGCCGCCCCGAGCAGCAGGGTCATGGCGGATGTGACGCCGACGACGAGCGGGGCCCGGTCGGTGAGAGTGGCCATCGCGCGGGTGCCCGCGATGCGCGCGGTACGGGCCGGGTCCGTGGGCTCGCCCGGGTGGTCGCGTTCGACCTCGGCCGCCTCGGCTCGGCGCAGCAGCCAGGTGCGCCTGGCCAGGCGGGCGGCCACGCCCAGCAGGACGAACAGCAGGAGCGGGATGGTGGACGCCTGCCAGGTGAGCAGGACCGGCGGGCCCGCCAGCGAGTGGCCCGTGCCGTCCAGCCAGTCGGCGACCCGTTGGGCCACGCCGCCGGACATCACCCCGCCGAGCGCGCAGGCGAGCAGCGCGACGGCGGGTCCGGCCTGTCCGCGCAGTGCGGTGCGTGAGTCGGGGTGGGCGCGGTACAGGATGTGCGCGACGACGGCGAGCGCGAGGACAAGCAGCCCCTGCGCCAGGGTCAGCGCACCGAACGTCGCAGCACCCGGCAGCCGCCCCTGCGACGGTCGGCCGGGGCGCGACCAGCCTGCGTAGATCATGGCCGCGACGACCAGCGCGAGCGCGCCCGCGGGCAGCAGGCGCACCACCGATCGGTCGAGTTGCCGGTCGAGCAGGTTCTCGGTGCGCCCCCGGCGGCACACCACCGCCACCACCAGCACCGCGCTCGCCATGAGCGCGGCCTCCAGCAGCAGACCGATCAGGTGCAGCGTGGTCGCGCCGTGGCGGTGGTCGGCGTGTACGGCGGAGGCGGTGAGGGCGGCGGCGACGGTGAGGAAGCCGGCGGCGGTGTGAGCGGCGCGGAGCCGGGCCACGAGGCGGCGTCCGTACCAGAACCCGGGGCGGCCGAGCGCGGGGCGGTGCGGTTCCTCGTCGGGCTCCGGCGGCCGGGGGATCGGCTCCTGGGACTCGTAGGCGCACCAGGTGCGGTGGGACAGATACCAGAGCAGGCCGTTGAGGACGGTGGGCACCACAGCGGCCAGGGCCACGCGTCGGCCGGGTGGGCTCCACCAGCCTGCGCCGGAGCCCGCCGGGGAGAGAAACCCGAGCCAGGCGTGGCGGCGGGCGCAGGCGTGGGTGCCCGCGCACTGCCAGGCCGCGAGGTCCATGGCCACCTCGCAGGCGGCTGCGACCAGCAGCACGGTGAGGGTGAGTCCGACGAGCCGCACGATCAGGCCGTAGAGCCGGACGGTCTGCCGGCGGCCTGTGGTGGTGGGCCGCATCCAGTGGGCCAGGTTGGCCACCATGAACGGCAGCAGCAACAGCCACAGGGCGCGCGCGGCGTTCCCCGAGGTCAGGTTGCACCAGACGTACGCCTCGGGCACCGGGCGGCCGTGCCGGTCCGCCGGGTGCCGCTCCACGTCGGCGTCGTCGGCGCGCCGGTACACCGCTGCCGTGTCGTCACCGGTGATCCGGACCGTGCGGGGATCGCCGAGCATCTCCTCGGGTGTGGTGCCGCCGACGCCGTGGACCAGGAGCTCCAGGGCGGTCGCGGCCTCCGCGGACGCCGGTCCGGCGGCGCCGTGGTCTCCGTCGTGTTTCGGTGCACGCTCCACTGTTTCGCACCTCCCCCGTGCCGCGTACGGTGTGTCGTCGCAGGCAAAGGATCGCCTTCGGTGCGACGGTGCACACTCGTTGTCACGGAATCTCCCCGATATGTGTGACGACGCGGGACGGCGGACAAGGAGATCCCGGGCTGCGGTCGGTGGCACCGGGTGAGACGACCCGTGCGAGGATGAGACCTCCTCGGCACCGGTGACGGGAGAATGGCCTCGTGGATGCCGGTGCGCACAGCCTGCGGGAATTTCGGGTGAATCCAGGATGAAGGAGGATAAAGGGGAGTGGAGCCGACGTGAGTGAGAATCAGAACCTCCTCGCGGAGCAGCGCCGTGCCCTGATCCTCGACGAGGTACGACGACGCGGCGGCGTCCGCGTGAACGAGCTGACGCGCAAGCTCGGTGTCTCCGACATGACGGTCCGCCGCGACCTCGACGCGCTCGCCCGCCAGGGCGTTCTGGAGAAGGTGCACGGCGGCGCCGTCCCGGTGGTGGAGGCGAGCACGCACGAGCCGGGGTTCGAGGCCAAGTCGGGCCTGGAGCTGACGGCCAAGGAGGACATCGCGCGGGCGGCGGCGGAGCTGGTCACGCCGGGCACGGCGATCGCTCTCTCCGGGGGGACGACGACGTACGCACTGGCCCATCACCTGGTCGACGTACCGGAGTTGACGGTCGTCACCAACTCGGTGCGGGTGGCGGACGTCTTCCACTCGGCGCAGCGCACATCGGGTCCGCGCCAGGGTGCCGCCACGGTCGTGCTGACCGGCGGGGTGCGCACCCCGTCCGACTCGCTGGTGGGCCCGGTGGCCGATCAGGCGATCGCCTCCCTCCACTTCGATGTGCTGTTTCTCGGGGTGCACGGCATATCGGTGGAGGCGGGTCTGTCGACGCCGAACCTCGCGGAGGCCGAGACCAACCGGCGCCTCGTGCAGTCGGCACGGCGTGTCGTGGTGGTCGCCGACCACACCAAGTGGGGCACGGTGGGCCTGAGTTCGTTCGCCGCGCTGGAGCAGGTCGACACGCTGGTGACCGACGCGGGGCTGCCGCCCGAGGCGCGCGCGGAGATCTCCGAGCATCTGCGGCTGATGGTGGCCGGGGAGACCGAGGACGCTACAGACATCTGACGGCCCGCCAGCTAGGGTGACGCCGGCCCGGCGCCGATCGTGTGCGTCTGGGGCACCGTCGTCCCTGAGGAGGTCGTCGTCCATGGCACGCCGTCTGCGCCCGGTGGAGCTCGACTTCATACGGACCGCCCCGGTGCGGCTCGTCTTCGCCCGGGAGGTCGCGACACCCCCGGAGCGGGTCTTCCGGGCTCTCGCGGAGGACGTGTCCGGCTGGAGCGAGTGGTTCGCCGCGGTGACCTCCGCCCGCCCGCTCGACGGGGGTGCCGGGCGCGAGGTGCGCCTGATCGGCGGCACCCGCTTCCGGGAGACGATCGTCGCGGCCATGCCGCACGAGGTGTACGCGTACCGGGTCGACGAGACGAACGCGCCCGGGCTCCGCGCGCTCCTCGAGGAGTGGCGCCTGACGCCGGCGGGCGCGGGCACCCGCGTGCAGTGGACCTTCGCGGCCGACGGGCCGGGCGCGCTCCAGTGTGCGCTGAAGGGGGCACGCGGGGGCCTCGGGCGCGCGTTCAGGGGCGCGGTGACGGCCCTGGAGGGCAGGCTGGCGGCCCAGAACGCGGGGCCGGGATCAGCCCGGCCACACCCCGGTCGCCAGAAGTGAGGTGATCGCCGCCGAGTACGGCACGATGTCGAGTCGCTGATCGGCGAGCCACGCGTCCGAGTAGTACTTGTCGAGGTAGCGGTCGCCCGGGTCGCACAGCAGGGACACCACGCTGCCCGTGCGCCCCTCCGCCACCATCTCGGCGACGATCTTCAGCGCGCTCCACAGCCCGGTGCCGGTCGACCCGCCGGCCCGGCGGCCGATGGCCCCTTCCAGGGCCCGTACCGCGGCGACGGCGGCGGCGTCCGGGACCTTCATCATCCGGTCGATGGCGCCGGGCACGAAGCTCGGTTCCATCCGGGGCCGTCCGATGCCCTCGATCCGTGAGCCGCTCTCGCAGGTGACGTCCGGATCGCTCGTGGTCCACCCCGCGAAGAAGCACGAGTTCTCCGGGTCGGCGACGCAGATGCGGGTGTCGTAGCCCATGTAGTGCACATACCGCGCGATGGTCGCCGAAGTGCCGCCGGTGCCTGCCGTGGCGACGATCCACGCGGGCTCCGGGAACCGCTCCAGCTCCAGCTGACGGAAGATGGATTCGGCGATGTTGTTGTTGCCGCGCCAGTCGGTGGCCCGTTCGGCGTAGGTGAACTGGTCCATGTAGTGGCCGCCGGTCTCCGCCGCAAGGGCGGCCGAGGCCTCGTACATCTTCCGGGGGTCGTCCACGAAGTGGCACCGGCCGCCGTGGAATTCGATGAGTCGGCACTTCTCGGCGCTCGTCGTGCGGGGCATGACCGCGATGAAGGGCACGCCGATGAGCCCCGCGAAGTACGCCTCGGAGACGGCCGTCGAACCGCTGGACGCCTCGATCACCGGGCGCCCCGGACGGATCCAGCCGTTGCACAGTCCGTACAGGAACAGCGAGCGGGCGAGGCGGTGCTTGAGGCTTCCGGTGGGGTGGGTCGACTCGTCCTTCAGATACAGGTCGATGCCCCAGTGCTCGGGCAGCGGGAAGCGCAGCAGATGGGTGTCGGCCGAACGGTTCGCGTCGGCCTGCACCTTGCGGACGGCCTCTTTGAGCCACGTGCGGTACTCGGCGTCGCTGCGGTCGACGTCGAGCGTCTCGCCGGGGCGGGTGATCTGGGGGGTGCTCACGGCGGGGCTCCTTACCGGGGGGTGCCGAGGCTGGTTTCACACGCTCGGACGCCCCGCATCATAAACACCTTTCACAGGGGTTCCCACCTGCATAAACGCTTCTTTGGGCCACTCAAAGGCGTCCCTTGCGCAGCGGCGGAAATCGGTGGGGGCGCATCCGCGCGAGTGCGCCGGTTGCCCGCCGTGCCCTCACCGTGTGCACTGGTGCCAGGCGCCGGGTGCGGGCAGACTGCACGGCGAGGAACGCCGGTCGGTGCAGCCTGGCGTCACCGGGGCACCGGCCTGCGCGGAATCGGTTACTCGATCACGACCGGACTCGATCAGCGCCACCGGATCGCGCGCCGCGCGGGATCCGGACGGGATCCGGTACGGACACAGGCGGACGCGCGAGGGGGCGGAGCATCATGGCGGAGCCGGAGTTCACGGCCACGGGTGTGCGGATCGGGAAGAGACTGCGGTCGCTCACTCGGGCCGGAGAGGTCCGGATCAGTGACGGCCGGCTGCGGCTGTTGACCAGTTACGGCAGCGAGATCGACAGCGCGCCGGTGCAGGCGGTGCGGGCGTCCAGGCCCTGGTTCGCGCCGGAGGGCCGGGCGTCGGCGGACCTCAACGGCACCCGCTATTCGCTGACGCTCGGCGACCACGACCCCGCTCCGGGGCAGCCGGGTCCGCCGTCGGCGCGGCGGTTCATCGAGGCGGTGCGCAGGGCGTCCGGGCGGGGCGGCTGAGCGGAGCGCGAGTTGCGGTAGGTCACCCCTTGGGCCACGCTGGTCTCACATCACTCTGGGTTTACCGGCGATCACGCTGAAGAACCAGCCCGCCGGTACGACAGCGGGCGGCCCCCGTACGAAGCCGTACCGCACCAAGCGGCCGGAGCCCTCCGCCGCACAGCAGGCGGCAGGTACACCCAGCCCACCTGCTGGATCCGTTCTCCGTCTTCTTCCGGACCTCAATTCGGGGAGTCGCAGCCGTGATCAGCCAGCCAAGCAGGCACTGCACGGTGGAGCTCCAAGCCCTGCCGTCGCGGATCGGCCAGGTCCGCAGAATCGTATCGGCGCAGTTGCGCTACTGGCACCTCGATCTCTTGATAGACCGGGCGTCCCTGGGTGTGACCGAGCTGTTGACCAACGTCCACCTGCACGCACAGCCCGACAAGACGTGCACCGTGGAGATGGAACTGCTGCTCGACCGGCTCACCGTCTCGGTGCACGACCACGATCCGCGCCTGCCGGAGTTGCGCGCGCCGGATCCCACCGCCACCAGCGGACGCGGCCTGGCGATGGTCGCCGCGCTGGCCGACAGCTGGGGCGTGCGACCGAACGGAGACGCGGGCAAGATCGTCTGGTTCGCGCTGCCCGCGCCGTCGCCGGCGCCGACCGCCCCGGTCCCCGGCCTCACGCCGTACGAGAAGGCCCTGGAGGCTCCGCCCCGCGCGCTCACGGTCGACGAGCGCGGAACACGACACGCTCCCGCCCGGTCCGCCGTTGCCGGCTGACCGGGCGGTGACCCCTGTCCCGTAGCGCAGGCCGCCCTTCCCGGCAGCCGGGGCCCGGACGGCGGCCGCACCGCTCACGCGGCGCCCTCCTTGCCCACGCGGCCGAACTGCTCGTCCAGGACGGACAGTCGGCGCCAGTACTCGTCCTCGTCGATCTCGCCGGAGGCGAATCGGCGGCCGAGCACGGCGATCGGCGAGTCGCCGGCCGGACGGCCGTCCACTGCGCGCCACGGGCCACCTCGGCCGCGTCGAGCGGTGCGGCGGACGACGGTCACGACGCCGAACACGACGGCCGCCCAGACCAGCGGGAAGAACAGGATCCAGGGGCCGGGACCGTCGTAGCCATGAGCCAGGGTCTGCATCTCGGTCATCTCCTCGGTGAGTTCTCAGTGAGTTCTCGGCGATGACCCAAGACTCGCTCCGGGAAGGGTTCGAGGTCGTCGTACGGCCGGCGGCAGTGCGCGTACCCCCTCAGGAGTACGGGCGTTCGGCGACTGTCGCCTCGGACTCCTCGATCTCTGTACCTACTGGTATGTATATTGCCGCCGTGAGCACCCAGGAGCGACTGATCGAGTCCACCCGCGAACTGCTGTGGGACCGTGGCTACGTGGGCACCAGTCCCAAGGCCATCCTGGAGCGCTCCGGCGCCGGCCAGGGCAGCATGTACCACCACTTCAGGGGCAAGCCGGACCTGGCGCTGGCCGCCATCCGTCGCACGGCCGAGGAACTGCGCGCCACGGCGCGGGCCGTGCTCTCCGGCCCCGGAACGCCGTACGAACGCATCGAGGCGTATCTGCTGCGCGAGCGCGACGTGCTGCGCGGCTGCCCCGTGGGCCGGCTGACGATGGATCCGGACGTGATCGCCAGCGAGGCTCTGCGGGCCCCCGTCGACGAGACGGTCGACTGGCTGCGCGAGCAACTCGCCCAGCTCGTCGAAGAGGGCAAGGAGCAGGGCCAGTTCACAGAGTCCCTGGACGCGGAGGAGATCGCGGCGACCATCCTCGCGACCGTCCAGGGCGGCTATGTGCTGGCCCGCGCCTCGGGTGCGCCGGCTGCCTTCGACACCGCGGTCCGGGGCCTGCTGGCCCTTCTCCGGCCGACCTCCTGACAGAGGTTCGACGTCCGCGCCCACACCACCTCAGGAGGCATCCGATGCACGCCATGCAGTACGAGCTGACCCTGCCCGCCGATTACGACATGGGCATCGTCCGCAGCCGTGTGTCCCGTGTCGGGCATCTGCTGGACGACTGGGCCGGCCTCGGCTTCAAGACGTACCTGATACGGGAGCGCGGAGTGCACGGCTCGATCGTCAACCAGTACGCGCCGTTCTACCTCTGGAACACCATCGAGGGCATGAACACCTTCCTGTGGACGGGCGCCTTCCAAGGGCTCGTCGACGACTTCGGGCGGCCGGTGGTCCGGCAGTGGACGGGGCTGGCGTACGAGGAGGGGGTCGCCGCCGGCTCGCCCGCCGTGGTCGCCGTGCGCGGTCGCGAGCGGGTCCCGGACGGCGTGGGGCTGTCCGAGACCATGGCGGACGTGGTGCGCGAGACCGAGCGGTTGGCCGCGGCGGACGGCGCGGTGCTCGCGGCGGCGGCCGTCGACACCCGCGGCTGGGAGGTGGTCCGCTTCTCGCTCTGGGACCACGAGGCGCCCAAGGCGTCGGGCGATGTGTTCCAGGTGCTGCACACGTCGGCACCAGGGAGGGGGCGGCTGCCGCGCGGACGCCAGTGGTGAGAAGCCGCGGACTCGCGGCTGCCGGAGGACGGACGGGCCCGGGACCGGGCCCACTCCGCTACTGGCCCTAGACCTCGGCCAGCGCCACCGGCGGGTCGTCGAGCACCGGCTGCCAGGCCAGTTCGGCCGCCCCCACCAGGCTGTTGTGGTCGAGCGTGCACGCGAGGATGGGGACGCCACCGCTGCGGCCCCACAGACTGCGGTCGGCGACGACGGCGCGCAGCCGCTCGGGTTCGGCGTCGAAGAGGCTGCGGTGCAGTCCGCCGAGGATGATCCGGTCCGGGTTGAGGATGTTCACCAGCCCGGCGAGGCCGAGTCCCAGCCGGTCGATCAGTACCTCGACCGCGGAGCGCACGGCCGGGTCGGCGGGATAGCCGTCGCGGATGAGGTCATTGGCCTGTTGGAGCTGTGACACCGCGGGGCCCGCGTCGCGGCCGGCCGCCGTCAGAAAGGCCAGCGGGTCCGCCTCCACGTCCAGACAGCCGCGGCTGCCACAGTGACAGGGGCGGCCCTCGGGGTTGACTGTCAGGTGTCCCACCTCCAGCGCGAGCCCCGAACTTCCGGTGTGCAGCCGCCCGTCGAGCACCAGCGCACCGCCCACGCCCCGGTGACCGGTGGCCACGCACAGCAGGTCCCGGGAGCCGCGGCCCGCGCCGTGCCGGTGCTCGGCGAGCGCGGCGAGGTTGATGTCGTTGGCGGCGAAGGCGGGCCCGGGGATGCCCGCGGCGCGCACCTGCTCGGCGAAGATCTCCCGCACGGGCGCTCCCGCCGGCCAGTCCAGATGCAGCGGGTTGAGCGCGAGGCCCTCGGGTTCGGCGACCGCGGACGGCACGGCGAGCCCCGCGCCCACACAGCGCCGGCCGGTCTCGCGCAGCAGCTCGGCGCCCGCCTCGACCACCGAGCCGAGCACCTTCGCCGGGTCGGCGTCGACGGTCTCGCAGCCCGGCGCGGTCGCGACGATCCGGCCGCCCAGCCCGACGAGCGCGGCCCGGAAACCGTCCGCGTGCACCTGGGCGGCGAGCGCCACGGGCCCGTCCTCGGCGACCTCGAGCCGATGCGAGGGCCGTCCCTGCGCACCGGCGGCGGCGCCGGGATGCGCGTCCACCCGAATCAGTCCCAGGGCTTCCAGTTCGGCGGCCACGGCTCCGGCGGTGGCCCGGGTGACGCCCAGTTCGGCGGTGAGCACGGCACGCGTCGGCGCACGTCCGGTGTGCACCAGCTCCAGGGCGGGGCCGAGCGCACCGCGTCCCCGGTCCAGCCGCGTCCGTGTGTTCGCTTCCCCTGCCGTCCGGGGGGCCTCCTTGCCAGTCATGAGGGCGAGTCTCCCATGATCCGCTCCGGGTCCGGCCGGAAGCCGCCGGCCCTCAGCGTGATGTTCAGCCGGCCTGTCAGCCCGAGCGAGGGCGGCGCCGTATGCGGACACACCCGGGGCACACCGTGGTACGCGAGCCGCGCGGGACCGCCGAAGACGAACAGATCCCCGCTGCGCAGCTCCACATCCGTGTAGGGGCGCGCCCTGGTCTCGGTGTTGCCGAAGCGGAAGACACAGGTGTCGCCGAGACTCAGCGACACCACGGGGGCCGCGGACTGCTCGTCGCTGTCGCGGTGCATGCCCATATGGGCGTCCGCGTCGTAGTAGTTGATCAGGGCGATGTCGTAGGGCTCCGACGGGACGGCCGCCGGTCCGAGGGCGGTCTCGACCGCCTCGCGGGCCAGCGTCGCGAGCCGGTCCGGGAGCGGCTTGACGGGGGCGCCGTCGCCGTCGACGGCCGTGCGGGCGTAGCCGTACGGGTACCAGTGCAGGCCGAGGCACACCTGGCGGGCGGTCATGGTGCCGCCGCCGGGGGTGCGCACGGTCCGCAGTCCGGCGGGCGGCCGGGCCCACTCCCGGCAGGCGGCGAGCAGTCGCCGCTGCCGGTCCGCGTCCAGCCAGTCGGGCACATGGACGGCGCCGGGTGCGATCCGCACACGGCCGCGTGGGAACAGCTCGGCGTCCATGGCCCCATCATCACGTATCCGGCCGGACGGGCGGAGCCGTACGAGCCCGGGGCCCCGGGCCCGGCCGACCCCTGTCCCCCGGGTTCCTCGCCGACGGCCGGAGACAGGGGCTGAGCTGCGCCTCGGCTAGCCTGGAGGCACGATGAACGACCGTATGAGCACGCCCTGGGGCGCGTACGCGCTGACCCGTTTCCCCGAGGATCCCCGCGACCGGTTGCGCGCCTGGGACGCGTCCGACGCATATCTGCTGCGACACCTCGCGGCGAGCGGTACGTCGCTCGACGGTACGGTCGTGGTCGTCGGCGATCGGTGGGGCGCGCTCACCACCGCGCTCGCGGCGCACCGCCCGACGCAGATCAGCGACTCGTTCCTGGCCCGCGAGGCGACCCGGGCGAATCTTGCCCGCAACGACGTCGCCCCGGCCGCCGTACGCCTCCTGACCACGCAGGACGCCCCGCCGCCCCGGATCGACGTCCTGCTCGTACGGATCCCGAAGAGCCTCGCGCTGCTGGAGGACCAGCTGCACCGGCTGGCGCCCGCTGTGCACGAGGGCACGGTGGTCGTGGGCACCGGGATGGTCAAGGAGATCCACACCTCGACCCTGAAGCTGTTCGAGCGGATCCTCGGCCCGACCCGTACCTCACTCGCCGAGCAGAAGGCCCGGCTGATCTTCTGTACCCCCGACCCGGCGCTCGAACGGGGCGCCAACCCGTGGCCGTACCGGTATCGACTCCCCGACGGCATCGGCTCGCTGTCGGGCCGGACCGTCACCAATCACGCCGGTGTCTTCTGCGCGGACCGCCTCGACATCGGGACCCGGTTCTTCCTCGGGCATCTGCCGAGCGGCCGGGTCGCCGAGCGCATCGTGGACCTCGGCTGCGGCAACGGGGTGGTCGGTCTGGCGGCCGCGCTGGACGCGCCCGGCTCCGAGGTTCTGTTCGTCGACGAGTCGTACCAGGCGGTGGCCTCGGCGGAGGCGACGTACCGGGACAACGCGGAGGGGAAGGCCGAGTTCCGGGTGGGGGACGGCCTGTCCGGGCTGCCGGCCGGGAGCGTGGACCTCGTCCTCAACAACCCGCCGTTCCACACCCATCAGGCGACGACGGACGCCACGGCCTGGCGGATGTTCGCCGGGGCGCGGCGCGCACTGCGGCCGGGTGGCGAGCTGTGGGTGATCGGCAACCGCCATCTGGGCTACCACGTGAAGCTGCGCCGTCTGTTCGGCAACAGTGAAGTGGTCGCGAGCGATGCGAAGTTCGTGGTCCTGAGGGCCGTGAAGAAGGGGTAGCGGTGGATCTCCGCGGCCCGCGCCGAGGGGGATCCACCGCGCGGGGCTAGGGGGTCTCGGGCGCGGGTGAGGGCGCGGGCGCGGCATCGTCCCGGAGTACGGTGATCAGTCGGGCCACGGTCCGGACCATCGCCTCCCGCCCTACGCCCAGATAGCCCCGTGAGTCGGCCGCCTCGGGATGCGCGGCGAGGAACTCCCTGATCGCACCGGTCATCGCGACGTTCAGCGCGGTCCCTATGTTGACCTTCGCGATGCCGCCCGCGACGGCCGCCGTCAGCTCTCCGTCCGGCAGTCCGGAGGAGCCGTGCAGGACGAGGGGTACGTCGAGCGCGGCACTCAGCCGCTTGAGCAGAGCGTGGTCGAGCGCGGCCGTGCGCGTGGTCATCGCGTGGGTGCTGCCGACGGCGACGGCGAGGGCGTCGACGCCGGAGCCGGCCACGAAGGCGGCGGCCTCCCGGGGATCGGTCCGGGCGCCGGGGGCGTGCGGGTCGGGCGGCGGCTCGCCCTTCTTGCCGCCGACCTGCCCCAACTCGGCCTCGATCCACAGCCCTTGAGTGTGCGCCCAGTCGGCGGCGGCGCGGGTGGCGGCGAGGTTCTCCTCGTACGGCAGCCGGGCCGCGTCGTACATCACGGAGCTGAACCCGGCGCCGGGCGCCTGCCGGAGCAGGCCGTCGCTGTGGATGTGGTCGAGGTGGAGGGCGACGGGCACGGCGGCGCGCGCGGCGGCCTCGGCGGCGGCCCGGGCGAGGGGAAGCAGACGTCCGTAGCGGTACTTGACCGCGTTCTCGCTGACCTGGAGCACCACCGGGGCGCCCGCGTGTTCCGCGCCCGCGATGACGGCCTCGACGTGTTCGAGGGTGATGACGTTGAACGCGGGGACGGCATGGCGCGCGGCGGCGGCAGCGGCGATCAGGTCGCCGGTGGCTGCGAGAGGCATGGGTCCTCCCGCTCAACGGGTACGCGGGGCGGGGTCGGAGCTCCCGCCGTGGTTCGGGCCGGGGCTCGCGCCCGCGCTCGGGCCGGGGCTCGCGCCCGCGCTCGGGCCAGGGCTCGCGCCCGCGCTCGGGGTCGGGCTCGCGCCCGGGTTCGCGGTCGGGTTTCCGCCGTGGCCTGGATCCGCGCTCGGAGTGAGGATGACCGAGCGAGTCAGATGGCGCGGCCGGTCGGGGTCGAGACCCCGGGCGGCGGCGACGGCGACCGCGAGCCGCTGGACGCGTACGAGTTCGGCGAGCGGGTCGAGTGCACCGGCAACCCACAGCCCGCCCGTGTCCCGCACCTGCCGGGCGAGCCCCTCGGGCGCCTCGCCGAGCATCCAGGTGGCGGTGCCGTGCGTGGTGATGCTGATGGGGCCGTGCCGGTACTCCATCGCCGGATAGGCCTCCGTCCACGCCCGCGCGGCCTCACGCATCTTGAGGCCGGCCTCATTGGCGAGCCCGACCGTCCAGCCGCGGCCCAGGAAGGTGAACTGTGTGCAGTCGGCGAGGCCCGCGGGCAGCGGGGTCTCCACTGCGGTACGGGCGTCGGCGACCACGGCGTCCGTGTGCAGGCCGAGGTGGGCCCGCAGCAGGGTGAGCGCGGTGGTGGCGAAGCGGGTCTGGACGACGGACCGCTCGTCGGCGTAGCCGAGCACGACCACGTCGTCGGCTCGGTCCATCACGGGTGTGCGGGGGTCGGCGGTGATCGCGGTGGTCCGGGTCCGCCCGCGCAGCCGGCCGAGGAGTTCCAGGACCTCGGTGGTCGTACCGGACCGGGTGAGGGCGACGACCCGGTCGTACGGGCGCCCGTAGGGGAACTCGGAGGCGGCGAACGCGTCCGTCTCGCCCTGTCCGGACCGCTCACGCAGCGCGGCGGCGGACTGCGCCATGAACCACGAGGTACCGCATCCGACGATCGCGACCCGCTCCCCCGCCGCCGGAAGGGCCCGTGTGTGGTCCGCCGCCTCCTTGGCGGCGCGGCTCCAGCACTCGGGCTGACTGCTCAGCTCGTCCTCGACATGGGTCATGCTCCCACCCTCCCCGCTGTGCGCTTTCCTGCAAGATATAAGCGATTTTCAAGCAGAATCAAGCATTCGGAGCGAGGTGGGGTGCGTTAAGGTCGCCGCATCGGCCGAGGAACCCAGGCCGGGGAACGGAGACACGCGGATGTCGCGGGACGCCCGCTGGAAGGCGCTGCTGGAACTGCTCGTCGAGCGGGGACGGCTTGATGTCGAGGAGGCGGCGGCCGAGCTGCGGGTGTCGGCCGCGACCATCCGCCGCGACTTCGACCAGCTCGCGGAGCAGCAGATGCTGGTGCGTACGCGGGGCGGCGCCGTGGTGCACGGCGTCTCCTACGAGCTGCCGCTGCGCTACAAGACGGCCCGCCACGCCTCCGAGAAGCAACGCATCGCCAAGGCGGTGGCGGATCTGATCGCCCCCGGGGAGGCGGTGGGCCTGACCGGCGGCACGACGACGACGGAGGTGGCGCGCGCTCTGGCGGTGCGCGGCGATCTGGCGACGGGCTCCCCCGCGCTGACCGTGGTCACCAACGCACTGAACATCGCCAATGAGCTCGCCGTGCGACCGCAATTCAAGATCGTGGTGACGGGCGGGGTCGCGCGCCCGCAGTCGTACGAGCTGATCGGCCCGCTCGCGGACGGGGTGCTCGGCCGGGTCACCCTGGATGTGGCCGTGCTCGGCGTGGTGGCCGTCGATGTCACCCATGGCGCGGCGGCGCACGACGAGGCGGAGGCCGCCATCAACCGTCTGCTGTGCGAGCGCGCCGAGCGTGTGATCGTCGCGGCGGACTCCAGCAAGCTGGGGCAGCGCGCGTTCGCGTGGATCTGCGGGGTGGAGTCAATGGACACGCTGGTCACGGATTCGGCGGCCGGGCCGGACCTGGTGCGGCGGTTCGAGGAATCGGGCGTGCGGGTGATCGCGGTCTGACGCACGTCCCCGACCGGGGTGATCGCGGTCCGACGCACGTCCCCGGCTGGGCTGGTCGCGGCTTTCGCACGTCCCCGATGCGGTCGGCCGTGTCCCACTCACACCGCCCACCCCGTTCCCCGTGCTCCCGTCCCCGCCCGCGCCTAAGCTGGGACCTGCGGTGGGGCGTGCCGGGTGCTCAGGGAGGCTGTGATGGCCGAAACGCCGTGCGATGCATTTGTGTCCGGAGGCTCCCGATACCTGTCGATCGCCGACCACGGGCTCATCGGTGACCTTCGCACCGTGGCCCTGGTGGGGACCAACGGCACCATCGACTGGTACTGCTGCCCGGCCTTCGACCGCCCGAGCGTGTTCGCGTCGATCCTGGACGCCGACGAGGGCGGCTCCTTCGAGCTGACGGCGACCGTTCCGGCCCGTACCAAGCAGTTCTACTTCCCCGACACCAACGTGCTGATCACGCGGTTCTTCACCGAGGACGGGGTCGGCGAAGTACAGGACTTCATGCCCATCGGCGAGGGATGCGTCGAGGCCGACCGCCACCGACTGATCCGGCGGGTGCTGTGTGTACGTGGTTCCATCCCGTTCCGGGCCCGGATCGCCCCACGCTTCGGGTACGGCGCGCAGCCGCACACCCTCCGTCTGCTCGGCGACGTGGCGGTCTTCGAGTCCGCGGACCTGACACTGGCCCTGACCGCCACCATGCCCCTGGAGGGCGATCACTCGGATGTATGGGCGGACTTCAAGCTGGCCGAGGGTGAGTCGGCGGTGTTCGCGCTGGACCAGCTCGCCGACTCGATGCCTCCGCGCATGTGCGCACGCACGGAGGCGGAGAGGCAGTTCGCCACCACGGTGACGTACTGGCGGCGCTGGCTGGCCGCCTCGCGCTACCGCGGCCGGTGGCGGGAGATGGTGCACCGCTCCGCCCTCACCCTGAAGCTGCTCACCTACGCTCCGACCGGCGCGATCGTCGCTGCCCCGACCACCAGCCTGCCCGAGCAGCTCGGCGGCGAGCGCAACTGGGATTACCGCTATGTCTGGGTGCGGGACGCGGCGTTCTGCGTCTACGCCCTGCTGCGGCTGGGCTTCAGCGGCGAGGCCGAGGCGTTCATGAGCTTTGTGACCCGGCACATCATCCCGGGGGACGGCGGACCGTCCGGCCCGCTGCAGATCATGTACGGGATCGACGGCCGCACCGATCTGCCCGAGCGGGAACTCGACCATCTGGAGGGTCACCAGGGCTCCGCGCCGGTGCGGGTCGGCAACGCCGCAGCCACCCAGCTCCAGCTCGACATCTACGGCGCCCTCATCGACTCCATCTACCTCTACGACAAGTGGGCGCAGCCCATCTCCAGCGACCAGTGGGACCAGGTCTGCGCCCTGGTCGACTGGGTCCGTGACCATTGGGACCAGCCCGACGAGGGCATCTGGGAGACCCGTGGCGGCCGCAGGAACTTCCTGTACTCGCGGCTGATGTGCTGGGTGGCGATCGAGCGGGCCATCCGGCTCGCCAACCGCCGGGGCCTACCCGCCGACCTGCTCCGCTGGCGGCGGTGCCGGGACGCGATCTACCGGCGGATCATGGACCACGGCTGGTCCGCCGAGCGCCGGGCCTTCGTCCAGTATGAGGACGGCGACGTGCTCGACGCGGCGCTGCTGATGATGCCGCTGGCCAAGTTCGTGGCACCCACCGATCCCAAGTGGCTGTCCACCCTGGACGCCCTCACCCAGGACCTGGTGTCCGACTCGCTGGTCTACCGCTACGACCCGCAGGCGGCCCCGGACGGCTTGCGCGGCGACGAGGGCACGTTCTCCATCTGCTCGTTCTGGTACGTCGAGGCGCTGGTGCGGGCCGGCCGTCTCGACGAGGCACGGCTCGCTTTCGAGAAGATGCTGACCTACGCCAACCATCTGGGCCTGTACGCCGAGGAGATCAGCCGCACCGGTGAGCAACAGGGCAACTTCCCGCAGGCGTTCACACACTTCGCGCTGATCAGCGCGGCGTTCAACCTGGACCGGGCCTTGGGCTGAAAGTGCCTTTGCCCCACCCGGCCCGGCGCCTTCGCCCCGCCCAGCCGGGAGTCTTGGCCCCGCCCGGCCGGAAGAGGGACGACGCGCCCGCTCAGGGATCGCGCAGCCCGTCGCCGGCGGCGCCGTGCGACGATCGCTCGTGGCGGGGCAGGCGGGAGTCGTCGAAGCGATACGTGAGCTGGTCGATCACCGCGACCACTCCGTCGATCTGCTTGGTCATGGAGACGGCGACCCCCGTCTCGGTCTTGCGCACCAGCCGGCCGGTGAGTGTGACCACGCCTTCGACCACGAAGACATCGATGCTCCGGGGTGCCAGTCGCAGGGTGCGGATCAGCACTTCCTCGATCACTTCGCGGCGGATCTCCGCGTCGGACCGCAGAAAGACCTGGAGCAGGTCCCGGCGCGTGACGATGCCGACGAGCCGGTCCTCCTCGTCCAGCACAGGGAGCCGTTCCACATGCCGCTGCGCCATGGTCCGCGCGGCCTCGGCGATGGTCTCCTCGGCGTGCACGGTGACGGGCGGTACGGTCATGAGCTGGCCGGCGGTGAAGGCCCTGGACTTGGCGACCTGTCTGCGCGCCCTGGGCGTCAGCGGGGCGAACCGGAAGCGGCGCCTGGGTTCGTCCGCGTCGAGGGCTTCCGACTGCCTGGCCACCAGGTCCGTTTCGGAGATGACGCCGATGACCTTGTCGTCGTCGTCCACCACGGGCAGCCCGCTGATGTGGCGGTCCGCGAGGAGCCGCGCGACCTCCTTGAACGGAGTGCGGTATTCGGCGCGGATGACATCCGTGCTCATCACCGAGCCGACCTTGTTGTGCTTCATGCCCTTCCCTCCTCGACGGAGTGGGCGCAGACAGTGGGTCCTGGGGCCCGCGCGGCAGCAGACGTACGCACGCGGGCGTCGAGCACGGTGCCCCGTGCCTCTCGATCCTCCCCCAGCCTCTCGACACGTCCCTCGCTTCTGCTCTTCGAGCATCCAGCGGTTCCGGGGGCGATTCCATGGGCTGGCCGGGGGTGGGCCGGGGGCCGTTCGGCCCTGATATCGAGCCTCGGGTGCCGCGGGTGCGGGCGACGGACACCGCGACTCCGCGTGGAGCGTACGGCTGAGCGACCGGGGCCTCAGCCCGCCAGCATCTTCGCCAGCACCGCTCGGTGGATCGGCAGCACCTCGCGATACAGGTCGCTTCCCTTGGCGGTGAGGGCCACGCGCACGCCGCGTCGGTCCTCGGCGCACATGGCCCGCTCGACCAGTCCGTCCTTCTCCAGACGGGCGACGAGCCGCGACAGCGCGCTCTGGCTCAGATGGACCCGCTCGGAGATCTCCTGCACACGGTAGGCACCCGACTCTTCCGGGGCGGTGCGCTCGGACAGCAGGTCGAGCACCTCGAAGTCACTGGCGCACAGGCCGTGCGGGTGGAGGGCACGGTCGAGTTCGCACTGGGTGTGTGCGTGCAGCGCCAGGATGTCGCGCCACTGGTCCACGAGCGCCCGCTCGACCTTGTTCACCGCCGCCATGGCCGCACCGTAGCAAAGAACCCGCTTTGTTGCATCCGAATTAAATGCGCTTGCATCCAATGCATGCGCATGTAAGTCTCTGGGGTATGACCTCTCCGCTCCCCAACACCGCGTCCGAGGGACGCTGGACCCCGCGGCTGTGGGGCACCCTGCTGGTGCTCTGCGCCGCGATGTTCCTGGACGCCCTGGACGTGTCGATGGTCGGCGTCGCCCTGCCGTCCATCGGTTCCGATCTCCACCTGACGACATCGACCCTGCAGTGGGTCGTCAGCGGCTACATCCTCGGCTACGGCGGACTGCTCCTCCTCGGCGGACGCACCGCGGACCTGCTCGGCAGGCGCCAGGTGTTCCTGGTGGCCCTGGGCATCTTCGCGGTGGCCTCACTGCTGGGCGGGCTCGTCGACTCGGGTCCGCTGCTGATCGCCAGCCGCTTCATCAAGGGCCTGAGCGCCGCGTTCACGGCACCGGCCGGACTGTCCATCATCACCACGACCTTCGCCGAGGGCCCGCTGCGCAACCGCGCCCTGTCGATCTACACCACCTGCGCCGCCACCGGCTTCTCCATGGGCCTGGTGCTCTCGGGTCTGCTCACCGAGGCCAGCTGGCGCCTGACCATGCTGCTGCCCGCGCCGATCGCACTGATCGCCCTGCTCGCGGGCCTCAAGCTGCTGCCCCGCAGCGAACGGGAGAAGGACCACAACGGCTACGACATCCCCGGCGCCGTCATCGGCACCGCGTCGATGCTGCTGCTCGTCTTCACCGTCGTCCAGGCACCGCAGGCCGGCTGGGCGTCCGCCCGGACGCTGCTGTCCTTCCTCGCCGTCGCCGTGCTCCTGACCGCGTTCGTCGCCGTCGAGCGGCGCTCGGCCGGCCCGCTGGTCCGGCCGGGCGTGCTGCGCTCCGGCACCCAGATCCGCGCACAGCTCGGGGCGATGGCCTTCTTCGGGTCGTACGTCGGCTTCCAGTTCCTGGTCACGCTGTACATGCAGTCGCTGCTCGGCTGGTCGGCGCTGCACACGGCCCTCGCCTTCCTGCCCGCCGGGGCCCTGGTGGCCGTCTCGTCGACGAAGGTCGGCGCGATCGTCGACCGCTTCGGTACCCAGCGGCTGATCGCGGTCGGCTTCGCGCTCATGGTCGTCGGCTATGCGCTGTTCCTGCGGGTCGGCCTCGACCCGGTGTACGCGGCCGTCATCCTGCCGAGCATGCTGCTCATCGGCGCGGCCTGCGCGCTGGTCTTCCCCTCGCTCAACATCCAGGCCACCAACGGTGTCGACGACCACGAGCAGGGCATGGTCTCCGGTCTGCTGAACACCTCTGTCCAGGTGGGCGGCGCCGTCTTCCTGGCCGTGGTGACGGCGGTGGTGACCGCGCATACGCCCGCGCACCCCACGCCGCAGGGCGTGCTCGACAGCTACCGCCCCGGACTGATCGTGGTCACCGGCATCGCCCTCGCGGGCCTGCTCGTGACCCTGACGGGACTGCGCACCCGCCGGTCGCAGCGGTCCCTGGTGGTCGCCGGGTCCCTTCCACAGGAGGTCGGGACCCTTGCGCAGGAGGCGGACGCGGAGCGCGTGGCGGTCCGCGACTAGGGGGACGCCTCCCCAGGTGCGCCCGGCGGGGCTTCCTTGCTCCGCCGGGCGCACACCTGTTTGACTCGGCGTATGGAGAATCACGGGGGACGTTCACCTGGCGGCCGGCGACGGCGCACCCAGGCCGAGCGGGACGCGATCACGGTCGAGATCGGCTACGCACTGGGCACCGCCGCGTTCGCGGCGGCCCTGCTGTTCGGTGCCGTGGCGGGACCGGTGTTCGCGTTCGACCTGACGGGCGGCGCGCGGCGCGCACTGCTCGTCTCGGGGGCCGTCGGGGCCGTGGTGCTCTTCGCCGCTCGGGTCGTCATCGTGCTGGTGCGTTTTGGGCGCGGCGCCGGGGGTCAGCCCAGCCAGCCGGGTCGCACCAGCCCCGACTCGTAGGCCAGGACCACCAGTTGCGCCCGGTCACGGGCGCCCAGTTTGACCATGGTGCGGCTGACGTGGGTCTTCGCCGTGAGCGGGCTGACGACCAGCCGTCGGGCGATCTCGTCGTTGGACAGACCGATCCCGACCAGGGCCATCACCTCCCGTTCCCGCTCGGTGAGCGCGGAGAGCGAGGCCATGGCCGCGGGCTGTTTGGAACGGGCGGCGAACTCGGCGATCAGCCGCCTCGTCACACCCGGCGAGAGCAGAGCGTTACCCTCGACCACGGCGCGGACGGCGCGCAGCAGTTCCTCGGGCTCGGTGTCCTTGACCAGGAAGCCGGAGGCACCGGAACGGATCGCCTCGAACACGTACTCGTCGAGTTCGAAGGTGGTGAGCATCACCACCTTCACCGTCTGCAGATCCGCGTCTTCGGTGATCCCGCGGGTCGCCGCGAGCCCGTCGACCCGCGGCATACGGATGTCCATCAACACGACGTCGGGCCGTAGTTCGCGGACCCTGCGCAGTGCCTCCTCGCCGTCGGCCGCCTCTCCCGCCACCTCGATGTCCGGCTGGGCGTCCAGCAGCGCCCTGAACCCGGCCCTGACCAACGACTGGTCGTCGGCGAGCAGTACACGGATCATCGGCCCTCCCGGCGCTCGACGGACTCCTCGGCCGACGCGCTCAGCGGCAGCACGGCGAGCACCCGGAAGCCGCCGTCGGCCCGCGCGCCCGCCTCGATCGTGCCGCCGAGGGCGGCGGCCCGCTCCCGCATCCCGGCGAGCCCGTTGCCGCTGCCGCCCGCGTCGGCGCCGGTCGCGGGACCGTCGTCGTCGACACGGAGGCGGAGCGCCCCCGCCCCGCTCTCGACGCGCACGCGCGCGTGCCGCGATCCCGAGTGTCGTACGACATTGGTGAGCGCCTCCTGGACGATGCGGAAGGCGGCGAGATCGGCGGCGGGGGCGAGCCGGGGCGCCGTGCCCTCGACGGTGACCGCCAGTCCGGCGCTCGCGGCCTGTTCGACCAGCTCCGGCAGCCGCCCGAGCCCGGGCGCGGGCGCGCGGGGCGCGTCACCAGGCGTGCGGAGCGTGTCGAGCACCTGGCGCACCTCCCCCAGCGCCTCCTTGCTGGCGGCCTTGATCGTAGTGAGCGCCGTGCGCGCCTGCTCCGGGTCCGAGTCCAGCAGCGCGAGACCGACCCCCGCCTGGACGTTGATCACGGAGATGCTGTGGGCGAGGACGTCGTGGAGTTCACGGGCGATGCGCAGCCGCTCCTCGTCGGCGCGCCGGCGCGCGGCCTGCGCCCGCTCGGCCCGCTCGCGCGCCCACTGCTCGCGCCGGACGCGCACCAGCTCCGCGACCGCCACGAACGCCACCACCCAGGCGGCGACGACCAGTTCCTGCCCCCAGGAGGTGGCCGAATCTCCGGAGGGCGGCAGCCGGCGGTACAGCCAGTGCGCCACAAGAACGTGCCCCGCCCAGAACACCCCGACGGCCGTCCACGCCGCCGTGCGGCGCCCGGCGACGAGCGCGCCGAAACCGCCGACGGCGACAGTGAGGAACACCGGGCCGTAGGGGTATCCGGCGCCCAGATACACGGTCGCGGCCACGGATGTCACGAACACGACGGGTACGGGATGCCGCTGACGCCACAGCAGCGCCCCCGCGGCCACCAGCAGCAGCGCATAGGCGAAGACATCCAGGTGCGCGCGGCCGTGCTGCCCGTCGAGCGCCGCGGCATGCGTACCGACGACCACCAGGACGGTGAGCAGCAGGGTGGAGCGCCAGGGCAGACGGGAGCCGCGGGCCTCGTCGTCCCGACGGCTCCGCCACGGCGGCCCGGACCGCCGTGGCGGTCCGGGGCGTCGCCGTGGCCCCGCTGCGGTCTGCTCCTCCATGACGTTCACGCTAGACGCAGCCGGGCGCGGGCGGCGTCAGCCGGTCGAGGTGATCAGCCGTACTCCCCGGGGAGTACGTCGGGGGGCCGGTGCGCGGCGGCTACTACGGGAAGACCAGGCCCACGCCGTGCGCCAGTTGGGCCGCCGCATGCCGGAAGAACACCTCCCGGTCCTCCACGACCCTGTTGAACTGTCCGAACAGCTCGAATCCGACCAGTCCGTACAGCTGCGCACAGGAGGCGACCAGGGCCGTGACCACCTCGGGCGGCAGATCGGGGGCCAGGTCGGCGGCCATACGGCGGGCCTCCGGCTCCAGTTCGGCGGGCACCGGGGTCCGGGCCACGCCGCGCCCGCGGTGGGCGTCGCGCACGATGTCGAGCAGCTGAAGCCAGACACGGGAGGCGGACGGGACGGTCGACTCGGGCGCGGAATATCCGGGCACCGGTGTGCCGTAGATCAGCGCGTACTCGTGCGGGTGCGCGAGCGCCCATCGGCGCACGGCCTCGGACACGGCGACCCAACGCCGCGCGGGGGCGAGGTCGCCGGCCCGCGCGGCCGCGGCCTCGGCGGCTTCCCCCAGCGCGTCGTAGGCGTCGATGATCAGCTCGGTGAGCAGGTCGTCCCGGCTGGGGAAGTAGCGGTAGAGCGCGGAGGAGACCATGCCAAGCTCCCGGGCGACGGCGCGCAGGGAGAGTCTGGCCGCGCCTTCCGCGGCGAGCTGTCTGCGGGCCGCGTCCTTGATGGCGGCAGTGACCTCGATCCGGGCTCGGGCGCGGGCTCCTTGGGGGGTGCTCATGTCCGCAGTGTGCCACGTTTCCAGAGCAGTGCACACAACCGAGAGCGCAGCTCTCAACCGCGAGCATCGCACTCAGCCGAGAGCGTCGCACTCAAACAAGAGCGCCGCACCAAACAGTGAGCACTGCTCTTGCGGTGGAGCACCGATCTCCTCCACACTGTTCCACAGCGAGAGCACCGCTCACACTTTCCGCCCCTGGAGGACGGCCATGTCCACACACGTCCGGAAGCCCGGCTGGTTCACCGTCAACGTCTTCAACCGCGCCGTGGCCTGGATGACCCGCCGCGGCATCAGCATCTGGGGATCCCGGGTGCTGGCGGTGCGCGGCCGCAAGAGCGGCGAGTGGCGCACCACCCCCGTGAACCTGCTGACCGTGGACGGACAGCAGTACCTGGTCGCTCCCCGCGGCCATGTGCAGTGGACCCACAACATGCGCGCGGCCGGCGGCGGCGAACTGCGCCTGGGCAAGAACGTGGACGTGTTCACGGCCACCGAGATCGCCGACGACGACAAGGTTCCGCTGCTGCGCGCCTACCTCAAGCGCTGGAAGGCGGAGGTCGGGGTCTTCTTCAACGGTGTGGGCCCCGACTCCCCGGACCAGGAGCTGCGCCGGATCGCCCCCGACCATCCGGTCTTCCGCGTCACGGTCAGGAACTGACCTCGTCCCCGACCGACCGCCGGTCCAGCGCGGTCAGGGCGCGCTGGGCGATCGGACGGGTGCGGATCATCTCCGCCAGGGAGGAGGCCCCCCGCGTGATGTCCTTGAAGGCCGTCCACGCGGGGCGGAAGCCGGTCAGCGCCGCGTGGAAGAGCCCGGGGCGCCGCTCGAACGCCGCCAGCAGCCGCTTCCCGACGCTCATCTCGACGCCCAGACCGGCCTTGATCGCGAACGCGTAGTTCAGGGCCTGGCGCCGCGTGTCCACCGCGTCGTGCGCCTCGGCGATCCGCACCGCCCACTCCCCGGCGAGCCGCCCCGACCGCAGCGCGAAGGAGATGCCCTCACGCGTCCAGGGCTCCAGCAGCCCCGCCGCGTCTCCGCACACCAGCACCCGCCCGCGCGACAGCGGCGAGTCGTCGGCACGGCAGCGGGTCAAGTGTCCGGAGGAGATGCTCGGTTCGAAACCGGCGAGGCCGAGCCGGGCGATGAAGTCCTCCAAATACCGCTTCGTCGCGGCGCCTTCACCGCGCCGGGAGATCACGCCGACCGTCAGCGTGTCGCCCTTCGGGAACACCCAGCCGTAGCTTCCCGGCATCGGTCCCCAGTCGATGAGGACCCGCCCCTTCCAGTCCTCGGCGACGGTCTCCGGCACCGGGATCTCCGCCTCCAGGCCCAGGTCCACCTGGTCGAGCTTCACCCCGACATGCGCCCCTATACGGCTGGCGCTGCCGTCGGCACCCACCACCGCGCGCGCCAGCACCGTCTCGCCGCCCTGCAGGACGACGGCGACCGTGCGCCGGTCGGGCACCGCCGATCCGTGCTGCTCGACCCGCGAGACGGTCACACCCGTCCGCAGTTCCGCGCCCGCCTTCTGCGCGTGCTCGACGAGTTGCTGGTCGAACTCGGGACGGTTGATCAGCCCGAACAGCATCTGCTTGGAGCGGCGGGTGCGGGTGAAGCGGCCGTTGTTCGAGAAGGTGACCGCGTGCACCCGGTCGCGCAGCGGCAACTCGAAGCCGGGCGGCAGTGAGTCGCGCGAGGGGCCGATGATGCCGCCGCCGCAGGTCTTGTAGCGAGGGAGCTCCGCCTTCTCCAGCAACAGCACGCTGCGTCCCGCGACGGCCGCCGCGTAGGCGGCCGAGGCCCCCGCGGGTCCCGCGCCCACCACGACGACGTCCCACACCCGCTGCACGCCGTCCGCCGAAGAGTTCTCGCTGCTCACGATGGTCTACTGCTCCCGATCAAGCCGCCTGCCGCACCTGTCCCCCGCATCCTACGGCCGCATCGTCGCAGGCCGCTGTGGGAGGATCGGCAGCGTACGTGCACTGCACACCCGTACGCGCGCACCCCAGCGTGATCACCCGCACACAGAGTTACACACCTACACAGAAGTACCCATCGGTGCCACACCGCACCTCAAGGAGCGTTCCCATGTCCTCGAATCCCGTCGCCGAGACCGTCGCCTCGTTGATGCCCAGGGCGAAGGAGGAGCTCACCGAACTGGTGGCCTTCAAATCGGTGGCGGACTTCGGCCAGTTCCCCAAGAGCGAGAGCGAGGGCGCCGCGGGCTGGATCGCCGACGCGCTGCTCGCCGAGGGTTTCCAGGACGTGGCGCTGCTGGACACCCCGGACGGCACACAGTCGGTCTACGGGTATCTGCCCGGCCCCGAGGGCGCGAAGACCGTGCTCCTCTACGCCCACTACGACGTGCAGCCGCCGCTCGACGAGGCCGGCTGGACCACGCCGCCCTTCGAACTGACCGAGCGCGACGGCCGCTGGTACGGGCGCGGCGCCGCCGACTGCAAGGGCGGAGTCATCATGCATCTGCTGGCGCTGCGGGCGCTGCGGGCCAACGGCGGTGTGCCGGTGCATGTGAAGGTGATCGCGGAGGGCTCGGAGGAACAGGGCACGGGCGGTCTGGAGCGGTACGCCGAGCAGCACCCCGATCTGCTGGCGGCCGACGCCATAGTCATCGGTGACGCGGGCAACTTCCGGGTCGGTCTGCCGACGGCCACCACCACGCTGCGCGGAATGACCCTGGTCCGGGTCCGGATCGACACGCTGGAAGGCAATCTGCACTCCGGCCAGTTCGGCGGCGCGGCCCCGGACGCGCTGGCCGCGCTGATCCGCGTCCTGGACTCGCTGCGCTCCGAGGACGGCTCGACGACCGTCGACGGGCTCACGGGCGGGTCCGACTGGGAGGGCCTGCGGTACGACGAGGAGTGGTTCCGCAAGGACGCCAAGGTGATCGACGGAGTCGAGCTGATCGGCTCCGGTTCCGTCGCCGACCGGCTGTGGGCCCGACCCGCCGTGACCGTCCTCGGCATCGACTGCCCGCCGGTCGTGGGCGCGACCCCGTCGGTGCAGGCGAGCGCCCGTGCGCTGATCAGTCTGCGGGTGCCGCCGGGGGTGGACGCGGCCGAGGCGACGAAGCTGCTCCAGGCCCATCTGGAGGCCCACACCCCGTGGGGCGCCCGGGTGCGGACGGAACAGATCGGACAGGGGCAGGCGTTCCGGGCGGACTCCTCGGGACCGGCGTACACCGCGATGGCCGAGGCGATGGCGGTCGCCTACGCCGGCGAGGAGATGCAGTACGCGGGCCAGGGCGGCTCCATTCCGCTGTGCAACACCCTCGCGTCGCTCTATCCGCAGGCCGAGATCCTCCTCATCGGCCTGAGCGAGCCGGAGGCGCAGATCCACGCACTGGACGAGAGCGTGTCCCCGCAGGAACTGGAGCGCCTGTCGGTCGCCGAGGCCCTGTTCCTGCGCAACTACGCGGCGAGCTGACCGGTTCTGACCACGGCAGAGGGTCCTCGCCCGCAGGCGAGGACCCTCTCCGCGCTCGTCCCCATGGACGTCGTCGAACTCCTGCCGCGTCGGCATCTGCTGCGCTTCGCGGCCGGTCGGGCGTATCTGTCGGTCGGGCCTGTCTCTGGTGCGACGACGACGGGTTGACGCTCATCGACGCCGGCCCGACGGGCTCGGGTACGGCGATCGACGAGGCGAGCACGGGCCGGGGGCGAGACCCTGCGCAGCTGCGGCGGACAGGTACGACGTCCCGTGACGTGTCCCCGCAGCGAAGCATCGAGGGATCGTGACCCACCGACGCAGCCGCCCCGGCGTTTGACGGATCGTCAGCCGAGCGGAACGCCCGCCTCCAGGTAAAGTGCCGCGCCGCGTTCGCGGGCCCGCAGCGCCCAGCGGAGACGTTCGTAGCGCACGGGCGGCAGCAGATCGGCCGCTTCCGCCTCCGTGACGAACCGCCAGGCGCGCAGCTCGGGCCCGGGCAGCAGGACACGTTCGGCTTCGATGCTGTCGAGGCGACCGCCGTCGAAGAGCAGGCGCAGTCCGCCGTAGCCGGGGGGCGTGGGGGACTCCCAGTCGACGACGAGGAGCCGGGGCACCTCCTGGAGCGTGATCCCGGTCTCCTCGGCGACCTCGCGCATGCCGGCGCGGGCAGGGGCCTCGCCGGGCTCGACGACGCCCCCGGGGAATTCCCAGCCGGCCTTGTAGGTGGGATCGACGAGCAGCACACGGTCCTGCTCGTCGAAGAGGAGCACCCCGGCCGCGAGGGTCTCGGAGGTCGGCTCGGGGGTCTGCACGATGTCGCTGACAGGCGCGTCGCCGGTGCGTACGGCCTCGGCGATCCGCAGGGCACTCTCGTACGGAGTGAGCGCGCTGGTGTCGACGGGGTGGGCGTCGGCGGCGAGCCAGGCGCCCAGCGCGACGCGATAGGGCTCGATGTGGTCGTACGACCACTGGCGGATCCGCATCTCGCCGTCGGGGAGGTCGGGTGGCACCTCCCGGGCGGCTATTCGCTCACGCAGGATCGTTTCGGCCGGAGCGAGCAGGACATGGCACACGGAGATGCGGCGGGCGGCGAGGCCGCCGAAGATCTCGTCGCGGTACTCCTGGCGCAGCAGGGTCATCGGAACCACGAGGACACCGCCGAGTTCGGCGAGCATGGCTGCCGCGGTGTCGATCACGAGCCGTCGCCAGATCGGAAGATCCTGGAAGTCGCCGACCTCGGCGAGGTGTTTGGGCGGCAGCAGCTGCGTGAGCGATCCGCCGATGACCTCCGGGTCGAAGAGCGTGCTGTTCGGGATCAGCTCGATCACTTCCCGTGCGGTGGTGGTTTTCCCCGCACCGAACGCGCCGTTGATCCAGACGACGATCACAGTTCCCCCTCTTCTGTTGGCCCCCTGTGGCTTGCCCGCTCCACCCTGCCATGGAAACCCGGCGCTGATGAGGGTGCGTCCGGCGCGCCGATCGCCGGGACGCCGCCGGGGCGCTCAGGGGGCCGCATGCCGCGGCGCCGGTGCCCCTGTCGTCCAGGGCCACCGGCGCCGCGTGTTCGGCTCCCCCTCAGCCGTTCTGCCCCAGGGCGCCGTTCTCGGTGGCGAGGCCGTCCTGGTCGATGGTGTGGTCCACGGTGCTCACAGTGTCCTTGACGTTCAGATCACCGAGCGTGTCGCGGTCGGCGGCGTGGGAGGGGGTGACGGCCGCCACGACGAAACCGGTGGCGAGGGAGGCGAGGGCGAGCATGCTGCGCTTCTTCATGACCGGTTCAACTGCCGCCACTGGTCCGGAGTCACGGCCCCTTCTCCGATGACGCGGCCGGTCAGTACAGCGGCGCCCGCTCCAGCAGTTCCGGCCAGCCGCCCAGGTTGCCCTCCGTCCGTGCGTGGAGGTAGTTGCTGCCCCTCATGCTCTCCCGTAGCGAGGCCGGCGTGGTCTCCTCGCGGAACAGCGCGTCGAGCCAGGCGGGTTTGGGCTTGAGCTGGGCCGCGGCCGACACCACGGGGGTGCAGAAGGCGGGTTCGCACAGCATGCGCCGTGTCCAGCGCTCCTGGTCGACCGGCGTGAGCCGCGTGCACAGGTCCCCCAGGAAGACCGCCCAGGGCCGGGCGATGTCGCGCTTCCACTTCACGTTCTCGGGCTGGACCCGGTGCATGGCCTCCACGATCGTCGCGGTCAGACGGGCCGCCTCCACGGGGTCCTCGGGGACGAGCCGCTCCATGAGGAAGCCCAGAGACCGGAAGATCTCGCTCACCGTCCCGCTGCCGAGGTTCGAGCGCACGTCGTACCCGGCGCGCTCGGCCAGGCAGAGCGCGAAGGCGACGATGCCGTCGGCGCGGTGCAGCGCCCCGAGATGGGCGTGCGCCTGGGTGAGCAGCATGCGGGCCTTCGACTCATGGCTGATCACCTGCTCGGTCGCCCGGCACGGCGGCTCGGCGCGGGCCGCCCGGCCGGCCTTCAGCAGGGGCCTGAGGACGCGCAGCAGCATCGTGGGAGCCGTCGCGTCCCACATCCGGGCGGGGACCGTCACCGTCGCCAGTTCCAGAAGGGCGTTGCGCAGATCCTGCGCCGCCGCCGCTTCCCAGGCCCCTACGATCTCATCGATCGTCGGGTAGTCGTCGAAGCCGAGTTCCAGATGGACCTTCCAGAGGATGAAGCCGTGTCGGCGGATGTCCGGTCTACGGTCGTCGACGAGCCGTCGCCGGTACTCGATGAGCGCCTGACGGTGCGGGGCCGGGAGCCACTCCCGCACGGGCTGTGCGTCGTGCGCGTCGGACCGCACGGCCTTGGCCATGTCCCCCAGCGTCTGGTGGAGCACCTCCGGCATCGCCGCGGTCCGCGCGTAGAGGATCAGTTGGTCGACGAGTTCGGGGTGGCGGGGTACGGCGTACTGCAGCCGGCCCACCATGTTCTCCAGTGCGGCGCGCCCTTGCCTCGTACCGCGGAGCGTGTCCTGGACCTCCTGGTCTCCGACGAGGGCGGTGAGGGCCCTGCGGGCCTCGGCGTGCCCGGCGGTGGCGGCGGAGATGAGGAACGAGCTCAGACCCGTGTTGCTCAGCCACAGCGAGCGGACCGGGGCGAACGGGCCGGGTTGTGCCTCGGGCAGCAGCGTGAGCAGGGTCTCGGCGGGCAGCCGCGCCTCCTGAAGGGCGTTGCGCCACAACCACCTCTCGTCCTTGCCGCCCTGGGGTGAGTTCTCCTCGCACGGCAGGTCCCGCAGTGCCCGGGCGCAGCGTCGGCGTGCCTCGACGGTGAGCGGATTACCGGTCTCCGGCCCGGCGTCCGGGTCGTCGGCGGCGGGGTCGGCCGGGTCGGTGGCGGTGCGCGGGTCGCGGCGGAAGCGTGCCGCCCGCCCGACGAGCGACTCGGTCAGGACGCCGTAGCACACGGCCAGTTGGCGCGCCGGTTCCCGGGTGGACAGGACCGTGTCCAGGTAGTCGGCGGGATCCACGGCGAGTCCGCCGAGTACGGCAGCCGTGTGCATGCGCAGCGTGGTCCGCAGGGCGAGGACGCTCGTGCGGCGCTCCTGCCCGCCGGCCGCCGCCCGGTCCTGGCCGAGCCCCAGCCGTCTGCGCAGTTCCGGGAGGACCTCCTCCGCTCTCGGCGCACTGTTGAGGAAGAAGCTGCCGAACGCCCGCTCGAAGGGAACCGTGTCCTGTTTGTCCGGCTGAACGTCCGCGAGTTCCTCCATGAAGGTCCTGACGGACGTCCGGACGAGCCGTGGAGGGAGGGTCCAGCGGGCCATCCGCACCAACAGGTCGGTCAGCAGGGCGAGTCGGCCGGTGCCCACGGCCAGCCGCCAGAACTCGGCGGCGAGATCGACGGCGCGTTCCTGGTTGGCGGGCACCACGGCGTCGAGCAGCCGGAAGGCCAGTTTCTCGTTGTGGTGCAGTTCGTTGGCGGGCAACGACCGCAGCCACTCGAAGCAGCCGTGGGCCCGGGTGAACGCCTCGACGGCCACGGCGTCCTGGGTCGCGAGCCGCACCAGGGCCTCGATCACGCCTCGCCTGACCCGCTTTCGGTCCCGCTCCCCCGCCCACAGCAGGGCCAGGTCGTCCAGCGGCCGACTCAGGTCCCGGTGGGTCACGGACGGCAGCAACCGCAGAAACCGGTCGATCAGCGGGGTGTCGGCGCGTCTCAACGCACCGGGCGCGTTTGCGCGCACCAACGGGCCGGGCTCCTTGAACTTGGCGTAGACACGCAGCCCCATGCCCAGCAGAGCGGGGTCGTCGGAGGCGAGCCAGCCGGACAGTGCCGCATCGGCCCGGTCCTTGGAGAAGGTCTCGCCGCCCGCTTCGGGAAGCCGTCCGGCCATCAGCAGGACCTCGCCGGCCACCTCGCCGAAGTAGAGGTCACCCGGGTCGCGGGCGACTCTGTCCATCAGGTCGTCGACGGCCGAGCTGCCGCACGCGAGCACGCCCCGGGCCGCCGCGTGCTCGAAGAACGTCTGATGAAAGAACCAGAGGTATCCGGTCTGCTCCCGGATGGAGAGCACGCCCCGAGAGCGCAGCGCCTCCAGGGCGGCCGGCACATCAGGGCCGTCCCGTACGACCAGATCCCGCGTACGGGACAGCTGGGCCTCGATCCCGCCCTCCAGCACGGCACGCCGGGCGTCGAGCCGGCTGGAGGCGAGGATCAGTCGTGCGGCGGCTCTGGCGTGAGCGGACAGATCGGCCGCGGGCAGTGTGGTCGACGTCCGCCAGGCCCGCTGGTCGCTCACCACCCGGCGCTTCCAGAACCGGTCGTACAGATGAGGCGTGTCCACGTCCTCGTCGGGCATGTCGGGCGCGTACAGCTCGAACAGGAGGCGCAGCGCGAAGGGGTTGGCGCACACCTCCCGGAGCGCGCGCCCCAGCGAGGCGGCGTTCGTGACCCGGTCGACGACCGCTGCGGTCGGCGGGGCTCCGTCCAGTCCGTCGTAGAAGCCGCGGGCATAGCTGCGGACGGCCTCGGGCCATTCGTCGGCGTCGTAGGACCCGAGGAGACGGGTCCTCAGGTCCACCCCCGCTCCCGCCACGGCCGTGGTCAGGCGCTGGGCCTCCACGGGGCGGCAGGTCAGGAGGGTGGACAGGCTCAGTCGGTCGGCGGCGCGCACCACGTCGACGACGAGGGCACAGGCGTCGTCACTGTGCATGAGCAGGTCGACGGTGTCGACCAGGAGAACCGTCGAGGGTTCCCGTCGGGCCGCCTGCTGGATCGCGCGGAGCACCACTCGGGGCGCGAGAACGCCCCTGCGCCGGGCGGAGTCGCCCTGCCCCGCCTCGTAGAGACCGGACAGCAGGCTGCTCGCCCGGAGGAACAAGGGACGCCGTCCCTGCTCGGCGAGGCGCCGGTGGATGCTCCATACGAGACTCGTCTTGCCGTAGCCGGCCTCACCCACGACCGCCGTGCACCCCGGCCCCTCCAGGGCCGCGATGACGTCCTTCTCGATGGTGCGCTGTACATACAGCCCGTGGGAGAGCAGCAGGTCCTGGCCCAGGGGGTGTACGCCGACGATCTCGGCCTCGGCGGCAGCGGCCTGCGAGTTGTGCCACAACTCCGCCAGCTCCGGCGGGTCGCCGTCCTGTCGGCCGGCTGCGGAGGTGTCGCGCGGCGGCAGCACCGGTCGGGCTCCGAGTTCGGGCTCGATCTCATAGGGCTGCTCAAGCAGATAGCGCAGGAGTTTCTCGGCGCCCTCTCGCGTGAGGTGATCGATGATGAAGGGCGGTACGGCGGTGGTCAGGAGGTAGGCGGGCAGGTCGTCCGGCGAACCTCCTGGCAGTACGACGGTGAGGACGCGGCGGTGCCATGTCCGGTGGTGCCGGTATACGTATTCCTCGAGAAGTCCCGTCTCCCAGGCGACCCCTCGGCCGACCCCCGGGGCCTCGGTGCCCTCGGCCCGCAGCTTGTAGGAGGGTGAGGCAATCACGAGGACGAAGTCCGCCTGCTCCGCCTCCTTGACCATCCACTTGGGCCAGTTCTGCCGCTGCTCGGCGGCCACCCCGTCCCACTGCGCGTCGACGTGGTTGGCCCGCAGCAGCTGGTACAGCTCCCGCACCTGGTCGGCGTGGGCGCCGCCGTCATCCTCGTGCGCGTAGGAGATGAACACCCTTGGCGCGTCGGATGGTTCGGTACGCGTCATGGGCAGGCACCCTACCGTTCAAGCGCGCCTCCCGTCCTACGCCGTGCGGCGGGGCACGGCGTAGGACGGGCCGTCATGGCCAGTCATGCACAGCGGGCAGGATCCTCTTGACCTGTTGCGCGGCCTCTTCTTCCTGAGCGCGCTCCAGCAGGAGGGCAAGTCCCCGCCCGGCTCGTACCATGCGGGAGCCGAGCGGCAGTCCGGAGAACTCGGCCCGTCGACATCCCCGGACGACGTACTCCGCCGCCGCTCGGTCCTGGTTCAGCACCATCAGCAGGCGGGCACGGGCCCACAGCAGTTCCGCGTGCTCCAGTGCGTCAGCAGGGTTCTCGCTCGTGGCCAGCTGCCGGCACATACCGATGACCTCCTCGAATCTGGCCCCCGCGTCACGGACGAGGCGCACGAGATGCCGACTGAGGTCCTCGGATTCGTAGGGCGTAAGGGCTTCCCGGAACCAGGTGACTGCGTCACCCAAGCCCTTGACGAAGGAGGAAGGCAACGGAACGCGCACTTCCCCGTAGTCATCGCTCAGCCTGAAGACGAACTCCCCCAGGACCGATTCCCCGCTCCCCAGCGTATTCGTGGATGGCGTGAATTGGATGACACGACCTTTGACGTTGATGGGACGCCCGTCACCGGAGCGGTACAGAGAACCCTCCACCATGGGGAGAAGTATCTCGACGTCGAGTTCGTATTGCCGCTTCGCGGCCTGCCACCGCGGAAAGGCGAATTCCAACGTGTAGAACCGGCGGTCCTGAGCGCGGAACACGGCGTCCAGCGCATCCATCAAAGGTGCTGGATCAGCCACCACACCCCGAGAACCACGGCCAATACCCCCAGCGCCAGCAGAACTTGGCGCTTCGCTCCGGCCTGCGCGGTGCCGTCCCGGCGCGGTGCCGGGACGCCACCTTTTCCCAGCTGTTCGACCTCCTGCAGGTCACCCTCGTGGAGAAGGGCGGCCATCTCGCCGGGCAACGCGCGCGCCGCGCCCCGCGCGCCGTCGGCGGTGAGCAGAGCATGCGTGGTGAAGGCGTATCCGGTGTGCTTCTCGGCCAGAAGACGCCGGGCGCGGGCCATGAAGGCCCCGGTCGCCGTCGCATCGTGAACGCTGCCCGCCCACGACCCGGGGATGTCCTCTCCCGCCTCGTGCGTTTCCGGCTCCTCGGCGGTTTGTCTGAGCGCGGCGAGCAACCTGTCTCCGACGTCATCGTTCGCATCCGTCATGAGCGCGTCGACGAGGTCCCCGGGAAAGGCGCTGTCCAGGGCGTCTCCCAGCCGGGTCCGCTCTGCGTCGTCCAGTCCGCATCGCACGATCCACAGGGCGAGGCCGTGCTCGCCGTCCGCACCGTCCAGTACCACCGTGTGCCGGATCCGGGTGCCGAGCACGTCGGTGCGGCGTGACGGGATGCCGCTGATGAGCAGGCTCGCACGGCCCGCTTCGTTCCGGTGGACGATGACCTCCTCGCTCTCCAGGAAGACCCAAGGAGCGAGCGCATCCCACCACGGTACGGCCGGGGCCTCGCCGAGGAAGGCGTAGTCCTTGCTCCGCCTGGTGCCCCGGGTCATCAGGTAGGCGCGCATCGGGCCGCTCACCATTCCTCCACTCGCTCGTCGGCTGGCTGCTGGGCCATGCGTTTGAGCACCGCTGTCAGCTCCTCCTGGTGCCGCGCCGCATCGTCGATGACCTGTTGGCTGGACAGACGGGTGTTCCTGTTGGCCAGCGCCTCCCCGAAGAGGTAGTAGTCCAACGCCCCCCAGAACCCCTTGGTCTCCAACTTGCGCCCCAGCGCGGCTTCGAAGACACCCCTGGCCGCATCCGCCCGCCGCTGTTCCGCGGCGTCCTGGCCGTAGACCACGCAGCTGCACAGCTCCCGCATGACGGTTGCGGCGGCCTTGGGCCGCACTTCGGGTGGGATCTCCCGGAATCGGTAGTGTCCGCGAAAGTCCAGGGTCCGGTCACCGTCGTCGTCCACCTCGACCCACTCCGCCTCCATGAGGTCCACACAGCCGTAGGTGTCGATGGGGGCGTAGACCACCCGTACGTTGCGGTCCTTCGCCTCCTCGTGGACAGCACCGACGATCGTTCTGTACTTTTCCCGAACGAGTTGGCGCAGTCTTCCGGCTTCTCGTCCTTTGCCGCCGTTGTCATCGAAATACTTCTCGCATTTCAGCGGCGCGAGAACGAGCACGGCCGGCTCGTCACGGTGCTCGGGCCGGTTGCGTGCGCGGGCCCATTTCCGGGCCAGGGCCTCGACGTCCTCAAGGCCGAGCAGGTCCGCGACCGCCCGGCGCTGCGCCGGAGTCACGGCCTCCATCAGTACGGCGGCTTCCACGGGGACCAGCAGCATCAGGCTTTCGGTGATGTGCCTCTCGCACTCGGCCCAGCTCTCCTTGGCCTGGGGGACACGGACGCGCACGGCGGGGTCGAGCCAGCCGCCCGGGTAGTCGAGGATGCTGAACGGGATGCCCGGCCTGCTGTCCCCGAATGCCTGAAGGCTCACCTGATACAGGGCCTTGGCCTGGCTTCCGCCCAGGGACGCCGCGTCGAACTCGCGTGATTCGATGGCCCGTCGGAGTTCCTTGCGGTTCTTGCGGACCCGCAACTCGGTCGCCTCGTCCAGGACGAGACTCACTCCGCTACCGGCCAGCATGGATTCCGTCTCGGCCAGGACAGCGGTCAGCATGGTGGTCTTCCCGACCCTCGACGGGCCCACCATCGACGCCTTGAACGACAGTGTCACCGTCTGCTCCCCTCAGCCGCGGGGTGCCGCGGATCCACGTCATCGATCAGGCGGCGCAGCTCCGCCACCAGTCCGCGCACCCGGCGCACCTGAGCCGTCACCGCTCGGGGCCCGGCAGTGTCGGTGGGCCACATGCGGTCCTGGAACTGCCCCACGAGGCGTCTGAACTCCACCTCGGACTGGTCCGAGCGCACGAAGGAGTCCTCGAACTGCTCGCCGTACGCGAACAGCGCCTGGGCCGCGGTCGCCGGCTCACGAGCCAGGACCGCTTGAGCGTCGTAGGCGGCCTGCCGGGCCAGTTGGGTGATCCTCTCCAGCAGGAGTTCGGCACCCTCGGCTGTGCGGGGCACCGCCAGCAAGGTGGTCGGGCCGTCCGCCGCCGGATCGTCCGGTTCGGGAAGGAGGACGCCGAGGGCACGACGCACATGGGGCAACACCCGGGTGTGGTAGTCGAGCCGTACGTCCAACGCGGAGTCGAGCGTCCCGGCGAGCACGGGGCAGGGGTCGTACGCGTCATGAAGGACACGAGCCAGGGCCTGCAGGGAGTCCCGGGGTCGAGCGGCGTCCGCCGCAGGGGGACTGTCACGGAGGAGGAGCGCCAGCCTGGGGCCCAGCGCGTCGACCAGACCCGCCCAGTAGTCCTCCCGTCGTCGCGTCAGCACGTCGTCCACCGCGGCGAAGCGGCGTGCCATCTCCACCCGTACCCGGTTGAGCTCCGTGGACGCGAAGGGGAGCGACGCCCGGTCGACACGCAGGCGGTTCAGCGCCCGTTCCCGCCATGCCTCGGCGCCTTCCCCGAAGCCGCTGAGCACCCAGGTGCGGACGCTCTCGTGCACCTCCGCGACGCGCTCCAGGAACTCGGTGTCGTCGAAGTCGTCCTCGGCACGAGCGCTGAGAGTGTCGACCCATGCCTGGAGCGAAGCCGCCACTTCCTCGCGCAGTCGCTCGGCGCGGTCGAACGTCTGCTCCGCCGATGTGGGAACCGCCAGGGTCCGCAGTACAGCGGTCCAGGCAGCCAGTTCCGTCGCGATCGCCTCCGTGCGTTCCCGGCACACCGCGATCGCGTCCGCGATCACCGCCTCGTCCATACGCGGCAGGGCGGTCGCCAGGTGCTCCAGAACCGGTCTCAGCACCAGCTCCCGCACCGCGTCGCGGTCGGCGCCGTCCTCCAGCACCACCCAGTAACCGCGGTGCTCGTCATTCCCGTTGAGCCGCTGGCTCAGGTCGTCCGCGAGAGCGCGGACGTTCTCGGGAAGACACATACCCGTGTTGACCAGGATCAGCGTGAAGTCCCGTACATCGGCGACGGTGCAGACGCTCCCGATGAGCTGAAGGGCGCGGGCGTCCTCCTCCGCCCACATGGCATTGGTGTCGGTCGGCCGCTTGACGACGATGACGAAGTCGACGTCGTTGCGCAGGCCGTCGAGATGGTGTGCCTCGGCCTCGGGGACCAGTTCACCGAGCCCGGGCATGTCCACCAGGCCCAGTGCGGTCACTTCGTCGATCGGGAAGGCGCAGGTGATGGCCGCGTCCCGGACGGCCAGGTACGGCCTCTTCACCGGGGGCGCCCCAGCACCGTCCGGATAGGCCACCCACTCCCTGATGTCCGAGAGGTCCACCGTCCGGATCTCCCCGGTCAGGCAGTGCCGGTAGGTACCGAGTGCCTGCTGTGCCTCACGGACCCGGGCCAGCAGCGGGGCCAGCCGGGGCTGGTCGGCCTTGCCCGCTCCGTCGGCGGGCGGCGGATAGTCGTAGAGCGCGAAGGCCGACAGGTCGCCGGGCGCGGGATCGAGGCCCAGTTCGGCGTGATACGGAGCGATCACCTCCTTGAGGAACGAGCCCTCGGTGTGCATCGTCAGCAGTGCGCCGCGGTCGGTGGCCGAGTGGTAGATCCGGCTGCGCACGGCCGTGACCGGCTGGCCGCGCCCGCTGGGTATCTGCTGGTCGTCGAGCCCGGACAGCGACTGAAGCACCGTGCTCTTGCCGTTGCGGGCACGGCCGCTCACACCGATGTTGACGGTGTTTCGGCCGACCCGGCCCCGGACCCCGGCCAGTACGTCCAGGCAGTCCTGCACCGCTCGCTCGATGGCCGCCGTGTCGAACGAGTCCAGGGCGGCGTGCGCCGGCCCCTGCGGACCGGCCGGGCCGGCACTCCTGGTCGCGTCACGCAGTTCCCGGACCAGTTGCCGGATCCGGGTCCACCGGTCCAGTTGTTCGTCGACGACAGGCAGAAGCTCCCGCCGTCGGCGCAGCACAGCATCGAGTCTTTCCTTGATATCGCTCACGGACGAGCCGCCCCCCTCGTGCAACCCGCGTACGCGTGTACGCCCCCCCACAGGCGCACAGGCTCCATGCCCCCACGCATGGCCGTGATCGCCGGACTGCGCCTGAGACGGTCACCGTAGGAGACACGCCGGGCCGGCGCAACGAAATCGATTCGTTAATGCCGAAGACAGCCGATCCGGTCGCTAATGATGAAATTACGAGCCAAAAGAGAAGCTAATTCCGTCAGGAAACTGCCAAACACTGGCCAGTGACGGTCAAATCCAGTCACGCCTGCCGCGTAGCTCCTCCTGGGGCAGCACGCTCATGACACCGGCCAGGTGCGCGCCGCGACCCGCCCTCACGGGGCCGGTTCAGGTCGCGATGCCCGCCGTCGGCAAGCTGTCCCGGCCTCCCAGAGCCGCCGCTGCCGCGCCCACGAGGCCCGCGTCCGTGCCCATCACCGCGGGCGTCACGGTCAGGCCCTGGACGAAGGACAGCGTGGCGTAGCCGGAAAGGGCCCTGCGCAGGGGCGTGAAGAGAACGTCGCCCGCGTTGCCCACTCCCCCGCCGATGACCGCGATGTCGATCTCCACCAGCGTCGCGGTCGCGGCGATCCCCGCGGCCAGCGCCTGCGCGGCCCGCTCGAAAGAGGCCACGGCCACCGGGTCGCCCTGGCGCGCGGCGGCGGCGACCGCGGCGGCCGAGGTGTCCCCGTCCGGGCCCGGCTGCCAGCCGCCCTCCAGCGCGCGGCGGGCGATGTTCGGCCCGCTCGCGATGCGTTCCACACAGCCGCGCGAACCGCAGGGGCACGGGTCACCGTCCAGGTCGACGCTGATGTGTCCGATGTGGCCCGCGTTGCCGGTCGGGCCCGGGTGCAGCCGCCCGCCCAGGACGAGACCGCCGCCGACGCCCGTCGACACCACCATGCAGAGCGCGTTGTCGTGGCCGCGGGCGGCGCCCTGCCAGTGCTCGGCGGCCGTGATCGCCACGCCGTCGCCGATCAGCCGGACGGGCAAGCCGTCCGTCGCCGCACGGACCCGCTCGACCAGCGGGTATCCGCGCCAGCCCGGTACGTTGACGGGGCTCACCGTTCCCGCGGAGGCGTCCACGGGGCCCGCGCTGCCGATGCCCACGGCACTCGCCCTGCCCCAGAGCGGGGAGAGCGCCAGCTCCGCGACGACGTCCGCCACCGCGCCCATCACGGTGTCGCCGTCCTCCTTCGCGGGCGTCGCGCGCTGCGCGCGCACCAGGATCCGGCCGTGGCCGTCCACGAGCGCCCCGGCGATCTTGGTGCCGCCGATGTCGAGCGCGGCCACGAGGTCGTTGTGCATCAGAGTCAGATCTCCCAAGGCTTGAGTCGTACCGGAGTCGTGCCGGACCGGACACACTGCGGCGATCACCGCGGGGTCCGGGCCTCCGGCCGGGTACGGGCAGGAGGCGCCCCTGAAGGAAGGCGCAGGCCGGAGATTGCGGTGGACAGTCTCTCCCGCATCTGACAACGTTGTCCAGGCTCTATGCTCGACGCCACATCCTCATACAACCCCATGGACCGCCGCACCCCCGTGGACGACAGGACAGGACAGCGCATCGTGCCCGAGACCGCCCGCCGAGGAGACCGCGTCTCCGGAACCCGCTACGGCAATCGTCCGACGATGAAGGACGTGGCAGCGCGAGCCGGAGTAGGCCTGAAGACGGTCTCACGGGTCGTCAACGGCGAACCCGGGGTCACCCCGGACACCGAGCGCCGGGTCCAGGAGGCCATCGAGGCACTCGGATTCCGTCGCAACGACAGCGCGCGGGTCCTGCGCAAGGGACGTACCGCGAGCATCGGCCTCGTCCTGGAGGACCTCGCCGACCCGTTCTACGGACCGCTCAGCCGCGCGGTCGAGGAGGTCGCCCGGGCCCACGGTGCCCTGCTGATCAACGGGTCGAGCGCGGAAGACCCGGACCGTGAGCAGGAGTTGGTGCTGGCGCTGTGCGCACGCCGGGTGGACGGGCTGGTGGTCATCCCGGCCGGTGACGACCACCGCTATCTGGAGCCCGAGCTCAAGGCGGGCGTCGCCACGGTGTTCGTGGACCGCCCGGCCGGCCGGATCGACGCGGACGTGGTGCTGTCCGACAGCTTCGGCGGCGCCCGTGACGGCGTGGCCCATCTCATCGCGCACGGCCACCGGAGGATCGGCTTCATCGGTGACAGGCCCCGCATCCACACCGCGGCCGAGCGACTGCGCGGTTACCGGGCCGCCATGGAGGACGCGGGGATACCGGTCGAGCCCTCCTGGATGTCCCTCGGTGTCACCGACCCCGAGCGGGTGCGGCGGGCCGCCGAGGAGATGCTCTCAGGTCCCGTCCCCGTCACCGCGATCTTCGCCGGCAACAACCGGGTGACGGTCACCGTCGTGCGTGTCCTGGCCGAGCACGACCATCCGGTCGCCCTCGTCGGCTTCGACGACTTCGAGCTCGCGGATCTCCTCAAGCCCGGCGTCACGGTCGTCGCCCAGGACGCCGCCGCCCTCGGGCGCACGGCCGCCGAGCGGCTCTTCCGCCAGCTCGACGGCTCGCTCGTCACTCCGGAGCGCATCGAACTCCCGACCCGCCTGATCACCCGCGGCTCGGGCGAACTGCCGCCCGCGGACTGACGCGCGGAGCACGAGCGACGGGCAGCGCGCGGTCGGCCCAGCAGGCCCCCGCCCCCGCACGCGTCTACTGAGCCGACGCCGTCAGGCCGCCCCGTCGCGGCCTCGCAAAGCCCTCCAGGTCCGCTCGGGTCAGGCCGGTCGCCCGGGCGACCTCGGCCGTGTCGAGCGCGCCGCAGTCCAGCCCGCGCAGCAGATAGCCGCTCAGTGCCTTCGCGGTCGCCGGTTCGTCCATGACATCGCCGCCGGTCCGGCCCGCATACCGGACCAGGCGCCCCGCGGCCTGCTCGAAGCCCTCACGGTAGAAGGCGAAGACGGCCGCGTACCGGGTGGGGAGATGACCGGGATGCATGTCCCAGCCCTGGTAGTAGGCGCGACGCAGGGCCCGCCGGGTGAGCCCGTAGTGCAGCCGCCATGCCTCGTGGACCTTCTCGGTCGGGCCGACCGGCAGGACGTTGGTGGAGCCGTCGCAGACCCGTACGCCGGTGCCGGCGGCCGCCACCTGCATGACGGCCTTGGCATGGTCGGCGGCCGGGTGGTCGCTGGACTGGTACGCGGCGGACACGCCGAGACAGGCGCTGTAGTCGAAGGTGCCGTAGTGCAGTCCGGTGGCGCGTCCTTCGGCGGCCTGGATCATGCGCGCGACGGTCGCCGTGCCGTCGGCGGCGAGGATGGCCTGGCTGGTCTCGATCTGGATCTCGAAACCGATCCGGCCGGGCTCCAGCCCGTGCGCCTTCTCGAACTCCTCCAGGAGCCGCACCAGGGCGGTGACCTGTTCGGGGTAGGTGACCTTGGGCAGGGTGAGCACGAGGCCCCGCGGCAGGCCGCCGGCCTCCATCAGACCGGTCAGGAAGATGTCGAGCGTGCGGATGCCCCGGTCCCGAACCGGCGCCTCCATGCACTTCATACGGATGCCCATGTACGGGGCCGCCGTGCCGTCGCCGGGGGCCTGTGCGATCAGTCGCGCCGCGCGGGCGGCCGCCTGGTCCTCCTCGGCGTCCGGCCGCGGTCCGTAGCCGTCCTCGAAGTCGACACGCAGATCCTCGACCGGTTCACGCTCCAGCTTCGCGCGGACACGGTCGTGGACGGGCTCGGCGAGCTCGTCCGGGAGGCCGAGCACGGCGGCCAAGGACGCGGCGTCCGGGGCGTGTTCATCGAGTGCGGCCAGGGCCGCTGTACCCCAGGAGCGGATGGTGTCGGCGGCGAAGACGTCCCCGGGGACGTAGACCGTGTGGACGGGCTGGCGCGTGCCGGGGTCACCGGGATAGCACCGCTCCAACTCGGCGTCGACCGGGGCGAGGGAGGCCGCGATCGCCTCGCTGACGGCACCCGGCAGGGTCGTCGCCACCCGCTGCTGCTGGCCCGAACCCATCCCGCACCCTCCTGCTTTCCGCTGAACGGAATCAACAATCCGTTGAGCGAAGCTATCCGCGGCTGTCGCCGTGGGTCAACACCCTCCGGACCCGTGCGGCTCCCGCTCCAGGTCGGACACTCCCCGCCCTCGCGCTGTTCACGCCCATCTCATCCGGCTCTGTCACACTACGGGCACAGGGCTCGTCCGGCACCCGCCACAGAAGGAGCCTCCCGTGCCCCCTCTCAGCAGCGTCACGCGCCGTCTGGGCCTCAAGACCGCCGTGGCGGCCGCGGCCGTCCTGCCCGTGTCCGGTGCGGCACTGTCGTCGCAGGGTGCCCCGGTCTCGGACCGGCACGAGCGCCATCTGGAGGTCATGTCCTTCAACCTGCGGTACGCGAGCGACGCGGGGCGGCACAGCTGGGCGGTCCGCCGCCCGGCGATGCGCGCGCTGCTGCGCCGCGAACGGCCGCATGTCATCGGCACCCAGGAGGGCCTGTACCACCAGGTGCGCGACATCGCGGCCGATCTCGGTTCGGAGTACGCGTGGCTCGGCACCGGCCGTGCGGGCGGCAGCCGCGACGAGTTCGTGGCCGTCATCTACGACACGCGCCGGCTGACGCCGGTGGAGTACGACCACTTCTGGCTCTCCGACACGCCCGATGTGATCGGCTCGAACACCTGGGGCGGTGCTTGTATCCGCATGGTCACGTGGGTCCGTTTCCACGACGCGCAGCCCCCTGGGCGGGAGTTCTACGTCCTCAACACCCACCTGGACAACAAGAGTCAGTACGCACGCGCGCGTGCCGTGTCCCTCATCGCCGACCGGGTGGCCGGACTCGACCGCGCCCTGCCGCTCGTGGTGACGGGCGACTTCAACGTGGCTGCCCACAAGAACCCCGTGTACGACGCCCTGCTCGGTGCCGGTCTCATGGACACCTGGGACATGGCGGCCGAACACACCGCGCCCTACGGCACGTTCCACGGCTACCGTCCGCCGAAGCCGTACGGCGATCGCATCGACTGGATCCTGGTCACACCGGGCGTGACCGCGCACTGGGCCTGTGTCAACACCTTGGCCCCGGACGGGCAGTTCCCGAGCGACCATCTGCCGGTGCAGGCGTCCCTGACTCTTGGATGAACGCTGACTCTTGGATGAACGAGGCCCCCGGGACCGCAATGACGGTCCCGGGGGCCTCGTAGCCGCGAAGGCGCTCAGCCCTTGCGGGCCTTGACCTCCTCGGTCAGCTGCGGGACGACCTCGAACAGGTCGCCGACCACGCCGTAATCGACCAGGTCGAAGATCGGGGCCTCGGAGTCCTTGTTGATCGCCACGATCGTCTTCGAGGTCTGCATACCGGCGCGGTGCTGGATCGCACCGGAGATACCGGAGGCGATGTACAGCTGCGGCGACACGCTCTTGCCGGTCTGGCCCACCTGGTTGGTGTGCGGGTACCAGCCGGCGTCGACGGCGGCACGCGAGGCGCCGACGGCCGCACCGAGGGAGTCGGCGAGCGCCTCGATGATCGCGAAGTTCTCCGCGCCGTTGACACCACGGCCGCCGGAGACCACGATCGCGGCCTCGGTCAGCTCGGGGCGGCCCGTCGACTCACGCGGCGTGCGGCCGGTGACCTTGGTGCCGGTCGCCTTGTCGGAGAACGTCACCGCCAGCTCCTCGACGCTGCCGGCGGCCGGAGCGGCCTCCACGGCGGCCGAGTTCGGCTTGACCGTGATGACCGGGGTGCCCTTGGAGACACGGGACTTGGTGGTGAAGGAGGCGGCGAACACCGACTGGGTGGCCACCGGGCCCTCGTCGCCGGCCTCCAGGTCGATGGCGTCGGTGATGATGCCGGAGCCGATGCGCAGCGCGAGACGGGCGGCGATCTCCTTGCCCTCCGCGGAGGACGGGACCAGGACGGCGGCCGGGGACACCTGCTCGTAGGCGGCCTGCAGCGCGTCCACCTTCGGCACGACCAGGTAGTCGGCGTACTCGGACGCGTCGTGGGTGAGCACCTTCACCGCGCCGTGCTCGGCGAGCGCGGCGGCCGTGTCGGCGGCACCGTTGCCGAGGGCGACGGCGACGGGATCGCCGATGCGCCGGGCCAGCGTCAGCAGCTCCAGGGTGGGCTTGCGGACGGCGCCGTCCACGTGGTCGACGTAGACGAGAACTTCAGCCATGGGAATGGATCTCCTTGCGGATTGCGAAGTCTTCAGGGGCGGTCAGGCTGAGGAGCCTTAGATGAACTTCTGGCTCGCGAGGAACTCAGCGAGCTGCTTGCCGCCCTCGCCCTCGTCCTTGACGATGGTGCCCGCGGTGCGCGCCGGGCGCTCGGCGACGGCCTCGACCGCGGTCCAGGCGTTCTCGAGACCGACCTCGTCGGCCTCGATGTCCAGGTCCGAGAGGTCCCAGGACTCCACCGGCTTCTTCTTGGCCGCCATGATGCCCTTGAAGGACGGGTAGCGCGCCTCGCCCGACTGGTCGGTGACCGACACGACGGCCGGCAGGGACGCCTCCAACTGCTCCGAGGCGGCGTCGCCGTCGCGGCGGCCCTTCACGGTGCCGTCCTCGACGGACACCTGGGACAGCAGCGTCACCTGCGGCACGCCCAGGCGCTCGGCCAGCAGCGCCGGTACGACACCCATGGTGCCGTCGGTGGAGGCCATGCCGGAGATCACCAGGTCGTAGCCGGCCTTCTCGATGGCCTTGGCCAGCACCAGCGAGGTGCCGATGGCGTCGGTGCCGTGCAGGTCGTCGTCCTCGACGTGGATCGCCTTGTCGGCGCCCATCGACAGGGCCTTGCGCAGCGCGTCCTTGGCGTCCTCCGGACCCACGGTCAGCACGGTGACCTCAGCGTCGTCGGCGTCCTCGGCGATCTGCAGCGCCTGCTCGACGGCGTACTCGTCCAGCTCGGAGAGCAGACCGTCCACGTCGTCCCGGTCGACGGTCAGGTCATCGGCGAAGTGCCGGTCGCCAGTGGCGTCGGGCACGTACTTCACAGTGACAACGATCCTCAAGCTCACGCCGGCTCTCCTACTGCATCGTCATTTCTGGGCTGCCTTCTTGCAGGCAGCATAGGCGCCTGAAGCGGCCGATCCCGGTCGGGGCGACCCCGCGCTCCGAACGAAATATTACTCGCCAGTACACCCATTTCATGCCCGCTAAGCAAGCGCTTTGAACTGTGACCTTGGCAACGCTGCGTAACCGGCGAGTAGGTTCAGTCGCGCAGCCCGTTGAAGCGCCCCTGGTGGTAGACCAGCGGACGGCCGGCGCCGGACGGGTCGCCGCGGACGACCTCGGCGACCACCAGACGGTGGTCGCCGGCGGGCACTCGCGCCACCACACGGCAGACGAGCCAGGCGAGCACGCCGTCCAGCACGGGAACCCCCTGGGGACCCTCGCGCCAGCTGGTGGACGCGCCGAAACGGTCGGCGCCGCTACGGGCGAAGACGCCGGCCAGGGCCTCCTGGTGCTCGCCGAGTATGTGCACGCCGACATGGCCGGCCCGGGAGACGGCGGGCCAGCTGGAGGCACCGAGGCCGATACCGAACGAGACGAGCGGAGGCTCGGCGGAGACGGAGGTGAGGGAGGTGGCGGTGAAGCCGACCGGGCCGTCGTCCCCCCGGGCGGTGATCACGGCGACTCCCGCGGCATGCCGGCGGAAGACCGCGCGCAGCAGGTCCGGGGAAGCTAGCCGAGCGGCGTCGAGGCCGGGCGTTGCCGTCATGGAGCTGTCCTTCTGCGAGAGGGGCGTGGAGGAGGAACCGTGGCTGGTCACCAGGCCGGACAGCGGGCACTCGCGGTGCGGGCCAGGTCCACATGGACACGCTCGAAGAGAAGGAGTTCCGGGGGCATACGGTCAGGCTGACGATAGATGGTGCGCACAGTCAAGTGCGTCCCGGGATCCGGGAGATGAGTCACCGACCGCCTCACGGTTCACCCCATATAGTCTCAAAGTAGCCCGGCGGCTCTCGCCGGGGGCCTCAAACGGCCTCACCCAGGGCCGCGATGACGTCCGCCTTGCGGGGCTGCCCCGTCGCCCGCCGTACGATGCGCCCGTCCGCGTCCAGGACGAGCACGGTCGGCGTCTTGAGGATGCCGAGTGCGCGGACGAGTTCGAGCCGCTGCTCGGCGTCGATCTCCACATGAGCGACCCCGGGCACCAACCCGGCGACCTGTGCGAGGACGCGCCGTGTGGCCCGGCAGGGGGCGCAGAAGGCGCTGGAGAACTGGACAAGCGTCGCCCGCTCGCCGAGCCCCTGGCCCAACTCGGCTGCCCCGAGCCGCATTTCGTCGTCCCGCCCGCGCACGCTCACTCCCCCGCTCCGCCGCCGCTGCGGCACATTACCGACACTCGCCGGGGCAAGCACGGCCACACGTCACACATCCGGTCATTCTCCGTTGCAGCGTCCATGAGCCCGCAAAGATTCCCGCGCCGCACACCGTCGCCTCCCTGATACACCGCATTCGGGACCGCCTCGCATGTGTGCCATATCCGCCCGTAAGGCATGCGGTTGCGCACAAGGAATATGACCAGACGAAAAGCTCACGATGGGTCATACCGCTGACGTGATGAGGATCTCGCCGCGCGCGGGCACCAGAACTGGCCCCACGTCCGTTCTTGGGGCACGATCTGCGAGACGCCGTAAACCTACGGCTGCGTAACTTCCGCCGGGAGTCCCTTCCCAGGCCGAGAGAAGGGTCCACCCCGCCCATGGCTGAGCTCGTCTACCGTCCCGTCATCGGTCTCGCCCTCACGATGTTCAAGGCATGGGACCTGAAGATCGACTGCAAGGGCTCGGAGAACATCCCGAGCTCGGGCGGTGCGGTGCTGGTGAGCAATCACATCAGCTATCTGGACTTCATCTTCAACGGCCTGGCGGCCCTGCCGCAGAAGCGCCTGGTCCGCTTCATGGCCAAGGAGTCCGTCTTCCGGCACAGGATCTCCGGCCCGCTGATGCGTGCCATGAAGCACATCCCGGTGGACCGCGGGCAGGGCGAGGCCGCCTACGCGCACGCACTGGACTCGCTGCGGTCGGGCGAGGTCGTCGGCGTCTTCCCCGAGGCCACGATCTCCCAGTCGTTCACGCTGAAGAGCTTCAAGTCGGGCGCGGTGCGGCTGGCACAGGAAGCAGGCGTCCCGGTGGTCCCGATGGCGGTCTGGGGCACACAGCGGCTGTGGACCAAGGGCCAACCGCGCAACTTCAAGCGCAGCCACACCCCGGTCACCATCCGGGTCGGCGAGGCGATCGAAGCCCCGCGGGACTCGTACGCGGGCGCGCTCACCCGCCAGCTGCGCGGGCGCGTCCAGGAGCTGCTGGAGGCCGCCCAGCGTGCCTACCCCGGGCGCCCCAAGGGGCCCGAGGACGCATGGTGGATGCCGGCCCACCTCGGCGGCACGGCTCCGACCGCGGAGGAGCTGCGCGCCGCCGAGGCACACTGAGCCGGATCAGACGGGGGCGCGCACCGCGATCCGCGCCCCAGGGCTGAATTTCTCCAGCAGTTCGGCCGGTTCGGCACCGGCCCGCTCCACGTCGGCGACCAGCATCGGCGCCAGGCTCTCCGGCGGGAAGACGGCGGAGGCCGACTCCTCCTCGGTCAGACGGGGACGGGTGCGGGCCCCTGGCGTCAGCTCCAGCGACGGCAGGTCACACCCGTCTCGTCGCGCCGGACCACCTCGCCCGGCTCCAGGTGCTCGACCGCTGAGAGTCGTCGCCTGCCTCAAAGTGCGGTGGGGAGCGTCTTCCAGAGGGCCGGCCGGTCGGGCGCGGCTCTGAGGGCGTCCAGCACGGCCGGATGAGGTTCGGCATACAAGCCCGGATAGTCCAACTCATGGGACTCCTCGTCGGGGACCCAGGCGAGCCGCTCCCCGCCCAGGGAGAACCGGGCGTCCACCCCCGGCCTGTTCCCGCGGGGATCCTGCCGGTGCCAGGCACCGTGGAACCGGACCGCGACCAGTCCGTGCACGGCATGGCCGCTGCCGTCGTCGTGCAGCAACCGCTGGTAGCACAGGGCCGTCGGGATGTCCTCGGCGCGCAGCAGCGCGACCAGGGCGTGCGCCTTGGCATGGCAGATACCGGTGCGCTCCCGGAGGACGTCGGAGGCACGCCAGGTGACGCGCAGGTCACCGCTGTCGGCGGAGTGCGGGATGGTGTCGCGTACGAACTCATAGGCGGCTTGCGCATAGGCATACGAGTCGGCGACCTGCCCGGCCAGTCGCGCGGCCGTTGCGCGCACCACCGGATGATGATGGTCGATGACATCGTCCGCGGCCAAGTAGGCGGACAGGTCCGGCGTTCGCTGGATCAGCTCCATGGTTCCAGAGCATAGGAATGCGGTCGATCGACGGTCAATGACTTTTCGATCAGCCGCATATTTATGCGGATGGCGAGTCGGCGGCCGAAGAGGGCCAGCACAGGCCTAGTGTGATGCGCCAGAAATTTCGGGGGTAAGTTGGTGGCCTGTTTTCATGTCGCCGGGTCCTCGTGCTGTTGAAGTCACTCTGTCCGCTGAGG
>NZ_JBFAWW010000014.1:0-212835 GCF_040680495.1 Streptomyces sp. NPDC052036 | reverse complement strand
GGCCCCGCCACCCCCCCCCCCCGGGGGCGGGGTGGGGCCCCCCGCCCCGCCCCCCCCCCGCGTTGTCGGGGGCGTCCGCGTACGCCCAGTACGCGGACGCCCCTCCGCCTTGCGATGCACCGCACCAGGCGCCGCGGGCCCCGCCCTTCGGGCGGGCGACGCTACTTTCGAAACACGCCCTAGGCCGCCGCAGCCTTGGCCGGGGTCCGGCGGCCCGCTGCCGCCGCGGCGAGCCGGGACAGCGCCTCGTCCCGGTCGCAGCCGTACGCGCCGAGAGCCGTCTGGCGGGTGACGATCGACCGTTCCGCGCGCATCAGCCGCCAGCCGCGGCGCAGCAGGAACGGGACCGACTTGCGGCCCTCCTTGAGATCGCGCAGGAAACGGCGGCGGAACGTGGTGAGGGGCCCGCGGGTCAGGCACAGCGCGTCGGCGAGCAGGCCCAGTTCACGGCAGCGCTCCACGATCTCGGCGGCGAAGATGCCCTCCGCGATGAACACCGGCGTACGGTCGATCTCCAGTGCCTCCTCGCCCGTACGGGCGCTCAGCGCGATGTCGTACACGGGCACCCTCGTGCGGCCCGTGGCGCACAGTTCGGCGATGGCCGCGACCGCGACGTCCTCGTCCCACGACTGCGGATGGTCCCAGTCGATGTCCGAACTCCCCTCCACCAGGGGCAGCGTCGGATCGTCGCCCTCCTTGTAGAAGTCGTCGAGCCGCAGGACGGGCAGCCCGGACAGTTCGGCGACGAGGGACTTGCCGGAGCCGGAGGGGCCGCACAGCAGCACGACGCGGGCGGGGGCCGGAGGATGGAGACTCACGAGACACCAGTCTGACGCATTCCGTACACCGTGCCGACCCCGCGGGTCGACGTTGGAGCGCACATCACACCTCAACTACCCTGCGTGTCGACATCATTACCCTCCGCAGTGAAAAGGTGGCAGCAGCCATGGCACGACACGCCTCCCCCAAGAACCCCACCGCTCGGCGCGCCCTCGTCCTCATCGCGACCGCGGGCGCCGCACTGGGGGCGGGCGCGGCAGCGGCGTCGGCGGACAGCGCCCCGGTCCTCGATGTGATGCGCACCCGGCCCGTGTCGCTCGACCAGGCCGGCCGGCAGGCGCTGCCGGAGCTGACCGGGGTCGTGGGCCAGGTCACCGGCCCGCTCGCGAACCTCAAGCCCAACCCGCTGGCGGGTACGGGTGTCGACCCGCTGGACAACGGTCTCACCACGCAGGTCGCCGACTTCAAGCCGCTGGCCTCGCAGAACCTGACCCGTCCCGTGGCCGAGGCGCAGTCGCTCGGCAGTGTGCCGGTCGTCGGACAGGTGCTCCACGCGGTGCGCTGAGTCTCCTTCGAGGACGGCCGGACGACGCAGAGCCGCGCTTCCCCCCGGACGGCGGGGAAGCGCGGCTCTGCTGTCGAGCCGGTGCTCGCTCTTCGGCCGGTGTCAGTACGACGAGCCGGACGCGCCCAGCGAACCCGTCGGGTGCCAGACCGTCTTCGTCTCCAGGAAGGCCGTCAAGCGCTCGATGCCCGGCGTCTCGAAGTAATCCACAGCCTGTGGACGAAGGACACGCTTCAGATTGTCAGCGGCCGCGATCTCCAGTTCCTTCGCCAGGTCCTCGTCGGCACCCGCGAGGTCGATCGCGTTGACGTCCTGGTGCGCGGCGAGCGGCGCCGCGATCTCCGCCGTACGGCCGGAGAGGACGTTGACGACCCCGCCGGGCAGATCGGAGGTGGCCAGCACCTCGCCGAGCGAGAGCGCCGGCAGCGGGGACTTCTCGCTCGCGATCACGACGGCGGTGTTGCCGGTCGCGATCACCGGGGCGATCACCGAGATCAGGCCCAGGAAGGACGACTCCTGCGGCGCGAGGACCGTGACCACACCTGTCGGTTCGGGGGTGGACAGGTTGAAGAACGGGCCGGCGACCGGGTTCCCGCCGCCGACCACCTGGGCGATCTTGTCGGTCCAGCCCGCGTACCAGACCCAGCGGTCGATCGCCGCGTCGACGACCGCCGCCGCCTTCGACTTCGACAGGCCCTCCGCGTCGGCCACTTCGCGTACGAACTGCTCGCGCCGTCCCTCCAGCATCTCGGCGATGCGGTAGAGGATCTGGCCGCGGTTGTAGGCCGTCGCGCCCGACCAGCCGCCGAACGCCTTGCGCGCGGCGACCACGGCGTCACGGGCGTCCTTGCGGGAGGACTGCGGGGCGTTCGCCAGCCAGTTGCCCTTGGAGTCCGTCACCTCGTACACCCGGCCGCTCTCGGAACGCGGGAACTTCCCGCCGACGTACAGCTTGTAGGTCTTGAAGACCGACAGCCGCTGCTCGGTCTTCTCGGTCTTCTCAGACATCGAGGTACGCCTCCAGGCCGTGGCGGCCGCCCTCGCGGCCGAAGCCCGACTCCTTGTAACCGCCGAACGGCGAGGTCGGGTCGAACTTGTTGAACGTGTTGGACCAGACGACACCCGCGCGCAGCTTGTTCGCGACGGCCAGGATCCTGGAGCCCTTCTCCGTCCAGATGCCGGCGGACAGGCCGTACTGGGTGTTGTTCGCCTTGGCGACGGCCTCGTCCGGGGTGCGGAAGGTGAGGACCGAGAGCACCGGGCCGAAGATCTCGTCGCGGGCGATGGTGTGTGCCTGGGTGACGTTGGTGAAGAGCGTCGGGGCGAACCAGTAGCCGGAGGAGGGGAGTTCGCAGGCCGGGGACCAGCGCTCGGCGCCCTCCGCCTCGCCCTGCTCGGCGAGCGCGGTGATCCGGGCCAGCTGCTCGGCGGAGTTGATCGCGCCGATGTCGGTGTTCTTGTCGAGCGGGTCGCCGAGGCGGAGCGTCGACAGCCGGCGCTTCAGCGAGTCCAGCAGCTCGTCCTGGATCGACTCCTGGACCAGAAGGCGCGAGCCCGCGCAGCAGACCTGGCCCTGGTTGAAGAAGATGCCGTTGACGATGCCCTCGACGGCCTGGTCGATCGGCGCGTCGTCGAAGACGATGTTGGCGCCCTTGCCGCCCAGTTCGAGGGTGAGCTTCTTCTTCGTGCCCGCGACCGTGCGCGCGATCTGCTTGCCGACGGCCGTGGAGCCGGTGAAGGCGACCTTGTTTACGTCCGGGTGGGCGACGAGCGCGGCGCCCGTGTCGCCGTAGCCCGGAAGGATGTTGACGACACCCTTGGGCAGGCCCGCCTGGCGGCAGATGTCCGCGAAGAACAGTGCGGACAGCGGGGTGGTCTCGGCGGGCTTCAGGACGACCGTGTTGCCGGTCGCGAGCGCCGGGGCGATCTTCCAGGCCAGCATCAGCAGCGGGAAGTTCCAGGGGATGACCTGGCCCGCGACGCCCAGCGGCCTCGGGGTGCGGCCGAAGCCGGCGTGCTCCAGCTTGTCGGCCCAGCCCGCGTAGTAGAAGAAGTGCGCGGCGACCAGGGGGAGGTCGGCGTCGCGGGTCTCCTTGATCGGCTTGCCGTTGTCCAGCGTCTCCAGGACGGCCAGCTCGCGGCTGCGCTCCTGGATGATGCGGGCGATGCGGAACAGGTACTTGGCGCGCTCGGAGCCGGGCAGCGCCGACCACTTCTCGAAGGCCTTGCGGGCGGCCTTGACCGCGCGGTCGACGTCGGCCTCTCCCGCCTGGGCGACCTCGGCGAGGACCTCCTCGGAGGACGGGCTGACGGTCTTGAAGACCTTGCCGTCGGCCGCCTCGGTGAACTCACCGTCGATGAACAGGCCGTAGGAGGGCGCGATGTCGACGACCGAGCGGGACTCGGGCGCCGGGGCGTACTCGAATGCGGATGACACGTTTTCCATGAGGGTCTCAGTCCACCGTCACGTAGTCGGGGCCGGAGTAGCGGCCGGTGGCCAGCTTCTGACGCTGCATCAGCAGATCGTTCAGGAGCGAGGAGGCGCCGAAGCGGAACCAGTGGTTGTCCAGCCAGTCCGCGCCGGCCGTCTCGTTGACGAGGACCAGGAACTTGATGGCGTCCTTGCTGGTACGGATGCCGCCGGCGGGCTTCACGCCGACCTGGACGCCGGTCTGGGCGCGGAAGTCGCGGACGGCCTCCAGCATGAGGAGGGTGTTGGCCGGGGTCGCGTTGACGGCGACCTTGCCGGTCGAGGTCTTGATGAAGTCCGCGCCCGCCAGCATGCCGAGCCAGCTGGCCCGCCGGATGTTGTCGTACGTGGACAGCTCGCCGGTCTCGAAGATCACCTTCAGTCGGGCGCTCGTCCCGCAGGCCTCCTTCACGGCGACGATCTCGTCGTACACCTTCAGGTACCTGCCCGCGAGGAAGGCCCCGCGGTCGATGACCATGTCGATCTCGTCGGCGCCCGCGGTCACGGCCTCACGCACGTCGGCCAGCTTCACGTCCAGCGCGGCGCGGCCCGCCGGGAAGGCGGTGGCGACGGAGGCGACCTTCACGCCGGAGCCCGCCAGGGCCTCCTTGGCGACGGCCACCATGTCGGGGTAGACGCAGACGGCGGCGGTCGTGGGGGCCGTACGGTCCGTGGGGTCGGGGTGGGCCGCCTTGGCGCCGAGCGCCCGGACCTTGCCCGGGGTGTCCGCGCCTTCCAGCGTCGTCAGGTCGACCATCGAGATGGCGAGGTCGATGGCGTACGCCTTCGCGGTGGTCTTGATGGAACGGGTGCCGAGCGAGGCGGCGCGCGCCTCCAGGCCGACCGTGTCGACGCCGGGCAGCCCGTGGAGGAAGCGGCGCAGCGTGCTGTCGGACGCGGTGACGTCTGAGAGCGAGTGTGCTGGGGCATGGGTGGGCATGGTCACCAGGTGAGCATATCTACGCGCGTAGCGGCTGTACACCCCCAGGACGGCCGGGGTTGCTCTCGGCACCCGGAACCGGCACCTAGGTACGAGCTTCCGTGCGGTCGTCGGGCACAATCGGGGCCATGACGACCCCTGACCGCCGGCGACCCACGCCGGACCCCTCGGCCTCCGAGTTCCAGGACCAGGTCCACCGGTCATCCGGCGGTATCGCGGCCGGCGGGCTGCTGCTCGCCATCATCCTCTGGCTCGGCATCGACGCGGTGGTCAAGGGTCACGGCCACACCCCTTGGCTGGCGCTTGCGTCGATGCTCCTGCTGATCCCGCTGGTCATCGCCTTCACCATGCGCCCGGCCGTCTACGCGAACGACGAGCGGCTGCGCATCCGCAACCCCTTCCGCGTCATCGTGCTCCCCTGGGGCTCGGTCGCGGCGCTCCGCTCCGGCTACTCCAACGAGGCCCTCACCTCCTCCGGGACCAAGTACCAGCTCTGGGCGGTGCCGGTGTCCCTGCGGGGGCGCAAGAAGGCGGCCCGGCAGCAGAGCCGGGCGGCCGCGCCTCCGACCGGCCGGGGGCGCCTCTTCTCGTCGCAGCCGTCGGCCGACCCGGGCGAGCCCGTGCGCGCCCAGCCCGACAAGGTCATGGACGACCTGCGCGAGCTCGCCGAGGCCCACCAGAACTCCGAACGCGCCCAGGGCGAGCCGACCGTCCGCTGGGCCTACGAGGTGATCGCCCCGGCGGTGGCGGGGGCCGTACTCCTGGGGATTCTGCTGGCTGTGGGGTGAGGGGTACGAACAACCCCCGCGCCCGCAGCCTCAACGGCCGCGGGCGCGGGGGTCGCCGTACGGGAGCAGGAGGCCGTCAGATGCCGGCCGCCGTCGACAGGTCCTGCTTGATCGAGGCCAGGAGGGCCCTGGCCTTGGTGCGGGCCGTGGGGAGGTCTGCGTGTGAGGCGACCGGGACCACGACCTCCAGGTAGCACTTCAGCTTCGGTTCCGTGCCGCTCGGGCGGACGATCACACGGGCGCCGTCGAGCGTGTAGCGGAGGCCGTCGGTGGGCGGGAGCCGGTCCGTGCCCTGGGTGAGGTCCTCGGACCGGGTGACGGGCAGGTCCGCGAGCCGGGTCGGCGGCTGCTCACGCAGGCGCCGCATCGCGTTCGCGATGATCGACAGGTCCTCGACGCGCACCGAGAGCTGGTCCGTGGCGTGCAGTCCATGGTCGACGGCGATGTCGTCGAGCAGGTCCGGGAGGGTGCGGCCCTCGGCCTTGAGCACGGAGGCCAGCTCGGTGATCAGGAGCGCCGCCGTGATGCCGTCCTTGTCGCGGACGCCGTCGGGGTCGACGCAGTAGCCGAGCGCCTCCTCGTAGCCGTAGCGCAGGCCGTCCACGCGGGCGATCCACTTGAAGCCGGTGAGGGTCTCCTCGTAGGGCAGGCCCGCCTTCTCGGCGATACGGCCGAGGAGGGAGGAGGAGACGATCGACTCGGCGAACGTGCCGCTGACCCCGCGGCGGACCAGGTGCGTGGCGAGCAGGGCGCCCACCTCGTCGCCGCGCAGCATGCGCCAGTCGGCGCCGTCCTTGACGGCGACGGCGCAGCGGTCGGCGTCGGGGTCGTTGGCGATCACGAGGTCGGGGTCCGTCTCGCGGGCCTGCGCGAAGGCGAGGTCCATGGCGCCGGGCTCTTCCGGGTTGGGGAAGGCGACGGTCGGGAAGTCCGGGTCGGGCTCGGCCTGCTCGGCGACCAGCACCGGAGCGGGGAAACCGGCCCGGGCGAACGTGGCGAGGAGGACGTCCTTGCCCACGCCGTGCATCGCCGTGTACACCGTGCGGGCGGTGCGCGGGGAGCCGGCGGACAGGACGGCGTCCGTACGGGCCAGATAGGCGTCGAGGACGCTGTCGCCCAGCACCTCCCACCCGGAGTCCGGGCGGGGGACGGCGGTGAGGGTGGTGATCGCGTCGATCTCGGCCGCGATCCCGGCGTCGGCCGGGGGCACGATCTGGGAGCCGTCGCCGAGGTAGACCTTGTAGCCGTTGTCGCGGGGCGGGTTGTGGCTGGCGGTGACCTCCACGCCGGCGACCGCGCCGAGGTGCCGGATGGCGAAGGCGAGCACGGGAGTGGGCAGCGGACGGGGCAGGACGGCCGCGCGCAGGCCCGCGCCCGTCATGACGGCCGCGGTGTCCCGGGCGAAGTCGGCGGACTTGTGGCGGGCGTCGTAGCCGATGACCACGAGGCCGTCGCCCTGGCCCTTGGACTTGAGGTACGCGGCGAGACCGGCGGCGGCGCGGATGACCACCGAGCGGTTCATGCGCATGGGGCCGGCGCCCAGTTCGCCGCGCAGGCCCGCGGTGCCGAACTGGAGGGTGCCGCCGAAGCGTGCGGCGAGCTCGGCGTGGTCCCCGGCGTCGATGAGCTTGGCGAGTTCCTCACGGGTCTCCGCGTCGGGGTCCTCGGCCAGCCACGCCTGGGCCCGTGCGATGAGTTCGTCGTGCACGTCGGGTCAACCTCTCGTTGTGTGTCAGTGGGGGCATGGGTGGCATCGCCCGCGCAGGCCCGTCGGAAACGCCCGAGGGCCTGCGGGGTACCGGCCGGTGAGGACGGGTGCCCCCGCCCGGTCGTGCGCCGCCTGGGGCGGCGGGCGGGCGGGGACGGTGTGCCGCATCGTCTTCCCGCCCGGGCCCGGTGGGCGGGCCCGGGGACGGCCGGTGGTGCCGGTGGTGTCCTACAGGCGGTTCAGCACCTGTGCGAGCAGGGTCCCCATGCGCGTGGCGCTGTCGCGGCCCGCCTGGAGGACCTCCTCGTGGTTCAGCGGCTCGCCCGTCATACCGGCGGCGAGGTTCGTGACCAGGGAGATGCCAAGGACCTCGGCCCCCGCCTCGCGTGCGGCGATCGCCTCGAGAACCGTGGACATGCCCACCAGGTCCGCGCCGATGGTGCGGGCCATGCGGATCTCCGCCGGGGTCTCGTAGTGCGGCCCGGTGAACTGCGCGTAGACGCCCTCTTCGAGGGAGGGGTCGATCTCCTTGCACAGGGTGCGCAGGCGCTGCGAGTACAGGTCGGTCAGGTCGACGAAGTTGGCGCCGACGATCGGGGAGGTCGCCGTCAGGTTGATGTGGTCGCTGATCAGGACCGGCTGGCCGGGACGCATGGTCTCGCGCAGGCCGCCGCAGCCGTTGGTGAGGACGATCGTCTTGGCGCCGGCGGCGACGGCGGTGCGCACGCCGTGTGCGACCGCGGCCACGCCGCGGCCCTCGTAGTAGTGCGTGCGGCCCAGGAAGACCAGGGCGCGCTTGTCGCCGAGCCGGTACGAGCGGATCTTGCCGCCGTGTCCCTCGACGGCAGGCGGCGGGAAGCCGGGCAGCTCGGTGACGGGGAACTCGGCCTCGGCCTCGCCGAGGGCGTCGACGGCCGGCGCCCAGCCGGAGCCCATCACGAGGGCGACGTCGTGGGTCTCGGCACCGGTCAGCTCCCGCAGGCGAGCGGCGGCGGTGTCGGCGGCGGCGTAGGGGTCGCCCTGGATGTCGTCCGGAAGAAGAGATGCGTTCACGCGCAAGAGGGTAGCCGGTTCCGGCCTACGCGCGTAGATGACGGAGGTCACGGGAATGCGATCGTTGTCTTGTCGTTTCCCACGAAGAGAGGATCAAGGGAGATCGGGGACCGGGGAACCCGGTGGCCGAGGGCCGCTCAGTCCTCGTCCGCGATGACGACGTCCTTGTCGTTGAAGACCTCGACGATGAAGACCAGCAGACGGCCCAGGCTGATCGTGTACTCGACCAGGATGTTCTGGGTGAGCCGGACCGTGCGGTCGTCGCCCGTGGAGCTTATGGCGCGGGACGCGGGGAGGAAGGGGTCGCGGGCCAGTACGGCGATGCCCTTGTCGAACGCGGCCCGCTGCCGGTCGTCGAGGCGGTCGCGGACCGTGGCGGCCTGCTCGGTGTAGAAGACCTGGTAGGTGCGCGTGCCGCCGGTCATGGTGCTCTCCCGTTCATGCGTCCGCTGCACTCGAGTGTAGGGACGGGGCCTGTTCAGCAGGGCCGCTTGCGCAGCTCCATCACGTAATCGTGTGGCGCCCCGGCCGACTCCGCCGCGTCCGCCACCTCGCCCAGGTAGCGGGCCGAGGGAAGGCCGCCCTCGTAGGCGTTCAGGACGTAGGCCCAGGCCGATTCCTCGCCCTCCAGTGTGTGCACGCGGACCCGGAGACGGCGGTATATGTCGAGGCCCACGCCCTCCCAGCGGTCCAGGGAGTCCTCGTCCATGGGCGCGATGTCGTACAGCGCGACGAAGACCTGTGACAACGGGTCCTCGACGATGGTCGCGAGGGCGCCCTCCCAGCCCATGTGCTCGCCCCCGAAGGTCAGCCGCCAGCCGTCGAGCCAGCCGGTGGCGCGCATCGGCGAGTGGGGTGCGCGGCGGGTCATCAGCCGCGCGTCGAGGTTGCCGGCGTACGCGGCGTAGAGCGACATGGAGACGAGGGTACGACAGCGTCCCGACGGCCACTTCTGTAACAGAAGCACCTGCGGTCGCCCCCGGAGGAGACGGACCCCGAACGTGCGGGACAATGGGGTACGTGACTCGGATCGTGATCATCGGTGGCGGACCCGGCGGATACGAAGCGGCTCTGGTGGCCGCTCAGCTCGGCGCGGAGGTGACCGTCGTCGACTGCGACGGTCTGGGCGGGGCGTCGGTGCTCACCGACTGCGTGCCGTCGAAGACCCTCATCGCGACGGCCGAGGTGATGACCACCTTCGACTCGTCGTACGAGGAGCTGGGCATCATCGTCGCGGACGACACCCCGCCCCTGGAGCAGGCCGCCAAGGTCGTCGGTGTCGATCTCGGGAAGGTCAACCGACGGGTGAAGCGCCTCGCGCTCGCCCAGTCCCACGACATCACCGCGTCCGTCACGCGCGCCGGCGCCCGGGTCCTGCGCGGCCGTGGCCGGCTGGAGGGCATGCAGGCCCTGGACGGGTCGCGCAAGGTCGTCGTGCGGGCCGCGGACGGCAGCGAGGAGACCCTCACCGCCGACGCCGTCCTCATCGCCACCGGCGGCCACCCGCGTGAGCTGCCCGACGCACAGCCGGACGGGGAGCGCATCCTCAACTGGACCCAGGTCTACGACCTCGACGAGCTGCCCGAGGAGCTCATCGTCGTCGGTTCCGGTGTCACGGGTGCCGAGTTCGCCGGTGCCTACCAGGCGCTCGGCTCCAAGGTCACCCTCGTCTCCTCGCGCGACCGGGTGCTGCCCGGCGAGGACCCCGACGCCGCCGCCGTCCTGGAGGACGTCTTCCGGCGCCGGGGCATGAACGTCATGGCCCGCTCGCGTGCGCAGTCCGCCAAGCGGGTCGGCGACCGGGTCGAGGTCACGCTCGCCGACGGGCGCGTGATCACCGGCTCGCACTGCCTCATGGCGGTCGGCGCGATACCCAACAGCAGCGGGATGGGCCTGGAGGAGGCCGGGGTCAAGCTGCGCGAGTCCGGTCACATATGGACCGACAAGGTCTCCCGTACGACGGCTCCGGGCGTGTACGCCGCGGGTGACGTCACCGGTGTCTTCGCCCTCGCGTCGGTCGCCGCCATGCAGGGACGCATCGCCGTGTACCACTTCCTCGGCGACGCGGTGGCCCCGCTCAATCTGAAGACCGTCTCCTCGAACGTCTTCACCGACCCCGAGATCGCCACCGTCGGCTACACGCAGGCCGATGTGGACGCGGGCAAGATCGACGCCCGGGTGGTCAAGCTGCCTCTGCTGCGCAACCCCCGCGCCAAGATGCAGGGCATCCGGGACGGTTTCGTCAAGATCTTCAGTCGGCCCGGTACCGGGATCGTCGTCGGCGGTGTGATCGTCGCACCGCGGGCGTCCGAGCTGATCCATCCCATCTCGATCGCGGTCGACAACAATCTGACAGTCGAGCAGATCGCGAACGCCTTCACCGTGTACCCGTCCCTGTCGGGGTCGATTGCCGAGGTGGCACGGCAGTTGCACACCCGGAAGGCGGGCATCGAATCCTGACGGCCCCTCATGGCGTGACCGCAGGTCACAGGCCTCGGACGAGGGGATCGTCGACGACATGTACGGCATGGGTACCGGGAGTGGGCACGTATACCACTTTCCGCCCTACCGTGCGAACAACTTCTGTTATTCGGCGCAAACTGCTGAAAGCAGACGGTCGTTGGGGTTACTGTCAGTTTCGTGTTCGCTGCAGAACGTCGCCAATTGATCCTCGAAATGGTGCGAGCGAACGGTGCCGTGTCGCTCCGTGAGCTCGCCCGCGTCGTCCAGACCTCCGAAGTGACCGTACGGCGGGACGTGCGCGCGCTGGAGGCAGAAGGACTCCTCGACCGCCGGCACGGCGGTGCGGTACTGCCGGGCGGGTTCACGCGGGAGTCCGGCTTTCCGCAGAAGTCCCATCTCGCGACCGCCGAGAAGACCGCCATCGCCGACCTCGCCGCGGGCCTCGTGGAGGAGGGCGAGGCCATCGTGGTGGGAGCCGGGACCACCACGCAGGAGCTGGCGCGCCGGCTCGCACGGGTGCCCGGGCTGACCGTCGTCACCAACTCGCTGCTGGTGGCCCAGGCGTTGGCCCATGCCAACCGCGTGGAGGTCGTGATGACCGGCGGCACCCTGCGCGGTTCCAACTACGCCCTCGTCGGCAGCGGTGCCGAGCAGTCGCTCCAGGGTCTGAGGGTCTCCAAGGCCTTTCTGTCCGGGAGCGGGCTCACCGCCGAGCGCGGGCTCTCCACGTCCAACATGCTGTCGGCGTCCGTCGACCGTGCGCTGGTGCAGGCGGCCGCGGAGGTCGTCGTCCTCGCCGACCACACCAAGCTCGGTACGGACACGATGTTCCAGACCGTGCCGACGGATCTGATCACCCGGCTGGTGACGGACGAGCCGCCCCCGCACGACGACCGCGCGGCCACCGAGTTGCAGGCCCTGGCCGACCAGGGTGTGCAGATCGCGGTCGCCGGGGCGTCAGGAGGCGGTTCCCCGGGGGGCGACACGGCCCCGGCGGGCCGTCAGCCGCGCCGTGACGTAGCCCTTCCGGGGCCCCGCCGCGGCCAGGTCGCCGGGGGCGGCCCGCAGTTGCGCAGCGCGACGGTCCTCGGGGAGCCGCCGACGGGAGAACGGCCACGGGTCGCGGACCTGCGCCGCCGCTAGCGCCTCGCGTCCGCCCCCGCCCGTACCGGACGGGGGGAGCGGCCACGGTCGCCGCGGGCCGTCCGGAGCCGGGCCGCGCAGTTGCCACAGCGGCCGGCAGACGGGAGCGCCCGGCGGGCCGGTTGTCCGGTCCGCCGGGCGCTCCCGGTGGTCGTAGAGGTGCTCAGTCCTTGATCTCGCAGATCAGGGCGCCGGAGGTGACGGACGCGCCGACCTCGGCGGTGAGGCCCTTGATGGTGCCTGCCCGGTGCGCGTTCAGCGGCTGCTCCATCTTCATCGCCTCCAGGACGACGACCAGGTCGCCCTCCTTGACCTCCTGGCCCTCCTCGACGGCGACCTTGACGATCGTGCCCTGCATCGGGGAGGCGAGGGCGTCACCGGAGGCCACCGGCCCGGACTTCTTGGCCGCGCGGCGCTTGGGCTTGGCGCCCGCCGCCAGGCCCGTGCGGGCCAGGGACATGCCGAGCGACGAGGGCAGCGAGACCTCCAGGCGCTTGCCGCCCACCTCCACCACGACCGTCTCGCGGCCGGGCTCCTCCTCGGCGTCCGCGTCGGCGACCGCCGTGAACGGCTTGATCTCGTTGACGAACTCGGTCTCGATCCACCGGGTGTGCACCGTGAACGGCTCGTCGGAGCCGGTCAGTTCGGGGGCGAACGCCGGGTCCTTGACCACCGCGCGGTGGAACGGGATCGCCGTGGCCATGCCCTCGACCTGGAACTCCTCCAGCGCGCGGGAGGCACGCTCCAGCGCCTCCTTGCGGGTGCGGCCCGTGACGATCAGCTTGGCCAGCAGCGAGTCCCATGCCGGGCCGATGACGCTGCCGGACTCGACGCCCGCGTCCAGACGGACACCGGGGCCCGACGGCGGGGCGAACCGGGTCACCGTGCCGGGGGCGGGCAGGAAGTTGCGGCCCGGGTCCTCGCCGTTGATACGGAACTCGAAGGAGTGACCGCGCAGTTCGGGGTCGCCGTAGCCCAGTTCCTCGCCGTCGGCGATGCGGAACATCTCGCGGACCAGGTCGATGCCGGCGACCTCCTCGGTGACCGGGTGCTCGACCTGCAGTCGGGTGTTGACCTCCAGGAAGGAGATCGTGCCGTCGTTGCCGACGAGGAACTCGACGGTGCCCGCGCCGACGTAACCGGCCTCCTTGAGGATGGCCTTCGACGCCTGGTACAGCTCGTCCATCTGCTCCTGGCTCAGGAAGGGGGCCGGGGCCTCCTCGACGAGCTTCTGGTGGCGGCGCTGGAGCGAGCAGTCACGGGTGGAGACGACGACCACGTTGCCGTGGCTGTCGGCCAGGCACTGGGTCTCCACATGGCGGGGCCGGTCGAGGTAGCGCTCGACGAAGCACTCGCCGCGACCGAAGGCGGCCACCGCCTCGCGGACCGCGGACTCGTACAGCTCGGGGACCTCTTCGAGGGTGCGGGCGACCTTCAGGCCGCGCCCGCCACCGCCGAAGGCGGCCTTGATGGCGATGGGCAGGCCGTACTCCTCGGCGAACGCGACGACCTCGTCGGCGCCGGACACCGGGTCGGGCGTACCGGCGACCAGCGGGGCGCCGGCGCGCTGGGCGATGTGCCGGGCCGCGACCTTGTCGCCGAGGTCGCGGATGGCCTGCGGCGGCGGGCCGATCCAGATCAGCCCGGCGTCCAGGACGGCCTGGGCGAAGTGGGCGTTCTCGGAAAGGAAGCCGTAACCGGGGTGGACGGCGTCCGCGCCGGAGTCCTTCGCGGCCTGGAGGACCTTCTCGATGTCCAGGTAGCTGGTGGCGGGTGTGTCGCCGCCCAGGGCGAACGCCTCGTCCGCCGCGCGGACGTGCAGGGCGTCCCGGTCCGGGTCGGCGTACACGGCCACGCTCGCGATCCCGGCGTCACGGCAGGCCCGGGCGACACGGACAGCGATTTCGCCACGGTTGGCGATCAACACCTTGCGCACGATGGCTCCCTCTCCTTGAAACAAGCCGAGTTTAGGGACTGCCGACACGACGTTTCGACCCGTCCCCAGTGGTGAGCTTGCCCACACGGAGCGTGAAACCAGGCTCACTCAACCTGCGAAATCCCTTGTCGCACCGCCGGACAGGGGAATCCACCGGAAAACCCTAGCCCTCCGGTGTGGTCAAGGTCTCTATGAAGTAGTCCTGCCACCGGTCGTGTTTCTTTGTGGAGTCCCTACTAATGGCCCAACGAAACTTTGCCCCCGCCAGACCTCTTGTCCCGAGGTTTACCCGTTAGTAGCGTTCGCGATGTCTCGAAGGTACTCGGAGTAACACGCAGCGCGCTCGAAGGTGGGTGGGGCCGGTGGTCCGCAGACCGGTGGCATGGATCGTGGCGGTGGTCCTCGTTCTGGAGGCGTTCGGCATCGCGCTGCTGAACTGGTTCCTCGGGATGGTCGTGGACCGGCAGAACATGTCGCTCGCGGGGCTCGACCCGGATGCGATGTCCACGTCGTCGAAGGCGGGCGGCATCGTCTTCGGTCTGTACTTCGCGCTGTGCGGCGTCGCCGCCCTGCTGGTGGCGGTGCGCGGCCGCGCACCGTCCGGGTTCTGGCGCATCGTGCTGATCAGCGCCGCCGTGGTGCACGCCGTGCTCGCCGCCTTCACGGTGGGGCTGGTCGGCTGGGGGGCGTTCGCGTTCCTGATGGTCGTGTTCGGGCTGATACTGCTCACCCTCATGACATACGACCAGCAGGGGCAGGCCGGCCCACGGCCCGGGGCGGGCGGTCCCGGGGACGGCAGGAGTGTTCCGGGGGAGCCGGCGGGGCAGGGCCGACCGACGCCGGAGGGTGGCGGGCCCGCGCCCGTCACGCCCTGAGGCCCGCGCCACCGTCACGCCCTGAGGCCCGCCGCCCGTGCCCGGCCGGGCACGCCCCCGGGCCAGCGCGGTCGGCCGTCGCTCACTTCTCCCGCGGCGCCCACAACTCGGTGATCCCGACGCCCAGTTCGGCCAGCAGTCGGCGGACCAGTGGCAGCGAGATGCCGATGACGTTGCCGTGGTCGCCGTCGATCCCGTCGATGAAGGGCGCCGAACGGCCGTCGAGGGTGAAAGCCCCCGCCACGTAGAGGGGTTCGCCAGAGGCCACGTACGCGGCGATCTCCTCGTCCGTCGGCTCGCCGAAGCGGACCACGGTGGACGCGGTGGCGGACGCGTACCGGCCGCTGATCGTGTCGTAGACGCAGTGGCCGGTCTGCAGGGTGCCCGCCCGGCCGCGCATCGACTTCCAGCGCGCGGTCGCCTCCTCGGCGTCCGCGGGCTTGCCGAGGGCCTCGCCGTCCAGGTCGAGCACCGAGTCGCAGCCGATCACCAGCGCGCCCTTCACCTCGGGCTTCGCCGCGACGACGGACGCCTTGGCCTCGGCCAGGGCGAGAGCGAGTTCCGCGGGGGTGGGGGCGGTGACGGCGTCCTCGTCGACTCCGCTGACGATGACCTCGGGGTCGAGCCCGGCCTGCCGGAGCAGTCCGAGGCGGGCGGGGGACTGGGATGCGAGCACCAGACGGCGGCGGGACTGATCGGTCATGGGCTCAGCGTATCGGCGTGCCTCACCTGATGCCGATGACGATCATCGCCAGCAGGCTGGCCAGCGCCATCAGGACCCCGAGCCGCCGCAACATGTCCTGCATGTCGCGCAGTTCCTTCGGCGGCTCGTTCTCGGGGTCGGACCACAGCATGCCTTCGATCGTGCGTCCGGGCCGCGTCCGGGCGCCTGAGTACGCGTACTCAACTTCGACCGGCGGACGGGGGCGGGCATACCCGGCCGAGCGCCGGGCCGGGCGGCCGGGCGCTCGACCGGGGTGTGTGTGTTCCTAGCCCGGCCAGAACGTTCGGGTCCATGCCGTCGGACCCGGCTGGGGCACCGGGTGGGCGGCGATGCGGGCCGGGTCGGCCCAGGAGTCCCTGTGCCGCGCCACGCCGGGCGGTATGGCGGCCGCCGCCGCGGCGCGGGCTCGGACCACCGCCAGTGCGGCGGCCAACTCCTCCGGGGTCGGATTGCCCCGTACGACCTTGATCGTCATGTCCGCTCCCAAGGGTCCCGGGGTTTACAGGGGGATGTTGCCGTGCTTCTTCGGGGGCAGGGACTCCCGCTTGGTGCGCAGCTGACGCAGCGCCCGCACGACATGGCGACGGGTGTCGGACGGCCTGATCACCGCGTCGATGTAGCCGCGCTCGGCCGCCACGTAGGGGTTGAGGAGGGTGTCCTCGTACTCCTGGATCAGCCGGGCGCGGGTCGCCTCCGGCTCGTCCGCCTCGGCGATGGTGCGACGGTGCAGGATGTTGACCGCGCCCTGCGCGCCCATCACCGCGATCTGGGCGGTCGGCCAGGCCAGGTTCACGTCGGCGCCCAGGTGCTTGGAGCCCATGACGTCGTACGCGCCGCCGAACGCCTTCCGGGTGATCACCGTGATCAGCGGGACGGTGGCCTCGGCGTAGGCGAAGATCAGTTTGGCGCCGCGGCGGATGATGCCGGTGTGCTCCTGGTCGACGCCGGGCAGGAACCCGGGCACGTCGACGAAGGTGATCACGGGCACGTTGAAGGCGTCGCACGTGCGTACGAAGCGTGCCGCCTTCTCGCTCGCGTCGATGTCGAGGCAGCCGGCGAACTGCATCGGCTGGTTGGCGACGATGCCCACCGGGTGGCCCTCGACCCGTCCGAAGCCGGTGACGATGTTCGGCGCGAACAGCGCCTGCGTCTCGAAGAACTCGCCGTCGTCCAGGATGTGCTCGATGACCGTGTGCATGTCGTACGGCTGGTTGGCGCTGTCCGGCACGACCACGTCCAGCTCGCGGTCCTCGTCGGTGACCGTGAGGTCCGCCTCCTCCGGGAAGACCGGGGGCTCGGACAGGTTGTTGGACGGCAGGTACGACAGCAGCTGCTTGACGTACTCGATCGCGTCCTTCTCGTCCCCGGCCATGTGGTGCGCCACGCCGGAGGCGGTGTTGTGGGTGCGGGCGCCGCCCAGCTCCTCGAACCCGACGTCCTCGCCGGTCACCGTCTTGATGACGTCCGGGCCGGTGATGAACATGTGCGAGGTCTGGTCGACCATCACCGTGAAGTCCGTGATGGCGGGGGAGTAGACCGCGCCGCCCGCACAGGGACCGACGACCAGGCTGATCTGCGGGATCACCCCGGAGGCATGGGTGTTGCGGCGGAAGATCTCGCCGTACGCGCCCAGGGAGGCGACGCCCTCCTGGATGCGGGCGCCGCCGGAGTCGTTGATCCCGATGACCGGGCAGCCGGTCTTCAGGGCGAAGTCCATGACCTTGACGATCTTCTGGCCGTAGACCTCGCCCAGCGCCCCGCCGAAGACCGTGAAGTCCTGGGAGAAGACCGCGACGGGCCGGCCGTCCACGGTGCCGTAGCCGGTCACGACGCCGTCCCCGTACGGGCGGTTCTTCTCCAGCCCGAAGTTGGTCGAGCGGTGCCGGGCGAACTCGTCCAGCTCGATGAACGAGTCCTCGTCCAGCAGCAGCTCGATCCGCTCACGGGCCGTCAGCTTGCCCTTGGCGTGCTGTTTCTCGACGGCGCGCTCCGAGCCGGCGTGCGTCGCCTCCTGGACACGACGCTGGAGATCAGCCAGCTTGCCCGCGGTGGTGTGAATGTCGATCTCTTCCGGCTCGGACATCGGGATGCGGCTCCCTGCCTGCTCAGTGGGGACGTGAGGGTGAGGTGCTACGAGAATGCTCAGAAGAACGAACGGTTACTCATCCGTAGCGTAGTGGGGTGCCTACCGATCGGCAGTGCGGCGTTTACCACACCTAGGGTGGCTTGCATGATGCCTCGAGATGCCTCAGACGAGAACCGTCCCGGGAACGACGCCGCAGGCGGTGGCGGCCGCTGGTCCGATCTGGAGCGACCGCCCCTGAACGCCGTCGCACTGCGCCGGGTGCTGGTGCGCGAGGGCGGGCTGTGGTCCGGGGTGGAGGTGGTGCAGCGCACCGGGTCCACCAACACCGACCTCGTGGCCCTCACCGCGGCCGGCCGGGCCGCGGAGGGCGCCGTGCTCGTCGCCGAGGAGCAGAACGCGGGGCGCGGGCGGCTGGACCGCACCTGGTCGGCGCCGGCCCGCTCCGGCCTGTTCTTCTCGGTCCTGCTCAGGCCCGCCGGCGTGCCGGTGGCCCGCTGGGGCTGGCTGCCGCTGCTCGCCGGGGTCGCCGTCGCGACGGGGCTCGCCCGGGCCGCCGGCGTCGACACGGCACTCAAGTGGCCCAACGACCTGCTGGTCACCGTGGGTGACGAGGAGCGCAAGGCGGGTGGGATCCTCGCGGAACGCGCGGGCGAGGACGGGGTCGTCGTCGGCATCGGCATCAATGTCACGCTGCGCGAGCACGAGCTGCCGGTGCCCACCGCGGGCTCCCTGGAACTCGCGGGCGCCCGTGCCACCGACCGCGACCCGCTGCTGCGGGCGGTGCTGCGCTCCCTGGAGGACTGGTACGGGCGGTGGCGTGCGGCGGACGGCGATCCGGCGGCCTGCGGTCTGCAGGAGACGTACGCGGCCGGGAGCGCCACCCTGGGCCGTCTCGTGCGCGCCGAACTGCCCGGCGACCGCTCCATCACCGGTGAGGCGGTGGCGATCGACAGCGACGGCCGGCTGGTGCTGGCGACACGGGACGGGGTGCAGGAGCCGGTGGGGGCCGGGGACATCGTGCATCTGCGCCCGGCGTGAGCACCGACGGGTCCCTGTCGTCGACTGTTCCTGGAGGAGTGAGCTACCGCACACCTGCCGTAGAGTTGACCGCGGTCGATACCTGACCGTGGCAGATCGGAAGGGCAGCACGCGTGACCGTCGACGACGCGGGCTCGGGCACGGGCGAACACCCCGCCCCCGACGGTGGACCGGGGCGGGACGCGCACGCCGAGGCCGAGGAGAACCCCCTGGCGCTCCGTCTGGAGCAGCTCATCCTGGGGGCCGAGCGCCGGTACACCCCCTTCCAGGCGGCCCGTAGCGCGGGCGTCTCCATGGAGCTGGCGTCCCGCTTCTGGCGGGCGATGGGTTTCGCCGACATAGGGCAGGCCAAGGCCCTCACGGAGGCCGACGTGCTGGCTCTGCGCCGCCTGGCCGGTCTGGTCGAGGCGGGGCTGCTGAGCGAGGCGATGGCGGTGCAGGTGGCCCGCTCCACCGGGCAGACCACCGCCCGGCTGGCCGAGTGGCAGATCGATTCCTTCCTGGAGGGCCTCACCGAGCCCCCGGAGCCGGGGATGACCCGTACCGAGGTCACCTATCCCCTGATCGAGCTGCTGCTGCCGGAGCTGCAGGAGTTCCTCATCTATGTCTGGCGGCGCCAGCTCGCCGCCGCGACCGGCCGGGTCGTCCAGGCCGCCGACGACGAGGAGATGGTCGACCGCCGGCTCGCGGTCGGTTTCGCGGATCTCGTCGGGTTCACACGGCTGACGCGCCGCCTGGAGGAGGAGGAACTCGGCGAGCTCGTCGAGGCGTTCGAGACGACGGCGGCCGACCTGGTGGCCGCGCACGGCGGCCGGCTCATCAAGACGCTGGGCGACGAGGTGCTGTACGCGGCGGACGACGCCGGTACGGCCGCGGAGATCGCCATGCGTCTCATCGAGACGATGGCCAACGACGAGACGATGCCGGAACTGCGCGTGGGTATCGCCTTCGGCACGGTGACCACCCGGATGGGCGATGTCTTCGGTACGACGGTGAACCTGGCGAGCCGGCTCACCTCCATAGCGCCCCGGGACGCGGTCCTGGTCGACGGCGCGTTCGCGGAGGAACTGATCCGCACGGGCGAGGCGCCCGCCTCGGAGACGGAGGCCGCCGAGGCCGCCGCGGCGGCGGAGAAGGAGGGCGAGGAGCCGCCCCTGTACCGCTTCGCGCTCCAGCCGATGTGGCAGCGCCCGGTGCGTGGTCTCGGCGTGATCGAACCCTGGCTGCTGACCCGCCGGGAGGGGACGCCGTAGGGCTCGACCCCCAGGAGCCGTAGATCTCAACCACCCAGCAACGGCAGCCCGTTGACGCACAGCGCCACTATCGGGAGGCACACGCCCGGGGGGTTCTGTGTGGGGGCGGGTGTCGGGGCGGGGGCGGTCGTGGACGGGGCGGGTCGCGGCTCGGTGGGGGCAGGGGCCGCGGGGGAGCCGGGTGTACGGGAGGCCGTCGGCGTCCACGGGGCCTCCGGGATGCCGGTCGGAGGATCGGCGGCGGTGGCGGCCGAGGAGGACGGCCCGGCGGAGGGACGGCCGGCGGCCGTCGCGGCCGGGCTCGCGCCCGCGGCCCGTATGACGGCGGTGGTGGTGGGGTGGTCCGCACTCCTGTGCGGCGCCGTACCGGCCGTGGCGGCCGTGGCGGCCGTGTCGGTGGTGTCGATACGGGGTTCGGCCTCGGCGGTCCCGCCCGGGCCCGTCACCCCCTCCGGAGCGAGGTGTACGAGGCTCAGGGCTCCGGCGGCGAGGGCGAATCCGCCGATCGCGAGCGCCACCCGCCGGGGGCGTGGCCTGCGATGCCGGCCCGCGGGGCGGAACCGGAGGGGGCCCGGGGCCCCGGGTGCGGTGGTCGTCGTGGTCTCGCCGGTGGCCGTGTCCGTCGTCATGCTCGTCCTCCCCGGTCTGCCCGCACTCCCCCGATGTGCTCTGGCGGTGGGCAGGTTATGTGTGGATCGGTGGGAGGCGCGGCGGAGAAGGGTCGAATGTCACTCGAAAGAGGTGGGGTGGCGGTAGGTGGGCCCGTGCCCCGCGGAGCCTCCTGGCGGCTTTCGCGGGGCCGCTCCGGCTGCCATGATCGGACGGTCGGTAGTTAACCCGCGTTAACCGGGAGGGTGTCATGGCGGAGCAGACGGACGAGCGGCGGTTCGGCGAGTACGTCGTCGTACGGCGGCACGGGTACGTCGCGGAGCTGGCGCTGGACCGGCCCAAGGCGATGAACGCGGTGTCCACGGAGATGGCGCGCTCGATCACCGCGGCGTGCGAGCACCTCGCCGCCGACCGGGACGCCCGGGTGACCGTGCTGACGTCGACGCACGAGCGGGCGTTCTGCGTGGGCGCGGACCTGAAGGAGCGCAACTCCTTCACGGACGCCGATCTGGTGCGCCAGCGCCCGGTCGCCCGCGCCGCGTACACCGGGGTCCTGGAACTGCCGATGCCGACGATCGCCGCGGTGCACGGGTTCGCGCTGGGCGGCGGCTTCGAGCTGGCGCTGTCCTGCGATCTGATCGTGGCGGACACCACGGCGGTGGTCGGGCTGCCCGAGGTGTCGGTCGGGGTGATCCCGGGCGGCGGCGGCACCCAGCTGCTGCCCCGCCGGGTGGGCGCGGCCCGCGCGGCGGAGCTGATCTTCACCGCGCGGCGGCTCCAGGGGGCCGAGGCGCGCGGGCTGGGGCTGATCGACGAACTGGTCGCGGAGGGTCAGGACCGCGTGGAGGCGCTCGCGCTCGCGGCCCGTGTCGCTGCGAACTCCCCGGTGGGGCTGCGCGCCGCGAAGCGTGCCCTGCGGCTGGGGCACGGCCTCGATCTGCGGGCCGGCTTGGAGGTCGAGGACGCGGCATGGCGTTCGGTGGCGTTCTCGGGGGACCGCGCGGAGGGCGTCGCCGCCTTCAACGAGAAGCGCACGCCGCAGTGGCCGGGGGAGTAGCACCGACGCACGGACAGGGCGGTTGTGCTCCGGGCGGCCGTGAGGGTCCCGTAGGGGTTACGGGCCAGGTCGGCGGGTGCGCGGCCCGGGGCGGGGTCCCTTGGGGTGCCGGACGATTCGCGCGCCCGGCGGGAATCGTCCGACACCCCCTAGCCTGGATTCGTGGTCGAGGACAGTCGGCTGAAAGCCGTGGTGGCGCTGGCGCAGGGGATGGCGGCGGCGCACACCCCGCAGGAGTCCTGGCGGGCCGCCGCACTGGGTGCGTGCCGGGCCCTCTCCGGGAGTTTCGCCGCGCTCTCCGTGTGGGAACGCGAGGGCGGACGGCTACGGGTCCTCGTCAACGTCGGGGACCGCGCGCCCGGGGAGGAGGAGTTCCCCGAGGGCGAGGCGTACCCGGTGCACCAGTTCCCGGAGATCACCGAGTTCCTCCATGAGCGCTGGGCGGGCGGCGGCGGCCCCAGCGCCTGGGTGGAGAGCGCCCGGGGGCCCGCCGCCGAGCAGGCCGGCTACTCCCACCAGCGGGTCGCCGCGCTGCGTCGGCGCGGTCGCGGTTGCTGTGTCGTCGCGCCGGTCGTGCTGCACGGCCTCGCCTGGGGCGAGCTGTATGTCGCCCGGGCGGCCGACGCCCCCGTCTTCGATCGCGCCGACGCCGACTTCGCCACGGTCCTGGCCTCCGTGGTCGCCGCCGGGCTCGCGCAGACCGAGCGCCTGGAGGAGGCCCACCGTCTCGCCTTCACCGACGCGCTCACGGGCCTCGCCAACCGTCGCGCCGTCGATGTGCGCCTCGACGAGGCGATCGAAGGGCACCACGGTGACGGGCACGTGGTCTCGCTCGTCATCTGCGACCTGAACGGGCTCAAGCGGGTCAACGACACCCAGGGGCATGCCGTGGGCGACCGGCTCCTGGAACGCTTCGGGTCCGTCCTGTCGCTGTGCGGCGCCATGCTGCCGGGCGCCCTCGTCGCGCGTCTCGGCGGCGACGAGTTCTGTCTGCTCGCGGTCGGCCCGCCGGCCGACGAGGTGGTCCGGGTGGCCGACGAGGTGTGCCGTCGAGCGGCGGAGCTGGAGCTGGGCGACGGCGTCGCCTGCGGGGTCGCCTCCACGGAGGATCCGATCGGCCCGGTCCGCTCGGCCCGCCGGCTGTTCCGGCTCGCGGACGCGGCCCAGTACCGCGCCAAGGCGCTGCGGGCCGCGAAGCCCGTGGTGGCGGGCCGTGAGGGGCCCGACGACCCGGTCGTACGGCTGGCCGACGCACCGCCTCCCGCGGCGGGGGAGCGCCGCCGTATCCGCGGCCGTCACTGAGGGCCGTGTCGCGCGGGTGGTACGCGGGCGGTAAGGGGCCAACCCGCTATCCACTCGTGACGCGACCCCTAGTGACATCTCTGAATTCACTGCGTACGCTCCTGAATATGGATATGCACACTGTGGTGGTGGGGACGTCCGGCCTGACCGCGTCCGATGTGCTCGCCGTGGCGCGGGCGGATGCCAGGGTCGAACTCTCGCAGGAGGCCCTGGCGGCCCTCGCGGCGGCCCGCGAGATCGTGGACGCGCTGGCGGCGAAGCCGGAGCCGGTCTACGGGGTCAGCACCGGCTTCGGCGCCCTGGCGACCCGGCACATCAGCCAGGAGCTGCGGACCCAGCTGCAGCGCAACATCGTCCGCTCGCACGCCGCCGGGATGGGCCCGCGGGTGGAGCGGGAGGTCGTCCGCGCCCTGGTGTTCCTGCGGCTGAAGACCGTGTGCTCCGGTCACACCGGTGTGCGCCCCGAGGTCGCGCAGACCATGGCGGACCTCCTCAACGCCGGCATCACCCCGGTCGTGCACGAGTACGGCTCGCTCGGCTGCTCCGGCGACCTGGCCCCGCTGTCCCACTGTGCGCTCACGCTGATGGGCGAGGGTGACGCCGAGGGCCCCGACGGCGTCGTACGGCCGGCCGCCGAACTCCTCGCCGAGCACGGCATCACCCCCGTCGAGCTGCGCGAGAAGGAGGGCCTCGCGCTCCTGAACGGCACCGACGGCATGCTCGGCATGCTGGTCATGGCCCTGGCGGACCTGGAGACGCTGTACAAGTCGGCCGACGTCACGGCCGCGCTCTCGCTGGAGGCGCTGCTGGGCACGGACAAGGTGCTCGCGCCGGAGCTGCACGCCATCCGCCCGCACCCCGGCCAGGGCGCCTCGGCCGCCAACATGCTGGCGGTGCTGCAGGGTTCGGAACTGACGGGCCACCACCAGGACGACGCGCCGCGGGTCCAGGACGCCTACTCGGTGCGGTGCGCCCCGCAGGTCGCGGGCGCCGGCCGGGACACCCTGGCGCACGCCCGCCTGGTCGCCGAGCGGGAGCTGGCGGCGGCGGTGGACAACCCGGTGGTGCTGCCCGACGGGCGCGTGGAGTCCAACGGGAACTTCCACGGTGCCCCGGTGGCGTACGTGCTGGACTTCCTGGCGATCGCGGTGGCGGACCTGGCGTCGATCGCCGAGCGCCGCACCGACCGTCTGCTGGACAAGAACCGCTCGCACGGCCTGCCGCCGTTCCTCGCGGACGACGCGGGTGTCGACTCCGGTCTGATGATCGCTCAGTACACGCAGGCGGCGCTGGTGAGCGAGATGAAGCGGCTGGCCGTCCCGGCCTCCGCCGACTCGATCCCGTCCTCCGCGATGCAGGAGGACCATGTCTCGATGGGCTGGTCGGCGGCGCGCAAGCTGCGCACGGCGGTGGACAACCTGACCCGGGTGCTGGCGATCGAGCTGTACGCGGCGGCCCGGGCCGTCGAACTGCGCGAGGGGCTGACCCCGGCCCCCGCCAGCCGCGCGGCGATCGCGGCCCTGCGCGCGGCGGGCGCCGAGGGCCCGGGCCCGGACCGGTTCCTGGCCCCGGACCTCGCGGCGGCGGACGCCTTCGTGCGGGCGGGGCGGCTGGTGGCGGCCGTGGAAGGGGTCACCGGGCCGCTGGCCTGAGGGCCGTAGAGCCCGAGCAGCAGAGGCCGGGGGCCGCCGCCACAGGGAGGGCGGCGGCCCCCCGGTCCGTCAGCCGACAGGGCCTACCAGGCCTCCATGCGCTCGCGGCGCACCGAGTACGTCACGAAGCCCGCGCCCAGGAACAGGGAGAGGGCGCCGCCCACCACGTAGGGCGTGGTGTCCACGCTTCCGGTGTCGGCGAGTTGGGTGCCGGTCGCCGTCTCGTCCGTCGCGGTGGAGGCCGTCTGTGCGAAGCCGGTGTCCGTCGCGACGTCCGCCGAGGCGTTCCCCGCGGTGTCCTGATCCGTGGACGCCCGCGGGGAGAGCGCCGGGTGGCGATCGGGTGCGGTGGGTGTCGCGTTGGCGGACGGGACGAACCACAGGGCACCCAGCAGGGTTCCCGCTGCTGTGGCGGTCAACAAGGTCCGGCGTGCGGTGGACGATGATCGACGTGCGGCGGACACGAAATACCGATCCCCCTGAGGCGCTTGCGAATTGGCCGTGTGCAGCGATGCTAGTGAAAGGCGCGGGTCGTGGGAAAGTCGCGGCCCCCGTGGGCCGTACGCTCCCGCCATGAGCACTTCTGAGACATCACGTTTTGTCCGGCTCCGCGTGGAGCTGATCGTCGAGGTGGCCGACCCCGACGCCGTCACCAAGGCGGCGTTGCAGCGAACCGCCGAGGACACGGACATGCCCGAGGCGGAGCGGATGTACACCGAGACCGCTGTGACGGAGGACACCGCCGAGGCGCTCGCGTACCTCGTCGACCCGGCCGACCTGCTCGGCCCGGTGCCGGGGCTGGAGCTGGCCCAGGCGTCCTGGAGCAGCGAGCAGATCGACTACGACCCGAACTCGCCGGACTGGGTCCTCGACGAGGAGGACGAGGGTGAGGGGGACGAGTACTGACGAGCGCCGACAAGGGGCCGGGCTCGACAGATGACTCTTGGGACAATCGTGGCCCCCGGGCGGCAACCGGCGCCCGGGGGTCCGTCGTCTCCAGCGGCGTTCCCCGGCGCCGGGCGGGGCGCGGGGGTTGCCCGGGTGCGGGTGGGGCAGACGTGGTGTGGACCACACATCGGCCGAACGGGGAACGGGTGGAACCGGCCGTAGCGTTGAAAGTTCTTACGGGGGCCAGTACGGGGTTTTGGGGATTCGGCAACGATGGAGAAGCGTGTGATGACGGACAGTAAGCGGCGCAAGGGCCTGGTGGCCGCGTCCGCACTGCTCGGCGGAATGCTGCTGATAACCGCGTGCAGCGGAGGCAGCAAGGCGGCCAGCGGCGGCGGGGACTCCACCTCGCAGGCCAAGGTGGACGAGGCGGCCGCCCAGAAGAGCTCCGAGGCACAGATCAAGATCACGCCGGGAGACGGCTCCGACAACGCCTCCATCAACAACGCCGCCAAGGTGACGGTCGCCAAGGGCACCCTGACGCAGGTCACCATGACCACCGCGACCGGCACGCCGGTCACGGGCCAGATATCCGCCGACAAGAAGAGCTGGGCGCCCACCGGCCAGCTGGAGCGGGCGACCACCTACAAGGTCGCCGCGACCGCCAAGGACTCCCAGGGGCGCGACGCCCACGAGAACGCCTCGTTCACGACCGTGGCCCCGGCCCACTCCTTCATAGGCAACTTCTCGCCGGAGAGCGGCTCCACCGTCGGCGTGGGCATGCCGGTCTCGATCAACTTCGACAAGGCCATCACCAACAAGGCCGCCGTGCAGAAGGGGATCACCGTCACCGCCAGCAGCGGGCAGGAGGTCGTCGGGCACTGGTTCGGCGCCAACCGGCTCGACTTCCGCCCCGAGAACTACTGGCAGGAGGGCTCCACCGTCACGATGAAGCTCAACCTCGACGGTGTCGAGGGTACGAGCGGCATCTACGGTGTGCAGCAGAAGACGGTCACCTTCAAGGTCGGCCGCAACCAGGTCTCCTACGTCGACGCGAAGACCAAGGAGATGAAGATCACGCAGGACGGCAAGACCGTCAAGACCATCCCGATCTCCGCGGGCGCGCCCGACCACACCACGTACCAGGGTCAGATGGTGATCTCCGAGAAGTTCACCCAGACCCGGATGAACGGCGCGACGGTCGGGTTCAAGGACTCCGACGGCAAGGGCGAGTACGACATCAAGGACGTGCCGCACGCCATGCGCCTGACCACGTCCGGCACCTTCATCCACGGCAACTACTGGGGCGCGCCCTCCGTCTTCGGCAGCGTCAACACCAGCCACGGCTGTGTCGGCCTCCAGGACAAGAAGGGCGCGAACGACCCGGACACGCCCGCCGCGTGGTTCTACAACCACTCGCTCATCGGCGATGTCGTGGTCGTCTCCAACACCGGTGACAAGACGGTCTCCCCGGACAACGGCCTCAACGGCTGGAACATGAGCTGGGCCCAGTGGAAGGCGGGCTCGGCCGCCTGACCCGCCGGCCGCCGACACCTCCCTGCCGATGCCGCCGACCGCCCCCCGGGGCGGTCGGCGGCATCGCCGTTCTCGCACTCCGGCAGGGGCCGGCAGACGGGTCCCGGGGGCCCCGCGCGACGCAACTCCGGGCGCGCCACGGGCTTCTCATCGTTCTCTTATGTCCGGTTTATGGGTTCATCAGTCTGCATCCCTAGCTTGCCGCCATGTTCTTCACCTACCTGAGGCGCGAACTGCGCCGCCGTAGAAAGGCGGCCTTCGTCGTCGCCTCCGGGCTCGCCCTGGGCATCGCCCTGGTCATCGTGGTCAACTCCGTGTCGTCCGGCATGGGGACGGCGCAGGACAAGGTGCTCCAGTCGCTGTACGGGCTGGGCACGGACATGACCGTCACCAAGGCGGCGGCGCCCGCCTCCGACGGCTCCCAGGGGCCGCGCTTCAAGTTCGGCGCCCAGGACAGCGACTCCAGCGGGACCCAGAGCAGCGACCGCGTGATGGTCCAGGGCTTCGAGACCCTGGCCGACAGCACGGTCACCAAGGTGGGCTCGCAGAGCGGCGTCTCGAACGCGGTGGGCGGACTCAGCCTCCGTGTCGTCAAGATCAGCGGACAGTTCACCCGGGGCCAGTTCAAGCAGGGCCAGACCGGCGGCGGACAGGGCGGCCGGGGCGGCTACGGCGGCGGCGGGTTCCAGGGGCGGGTCGAGGGAGGCGGCGCCAACTTCGACGTCAACAACTACTCCGTTTACGGCACCGACGTCACCAAGCCCACCCTGGGCCCGCTGACCTCCTCGAAGATCACCAGCGGCCGTACGTTCAAGACCTCGGAGACCGATGCCAAGGTCGCCGTCGTGGACTCGGCGTACGCCAAGGAGAAGAAGCTCACGACGAGCAGCACGGTCACCATCAAGGGCGTGAAGTTCCAGGTGATCGGCATCGCGACCGCGGACAGCGGTGACTCCGCGGCCAACCTCTATATCCCGCTCCAGCAGGCGCAGACGCTCGCGGACGCGAAGAACAAGGTCACCACGATCTACGTTAAGGCGAGCGACTCCCAGCAGATCGCGGCCGTCAAGACGACCATCCAGAAGAACATCTCCGGGACCACGGTCACCACCTCCGCGGACCTCGCGAACACGGTCTCCGGCTCGCTCTCCACCGCCGCCAGCCTCGCCGACAACGTCGGCAAGTGGCTGTCTCTCGTGGTGCTCGTGGCGGCGTTCCTGGTCGCGGGCCTTCTCACCTCCTCGGCCGTCTCGCGCCGGGTACGGGAGTTCGGCACCCTGAAGGCGCTCGGCTGGAAGTCCGGCCGCGTCACCCGCCAGGTCGTCGGCGAGGCCATGGTCAACGGACTGGTCGGCGGTGTTCTCGGGATCGCGCTGGGCCTCGCGGGCGCCTACGCCGTCACCGCGATCAGCCCCACGCTCCAGGCCCAGCTGGGTGGTGGAGGCGGTGGAGCCGGTGGTGGCGGCGGCTTCGGCGGCGGTGCGGGCGGCGGCGGTGGCTTCGGCGGCGGCCGCCGGGCCGCCAAGACGCTGGAGGTCGCGCTCACCGCGCCCGTCAGCCTCTCCACCATCGCCCTCGCGGTCGCCCTCGCCGTCACCGGCGGTCTGATCGCGGGCGCCTTCGGCGGCTGGCGCGCCTCGCGTCTGCGCCCCGCGGACGCGCTGCGCCGCGTCGAGTAGCACCCGCGCCCGCAGCCGCCCCGCATGCGCGAGGCGTGCGCGCCCCGCACCCGCGAGCGGCCCGCCCCGCACGCGCCCCGGGTTCCGCGGTGACGACGGGCCCACCCCCTTCCGTATCCCAGGAGTTGCACCATGTACGAACTCAGAGGCGTCACCAAGCGCTACACGCGGGGCAAGGAGACCATCAACGCCCTGGACGGCGTCGACCTCACGATCGGCGACGGCGACCGCCTCGTCATCCAGGGCCCCACCGGTGGCGGCAAATCCACGCTGCTGCAGATGCTCGGCGGACTGGACAAGCCCACCGGCGGCTCCGTGGAACTCGACGGCATCGATCTGGCCAAGCTCTCGGAGGCGCGCCTGACCAAGGTGCGCAGCGAGAACATCGGCTTCGTGTTCCAGAGCTTCAACCTCATCCCGACGCTCACCGCCCAGGAGAACGTCGAGACCGCGTTGGTACCGCTCGGTGTGAAGGGCAAGGAGCGCCGCGAACGGGCCGCCCAGGCCCTGGAGTCCGTGGGGCTCGGCGAGCGGCTCGGGCATCTGCCCGCCGAACTGTCCGGCGGCCAGCAGCAGCGCGTCGCCATCGCCCGCGCGCTGGTGAAGCGGCCCAAGGTGCTGCTCGCCGACGAACCCACGGGAAACCTGGACGAATCCACGCGGGACGAGATCATGGACGTGCTGGAGACCCTGTGGAAGGAGCACGGGCTCACCTTTGTGATGGTCACTCATGACTCGGTGCTCGCGAAGAAGGCACCGCGGCTCGTGACCATCCGCAAGGGCAAGATCACGGTCAAGGAGAACGCCGCCTCGTAGGAGCCGCCGGTGCGCCGGTGTCTCGTTCCAACTCGTTATCCCTGGCGCTATTGAGGCGTTGATCACCCCCCGGGCATACTGCGTGGTCCGGGGGGTTGACGTGCATACGTTCGAGACTTCCCCCGGCCGGGTGAACCGGGAATTCGCCTGGTACCTCACCTCCAGGGGGAGTTGTGCGCAGACAAGTGAAGAGAGCATGCGCGGCGACCGTCGCCACGGCGGCCGCCGTGGCGCTGGCGGCGGGTATGACCAGCCCGGCGTCGGCGAAGCCGGGGCCGGCTGCGCGTCCGGCCGCCGCCGCGGGTCTCGTGGCGAAGCACCGCATCACGCTGATCACCGGTGACCGTGTGGTGGTCGACGCCAAGGGCCGTGTCGTCGGCCTGGAGCGGGCGAAGGGCCGCGGACAGGTTCCGATCCAGGTGCGCAGGGCCGCCGGCCACACCTATGTGGTGCCGGCCGACGCGGCCGCCATGATCGCCTCCGGGAAGCTCGACCGCCGGCTGTTCGACGTCACCGGCCTCAACACCTCCCGGACCCGCGAGGACCAGAAGAACGGCCTGAAGGTCATCGTCGGCTACCGGGGCTCCGCCGGCACCGCGAAGGCCGATGTGCGGGAGGCGGGCACGCTCCGCCGGACCCTGAAGTCCCTGAACGCGGACGCGGTCCAGACGCCCCAGCGCGACACGGCCGAGCTGTGGAAGGCCGTCACCGACGGCGACAACGCGGCCTCCGGCATCGCGCATGTCTGGCTCGACGGCGTCCGCAAGGCCAGCCTCGACACGTCCGTGCCGCAGATCGGCGCCCCGACGGCCTGGGCCGCGGGCTACGACGGCAAGGGCGTCAAGGTCGCCGTGCTCGACACGGGCGTGTACGCCGATCACCCGGACCTCAAGGGCCAGGTGATCGCGGCCAAGAACTTCTCCACCGCCGCCACCGTCGCCGACAAGGTCGGCCACGGCACGCACGTGGCGTCCATCGTGGCCGGCACCGGCGCGAAGTCGCACGGCAAGTACAAGGGTGTCGCGCCCGGCGCGAAGATCCTCAGCGGCAAGGTCCTGGACGACGACGGGTACGGCGACGACTCCGGCATCCTGGCCGGCATGGAGTGGGCCGCCCAGCAGGGCGCCGACATCGTCAACCTGAGCCTGGGCGGGCAGGACACCCCCGGGACCGACCCGCTCGAGGCGGAGGTCGACAAGCTGTCCGAGCAGAAGGGCATCCTGTTCGCCATCGCGGCGGGCAACGACGGCGAGCTGGGCGGTCAGACCATCGGTTCCCCGGGCAGCGCGGCCGACGCGCTCACGGTCGGCGCCGTCGACGGCAGCGACAAGCTGGCGTCCTTCTCCAGCCGCGGCCCCGGCCTCGACGGCGCGATCAAGCCCGATGTCACCGCCCCCGGTGTGGACATCACGGCCGCCGCGGCCCCCGGCAGCCTCATCGACAAGGAGGTCGGCGAGAAGCCGGCCGGCTATCTGACCATCTCGGGTACGTCGATGGCGACCCCGCATGTCGCGGGCGCCGCCGCCATCCTCAAGCAGGAGCACCCCGACTGGGGGTTCGCCGAGCTGAAGTCCGCGCTGACGGGCTCCGCCAAGGGCGGCAGGTACACCCCGTTCGAGCAGGGTTCCGGCCGCATCGCGGTGGACCGGGCGATCAAGCAGACCGTGCTCGCCGAGCCGTCGTCGGTGAACTTCGGCGTCGCGCAGTGGCCGCACACCGACGACAAGCCGGTGACCAAGGAGCTGACGTACCGCAACGTCGGCAAGGCCGCCCTCACCCTGTCGCTCTCCCTGACCGCCACCAACCCCAAGGGCCAGGCGGCACCGGCCGGTTTCTTCACGCTCGGCGCGAAGACGGTCACCGTCCCGGCGGGCGGCACCGCCTCGGTCCCGGTGCGCACCGACACCAAGCTGGGCGGCGGCACCGACGGCGCCTACTCGGCGTATGTGACGGCGACGGGCGGCGGCCAGAGCGTACGCACGGCCGCGGCCGTGGAGCGCGAGGCGGAGTCGTACGACGTCACCCTGAAGTACATCGACCGTGACGGCCAGAGCCCCGTCCATCTGAGCACCCTGTCGGATCTCTCGGACACCGGCGACGGGCGGGACTACGTCTCCCAGAGCTCCGACAACACCGTCAAGCTCCGCGTGCCCAAGGGCACGTACCTGCTCGACTCGGTCTCGCTGAAGACGCTCGACTCGACCGAGGGCGGCGCGGACTGGCTGATCCAGCCCAAGCTGACCGTCACCAAGGACACCTCGGTCACCCTCGACCTGACCACGACCAAGGCCGCGGACATCACCGTGCCGGACGCCGCCGCCAAGCCGGTGTCCGCGATGATCTCGTACGACTACGAGACGGCGGACGTGGGTTTCGGCACCAGCCTCGCCGTGCCGTCCTTCCAGGACCTGCGGATCGCGCATGTCGGCCCCGCGGTGCCCGCCGGGCTCTCGCAGAGCTGGTTCGGCCAGTGGACCAAGGGCGACGCCGCCGAGTACGACGTCTTCACCGGCGCCCACGTCACCAAGCTCGACGGCGGACACGTCCGCCACTTCACGGCGGGCGAACTGGCCACGCTGAAGGTCGACCTCGGCTCCGCGAGCAGCGGCAAGACCGGTGCGGTCGGGGCCTACGCCGAACTGCCGGACGACTTCGCCGGCAGCGCCCCGATCGAGCAGAAGCTGCGCAGCACCCGCACGCTGCATGTGTCGACCGGCGAGAAGGTCCAGTGGGCCCTGGACTTCGCGCAGTTCAGCGGCAAGAGGAACCCCCAGGGCCTCCCGGTCGCGGAGGCGTACTACACGGAGGACTACCCGCAGATCTACCAGGCGGGCCGCAGCTACACCAAGACCTTCAACACGGCCGTCTTCGGGCCGAAGGTGGACTCCGATTACGGCATCTTCCGTGAGGGCAACCAGATCTACGGCCTGCTGCCGCTGTTCGCCGACAGCCGGACGCACTCCGGGTCCTCGGACTTCATGTCCGTCAAGACGACGCTGTACCGCAACGGCACCAAGGTCGGCTCGAACGCCGACCCGCTGTTCGGGCTGGAGGGCTTCACGGTGCCGTCCGGTGACGCCTCGTACCAGCTGACGACCTCGGTCGTCCGCAGTGTGAAGGTCGCCGCCGCGTCCACCCGCATCGACGCGAGCTGGACGTTCCGGTCCAAGAAGACGGACGAGGCCAAGCTGCCCGCCTCCTCGGTCCGCTTCGGCGCGACCACCGGCCTGGACAGCCGGGTCGCGGCCGGCAAGAAGGTCACCGTCCCGGTGACCGTGCAGGGTTCGGCCGCGGGCCGCAATCTGGGGTCCCTCGGTGTGTGGGTGTCGTACGACTACGGCAGGACCTGGACGAAGCTGACGGTCCAGCACGGCACGATCACCTACAAGAACCCGGCCAAGGGCCAGGGCCTCTCGTTCCACGCCAAGATCGCCGACAAGAAGGGCAACAAGTCGACGATCTCGATCTACAACGCGTTCTACGGGAAGTGAGCCCCTGACCTCCTGAGCGACACGGCACGGCGGACGGCCCGCCGGAAGGATGTCTTCCGGCGGGCCGTTCCGTGTCTGCGCGAACCCCTGGGGCAGGGCCGGTTCAGGGGCGGGGCACGGTGCTGCCCGCGCGGGTGGCGTCCGTGCCCCAGCTCGCCAGCAGCCGTAGCGCCTCCGCCGACGCGGACCCGGGCTCGGCGTGGTACGTCACCAACGCCATGTCACCGTCGTCCGGCAGCCTGAACGACTCGAACTGCAGGGCCAGATCGCCGACCAGCGGATGCCGCAGATGCTTCAGCCCGTGGCTCTTCTCCTTGACGTCGTGCGTCGCCCACAGCCGCCGGAAGTCCTCGCTCTTCACCGACAGCTCGCCGACCAGCGCCGACAGCCGGGGATCGCCCGGGTAGCAACCGGCCTCGTACCGCAGCTTGCACACGATGTCGATCGCCTTCTGCTCCCAGTCCGTGAACAGGTCCTGGTACTCGGGCCGCAGGAACACCATCCGCGCCCAGTTCCGCTCCTGCGGCGGCAGCTGTCCCCAGTCCCCGAAGACGGCCGCCGCCATCGTGTTCCACGCGAGGATCTCCGCGCGCCTGCCCATCACATACGCCGGCACGCTCTCGAAGAGGTCCAGCAGCTGGCACAGCGACGCCCGTACGTGCTGCGACCGCGCCGACGGCTTCTTCTTGTGCGTCTTCGGCTTGGCCAGATGCGTCAGATGCGCGTGCTCCGCGTCCGTCAGCCGCAGTGCGCGGGCGATCGCGTCGAGCACCTCCGCGGACACGTTCCGTCCGTTGCCCTGTTCCAGGCGCGTGTAGTACGCCACGGACACCCCGGCCAGCTGTGCCAGTTCCTCGCGCCGCAGCCCCGGCACCCGCCGGTGCCGTCCGAAGACCGGCAGTCCTACGTCCTCGGGCTTGAGCCGGGCCCGCCGGGTGCGCAGGAACTCGCTCAGCTCGGCGCGCGGGTCCAGGGTCTGACCGGCCTCCACGACGGGTGTCTGCACGGGGTCGAGCTGTTCGTCCATGCGTCCAGTATTCCCGGTGGTACGTCCCTGAGCCTGACCCCGCCAGTAGTAGGACCGCCGAACGTAGGCAGAGCTGTGATCTGGGTGGATGTCGCGCGGTCAGGCAGCCTGGACGTCGTGCCCGGCAGAAGCAGCCGGGTATGCGACCCCCAAGGAGAACTCCGGCATGACCACCGTTGCTGCGTACGCCGCACCCGCCGCCAAGGCTCCGCTCGAGCGCACCACCATCGAGCGCCGCGACGTCGGCGAGTTCGACGTTCTGATCGACATCAAGTTCGCCGGCATCTGCCACTCGGACATCCACCAGGCCCGTGAGGGCTGGGGCGAGGCGATCTTCCCGATGGTTCCGGGACACGAGATCGCGGGCGTCGTGTCCGAGGTCGGTTCCGGCGTCACCAAGTTCAAGGTCGGCGACCGCGTGGGCGTCGGCTGCATGGTCGACTCCTGCCGTGAGTGCGAGAACTGCAAGGCAGGCTTCGAGCAGTACTGCCTCAAGGGCATGGTCGGCACGTACAACGCCGTCGACAGGTACGGCGAGCCCACCCACGGCGGCTACTCCGAGAAGATCGTCGTCGACGAGAACTACACCGTCCGGATCCCTGACGGTCTCTCCCTCGACGTGGCCGCGCCGCTGCTGTGCGCCGGCATCACCACGTACTCCCCGCTCCACCACTGGAACGCCGGCCCCGGCAAGAAGGTCGCGGTCATCGGCCTGGGCGGCCTCGGCCACATGGCCGTCAAGATCGCGCACGCGATGGGCGCCGAGGTGACCGTGCTCTCCCAGTCCCTGCGCAAGAAGGACGACGGGCTGAAGCTGGGCGCCGACCACTACCACGCCACCAGCGACCCGAAGACGTTCGAGGAGCTGCGGGGCTCGTTCGACCTGATCGTCTCGACCGTGTCGGCGCCGCTGGACTTCGGCGCGTACCTGTCGCTGCTGAAGGCGGACGGCGCGCTGGTGAACGTGGGCGCGCCCGAGGAGCCCATCTCGTTCAACCTGTTCTCGCTGATCAGCGGCCGTAAGACCCTCGCCGGGTCGGCCATCGGCGGCATCCGTGAGACCCAGGAGATGCTGGACTTCTGCGCGGAGCACGGCATCGGCGCGGAGATCGAGCTGATCGCCGCGTCCGAGATCAACGAGGCGTACGAGCGGGTGCTGAACAGCGATGTGCGGTACCGGTTCGTGATCGACACCGCCACCATCTGAGCATTCGGTCGGTGATCACGCCGTGAGGCGGCCCTTGTGGCCGCCTCACGGCGTTTTCGCTGTCGGCGGGCCGGCTCGTGCGGTGGCCGGCTCGTACGGCGGGTCCTCGGAGTGTCAGTGGGCCGACTCGGTGTGTGTGGTCCGCGTCGGCGTGTCGATCTTGACTGAGGCCGGCGGAGGCGGACATCCGATTGCGGCGGAGGCGGCGCCACCTTAGCTTCAGGGCGTCGGATTCTCCCGACAAAGCCCGCATAGACCGCTATGTCGGCTTTCCTCGTGGTGCCATCGAATGGAGCGTTCATGTCGGTGATGACCGGTACCCAACCCCTGCAGCAGTACGGCCAGCAGATCGGGGGCCCCCAGCCCCAGATCGCACAGATGATCCAGCAGGCCATCCAGCAGGCCTGTCAGCAGGCAAGCCAGCAGGTCGCCCAGCGAATGCAGCAGACGCTGCAGCAGATCCAGCAGGTTCAGCAGCAGCTTCAGCAGCAGGGCCTGGCCCAGCAGGCCCACCCCTACCTCGCCCTCGCGTTGCACCACTCGCTGCACGCGGGCATCCGGCAGGCGGTGGAGCAGTCGGTGCAGCAGGCCCTGCCCATGGCCATCGTGACGATGCTCCAGCAGAGCCAGCAGGGCCAGGGCATCCAGGGCCAGCAGGGCTTCCCGTCCATGCAGGGCATGGGGCACTTCGGCGCGCAGCAGCCGTTCTCGCAGCCGTTCTCGCAGTACCAGCAGCCCGGCTTCGGCTTCGGCCAGATGAGTCAGCCCTTCGGTATCGGCTGACCCCAGGGCGGCGCGTGATGCGGTGTGCCCGGGAGCGACTCCCGGGCACACCGCATCACCGTGGAAGCGCCGGACGCCCCTGCCGGATCGGAAGCACAAGGACGATGTAGGCGTGGTGAAGGTGGACGCAATGGTCAAGGAAAGGCCCGGAAACAACCCCGAGGGCGGGGCCGAGGGCGCGGGGGCCGGTGCGCCGGGACCCGAGGGCAGCCGGACCGGTGCCCGCAGGAAGGATGCGCAGTCTCCGCTGTCGGTGCGTCCGCGCCGGGAGCGGTACATGGTCACACCGCTGCCGCAGCATCTGCTGCCGCCGGGAGTCCCCGAACTCGGCATGGACGCACTGTGCGACCAATTGGAGCGGATGCCCGAGATCGAGCTGATCCGCAGGCTCCGGCCGTCGCAGCGGCTCCAGTCGGCAGGGGTGGCCCCCTCCTGCCCGGAGATCGCGGTGATCGAGGTGGCCGAGGCCCAGGTACCGGCGTTGCGGTCGCTGCACCTGCACATCGAGCCGGACCTGCCGCTGGCCGGGGCCGGGCCAGTCGCCGCACCGGCCACGGGGATGCTGCCCCTGCGTGATCCGGGCCTGGTCATGCCGTTGGACCAGCCGGTGGACATCACGTTCCGGATCTGCGGTCCGGGGGACGAACCGCTGGCCGGCGCCGGGGTGTTCCTGATCGGGGCGGCCTGGCCGGCCCAGGGTGTCACCGGAGCCGACGGAACGGTCACCATCACCCTGTCGACGGAGACCACCCAGTCCGTCCGGTCCCTCTACGTCCGGCCGGCGGGCGGCTACACGGACCGCTGGATCCCCCGCCCGGACCTGTCGGCGACCCAGGAGAACCGCGTCGTCCTCACCCCGTTGGCGCAGGTGTACCCGGAGTTGGAGACCCGGCAGCAGTACGGCTGGGGTCAGCAGGCCATGCGGCTGGACCGGCTGCCCCCCACCTTCCGGGCCTTCGGCGTCAGGATCGCGCTCATCGGCTCGGGCGTCAGCGCCGAGCACCCCGATCTGAAGCATCGGGTGCGCTCCGGCGCCGACTTCGTGCGGGGCGAGGAGCGGGGCTGGGCCCACGACAGGATCGGCACCGGCACCCATGCTGCGGGCATCATCGCCGGCGCGGACACCGGCAAGGGCGTCATCGGCATCGCGGTCGACGCCGAGATCGAGGTCTGCCGGGTGATGCCGGACGGACGGTTCAGCGATCTGATCGCAGCCCTGGACCACTGCATCGAGTACGAGGCCGACATCGCGCACATCGCCGTGACGACCCCGTACTCGTCGGCCCTGGTCTCGCGGAAGCTGGCCGACGCGACCGCCGCCGGCATCGCCTGTGTCGCCCCGGCGGGTGACTCCGGCGGGCCGGTCTCCTTCCCGGGTTCGCTGCCCACCGTGTTCGCCGTGGGCGCGCTCGGCGCGTTCGGCTCGTATCCGCAGGACACCTCCCAGGCCACCCACTGCGGACCGCAGCTGACCCCCGAAGGACTGTTCGCCGCGCCGTTCAGCGCCTACGGCGCCGGGGTCGACGCGGCCGCCCCCGGAGTGGCGGTGCTCTCCTGCGCGCCCCGGCGCGGATACACGGCCCTCGACGGCACCGGCGCGGCCTCGGCGCACGTCGTGGGCCTGGCCGCGCTCGTCCTCGCCCATCACGAGGACTTCCACGGTCAGTTGCTGCCCCGCGGATCCGGTCGGGTGCAACATCTGTTCGAGATCATCGCGGCCAGCTGCCGCCCGTTGGCCGTGCCGGGCACGGCCGACGCGGCGCGTGTCGGACGCGGCCTGCCCGACGCCCTCGTCGCACTCGGCCTGACCCCGGGAGCACGGCTCGCACCGGTCCTGTCGCCCTTCGCCGTGTCCATGGCCGGCTGACCCCGCCCCTGACCGGGGGTCCGCGAACGGCACCCGCCTTCGAGGGGCGGGTGCCGTTCGGCCTGCCGCAGCGTGTCCGGGCACCGAAGGGACGAATGCGCTGATACGGTCACAGGCCCCCTGAACCGGCGGCGGCCGCCGCAATCGCACGCTCGCTGCCCGGACTCGCCGTCCCCGGCCTCCCCACGCCGGTGATCAAGCCCTGCCAGGAGTTCTCGTGCACAGGCCGTGTGAGTGGATCCGCCGGGACGTCCGACCCGACCCGGGTCACACCACCGTCCGCCCGTCCGTCTTTCCAGGGACACTGCCGCGCAGCCCCCGCCGGAGCGCACCGTGAGGTGGCCCGGCCGCCGCGGGTCCGCAGGCCGCCGGGTGGCCCGGGTGAGCAGCACGGGTCTACGGGTGCCCGCACCGCCCGTATGGCTGCGCTGGCTCCCTGCGATCTATGTCGTGGTGATCCTGCTCCTCGAACCGATCACTCCCGTGCAGTGGCCGGTGAGCTTTCTGCTGATCGCCCTCCCCGTGGTCGCCGCCTACGCCCACGGTCCCGCCTTCGTCGGCGCCGTCACGGTCTTCGCCGTCGGGTTCGAAGCCATCCTGGCCGGTACGCCGTGCTGTGCCGGCCGCGCGGTCGGGTACATCGGGGAGCGTCACTATGTGGCCAGCTACATCTCCACCGCGCTGGTCGGTGCGCTCGGCACGATCCTGGCCGCCAGCCGCATGCGCCGGGAGCGCACCCTCGCCACCGTGCGCTCCGTGGCCGAGACGGCCCAGAGGGTCTTACTGCGCCCGGTGCCACGACGCCTGGGCCAGGTGTCCATCGAGACGCTCTATCTGTCCGCCGCCGCGGAGGCGCGCATCGGCGGTGACCTCTACGAAGCCGTGCCCACGAGCTACGGGGTCCGCCTGCTCATCGGTGACGTACGGGGCAAGGGCCTGGTCGCGGTGGAGACGGCCGCGACGATGCTCGGTGCCTTCCGCGAGGCCGCCCACGACGAACCGGATCTGACCGGGGTGGCGCACCGGGTGGAGCGGAGCATGGCCCGCAGGGCCGAACAGCTGGAGGGCAACGAGGTGGCGGAACGCTTCGTCACCGCGGTGTTCGCCGAGATCCCCGATCACGAACCCGTGGTCCGTATCGTCAACTGCGGCCATCCGCCGCCCCTGCACATCGTCGGTGACGAGGTCAGCGAGCTGGAGCCGACCGATCCCTCCCCGCCCATCAACATCGGTGTCCTGGTCGGGGACAGCTACCACGTGGATGTGGCGCCGTTCAGCCCCGGCGACCAGTTGCTGCTGTACACCGACGGCGTAACCGAGACCCGCGCTCCCGACGGGACCTTCTATCCGCTCCTCGACCGCGTCCGTTCCTGGGGCCCGCTGCCTCCCCAGGAACTCCTCGCGTATCTGCACCGGGATCTGCTCGCCTTCAGCGGCGGCACCCTCGACGACGACACCGCCGCTCTGGCGGCGTACCGCCTCCCCGCGGAGGTCCCCGATCGCAGCGAGGTCGCCGGCTGAGAGCTCCGAGTGAGAACGAAACCGGAGCCCCCGGCCCGCAGGAGGCTTCTCCGCGGGCCGGGGGCGCGATCAGCCGCCGTTGGACGGCTCCTTGCCGTGCGCCGCGTGACGCGGGCGGTACTTGGAGGAGACCTGGCCGACGAGTTCCCGGAAGCACACCAGGGCCGTGATCGGCGGAATGCCGACGATCACCATCGAGAGCGTGGAGTGCGCGGAATGGCTGATGCAGAGAGCCACCGCGGTGGCGGAGGCGACGAGGATGACCCCCCAGGACCGCCGGGCGGTCCGGTGCTGGATGGCCGCGCGCAGAATGGACAGGGCCGCCACGAACCACGGCCCGTACACCGTCAGCGGCCACCACTGCGCCAGGGGCGAGGGGAGAACCGTCGAGGCGATGGCCCGCAGCTGACTGTACGAATAGGCGGTGGACCACCCCAGCATGGCCACGGAACACGCGGCGATCGTGGCGACCAGGATCGTGATCGGGGTGACCGGCTGGCCACTGTCGAGGACATGGGGCGCGGGGCGGGGCCGCCGTCGCACGCTCCGGTGGCGATGCTGTCCGTCCAGCGCGACCGGGGCGGGCTCCGCGGCGGTCACGGTGGACAGCATCCGGGCCAGCTCCTCGTCCGGGTCCCAGCCGTTCGGCGCGATGTCCGGACCGGGGGCGCTCCAGACGGCATGCGCGTCGAGAGGGTCGACGTCGTAGGAAGGCTGTCCCAGCGGGTCGTAATCCGTTCTCAGGGCGAACTGAATGTCGTAGAGGTTCGGCTCGCCTTGAAGCCTGTCCATTCTCTAGCTCCTCCGCGCCCCTCGCTCAGGCGGTTCCGTTGAAAGCGCGCATATATTCGCTTTCCATCTGACCGATTTCCTTGAGGAAGTCTTCAAGAAGGTCCGAACAGCCCTTGACGCGCAGGTCGCCGATCACCGGGTCGTGCCACACGGCTCCGGTCCGGGCGGGGATCTGATCTTCCGGTTCGTTCCAAGTCACGATCACCTAACGAGCACCCCCCGGCCCCAGGTATCGGGCATTCGGGGGAATGAAGCCATGAAGAAACGTTCATCTAGTCGGATGACCGTACTCGCCGGCGTAATTCCGCATAGGCGTCCAACCATATTTCAGTGAATAGCATTTCCTGCTGTGTGCACCGGGGGGCTTCGTGGCCGGACGCGGGCCCGCCGGGCGCGAGGCGGCAGGCTAGAAGCCGCTCCGCACACCGCCGTCGATCGAGACCATCACGCCGGTGAGATAGGAGGCGGCGGGCGACAGCATGAAGGCCGCGGTCCTGCCGAACTCCTCGGGGGCACCGATGCGGCGCAGCGGGACGGTGGCGGCGGCGCGGGCACGGGCGCCGTCGGCGTCACCCGTCAGGGCGTTCACCTCACGGACCCGGTCGGTCTCGATGTAGGCGGGGAGGAAGCCGACGACCCGAATGCCGCGGGGGCCCAGTTCGTCGGCCAGGTTCTTGGCGTAGCCGGCCAGGCCCGGGCGGAAGGCGTTGGAGATGGCGAGGCCGTGGATCGGCTCGTACACCGAGGTGGACAGGACGAAGCCGATCACCCCGCCCTCGTCCAGTTCCGCGGCGACGGCACGGGACAGCCGCACCGCGCCCAGGAAGACCGACTCGAAGGAGGCGTTCCACTGGTCGTCGCCCATGACGTCCGACGTACCCGCCGGTGGTCCGCCGACGCTGATGAGCACGCCGTCCAGCCGCTGGAAGGCGTTGCGCGCCGCATCGATCAGCCGGTCGGGCGTGTCGGCGTCGGCGTTGTCGGCGACGACGCCGACCACGTGGCCCGGGCCGCCCAGTCTCGCTTTCGCGTCGGCCGCCGACTTCTCGTTCCGGCCGCTGACGACCACCTTCGCACCGTCCGCGACCAGTGCACGCGCGGCCGCCAGCCCCAGCCCGCGGGTACCGCCGGTGACGATGTACACCCGGTCCTTCAACCCGAGATCCATGATCGGTTCCTGTTTTCTCTCCGTCCGCCCCCGGAGCCGGTGGCCGCGTCCCGTCCACCCTGTCTGACTGTTACCGCGTCCGAGCGCTACTGGGTCTGACTGCGCTCGCGCCGGGCCGCGGTGTCGCTGCCGTCCCACTGGTAGCGATCGGTGCACGGCAGACCCAGGAACTGCATGAGGCGCTCGACGAACTCGTCCCGCAGTTGTGCGACCGTCTCCGGCACGTTGTAGTACGTGGGGATCATCGGGTACACCGTGGCTCCCGCCTCGGTGACGGCGACCATGTTGCGCAGGTGGATGAGGTTCAGCGGCGCCTCCCGGAGGCACAGGACCAGTGTGCGCCGCTGCTTCAGCATCACGTCGGCGGCCCGCTCGATGAGGCTCTCCGACTGGCCGTGGGCGATGCGTCCGAGGACGCCGGCCGCACAGGGCAGGATGACCATCGCGTCGTTCGGGTAGCTGCCGCTGGTCACCGCTCCGGACAGATCGGCCGGGTCGAGGAAGCGCACCTTCGGCGATGTCGCCTCCAGGGCCTGGACCACCGAGTCCGGATCTTCGGTGGTGCGGAGCTCGAAGGCCACCAGTTTGCGTCCGTTGGCCGACACCAGCAGATCGATATGACCGACCCGCTCGTCCCGCTGAAGTGCGGTGAGCAGCCCTTTGGCCACACCCGTGCCGCCCGCCCCCGTGACCGCGACGGTCACCTTCTGCTGGGTCACGATGGGTCCCCTTCTGGTCTCCTCGGGTCGGCAACCGCGCTGCCGCGCACCGGACGAGCACTGTCACGCACCGGACGAGTGGGCTCCGGCCGGCACGCACGCTGATCGGTACCTCGCCCGGTGACCGCCGAATCCGGCGGGTCACCCGACCAGCGGCTGCGCGCCGTCCGCCGTTCACCCGGACGGGCTTCGACCGCTCAGCGAGCTGTCGAAGCCCGTCCGACGGCACCCAGGGTCAGTGGGATGCGGCTGGGCCGGGCTCGTCCTCCGACTCGGCGGCGAGCACCTTGGCTCGCAGCTCGGCCGGGAAGACGCCCTCGAACGTGGCGGGCGGTACGCGTCCGCTGCCCACCGCCGGGAGCAGTGCGTCATGCACCGCGATGGCTCCCCAGCCGTTGTGCAGTTCCTCCTCGGAGAAGCACGGGTACCACGGCATGATCGGCCCGTGCCACTGTTCCTGACGCAGGGACGGATGCACCCGGGTGGCCAGCGCCCACAGGAGATCAGAGTCGTTCGACGGATCCACGTCGTCGTCGAGGACGTAGACGACCGGGGAGAGACGGCCGACCCGGGTGCCGTTCAGGACCTCACCGATGCGGTGCACGAATCGTGCGGTGTCCATGCCCGGCAGCGTGTCGCGCCAGTTCTGCGGGACCGTGATGACCGTCCAGAAGCAGGCGGCGCCGAGCGGCAGCCAGGCCGTGGTGATGGGCAGTCCCGCGTTGCGCAGGGTGGCGACGACCTCGGCGGAGATGCCGGCGGCCGGTGCGACATGGGAGTCGTCGACCGGACGTCCGGCGGCGGCGAGCGGCCAGATGGGGTCGTCCCGGTAGGTGATCGCCTCGATGCTGAAGAGCGGCTGCGGCGATGTCTCGGGCAGGGCCCAGCCGTGGAACTCCGCGAAGGGACCCTCCACGGCGTCACGGGTCGCGGAGAGACGGCCCTCGATGACGACCTCGGCGCCGGCCGGGACCACGAGATCGTTCGTCTCGCACTGCACCACGTCGACCGGCCTGTCCAGCAGTGCTCCCAGGTAGGCGACCTCGTCGGCGCCGGCCGGGAGCGTCATGCCGCCGACGACGGGGATGCCGGGGTCGCCGCCCTGGACGAGGGCGTAGGGCATCGGCTCGCCGATGGCCTCCCATTCGCGCCAGATCATGCCGAGGTGCTGGCTCGGCAGCACCAGTCCGGTCATGCGCTGCTCGTCGATCATCATGATGCGAGAGATCGACCAGTTGGTCCACCGGCCGTCCGGCGTCTTCGCGACGATGACACCCCAGGTGTTGGCATAGGGGCCGCCGTCGTTCTGGTGGACGAAAGGAATGGGGAACCGGTCGAGCCGGGCTTCCTCGCCGCGCAGAATGTTCTGCTTGCAGGGCGCGGTGGCGGAATCCACGCGCCGCGGCGGAAGCGGCGGCTTGTCGAGTGCCCGGCCCAGATATGCGACCAGCTCGGCAGCGGTCGCCGTGTGGGGCAGGCCGAGAGAAACGGAGATCCGCGCCAGCGGATGACCGGGAATGCTCGACAAGGCGCCCGGTGCGCCGATCATCCGGAATCCGTCGGCGACACCACTGAGGTTCTCGAAGAACGGGGCGGGCCGGCGGTTCTCGGTCGACCTTCGCGTGACAGCCGCCGCTTCCAGGTTCGGATCGATCGTGCGCGAGATCCTCTTGATGTCTCCCAGTGCTTCGAGCTCGGAGATGTAGGCGCGGAGGTCGGTGATTTCGGACATCAGTTTCTTGCTCCCTTCGGTTCGGAGGGGTGCGGCATCCCGTTCCATCGCTGTGTCGATGGCATCCGGATGTCCAGCTGGTCCAAAACCCGGACGACGATATGGTCGACCAGATCGTCCAGGGTTTCGGGGCGGTTGTAGAACGCCGGCATCGGGGGAACGATGTTCGCTCCCATGCGAGAGAGTGCCAGCATGTTCTCGAGATGAATTTCGCTGAGCGGAGTCTCCCGTGGCACAAGCACCAGTGGGCGCCGCTCTTTCAGGGTGACGTCGGCGGCGCGGGCGATGAGGCCGTCGGCGTATCCGGTCCGTATTCCGGCGAGCGTCTTCATGCTGCACGGCGCGACAATCATTCCGTCCACCGGGAACGAGCCCGACGAAATTGCCGCACCCTGGTCGTTCCATGAATAGGTCACGTCTGCCAGGTCGGTGACTTCACGAGCGGCCAGGCCGGTCTCGAGATGAATTGTCGCCTTGGCCCATGGGGACAGAACGAGATGAGTTTCCAGATCCGGTCGGTTCTGCAGCCTGCGGAGCAGTTCGACGCCGAACACGGCGCCGGTCGCCCCGGTCATCCCCAGGATCACCCGTCGCGGCACGGGAACCACCTTCCGTACACGGTTAGTCCGTACACGGAAGAACGTAGCAGGCCGATCCTCGCGATCGCAAATAGTCCGTACACCAACTAACCGTGCACGGATGTACGCTGGAGCCATGACGATCGGAGCCCGATACGACGGGATGCTGGCCGATGGCATGGCCCACCAACTGCGACGTGCCTCGCAGGCCGTGAACGCCTCGTGGCAGCTCCGCAGCAGCGACCTGACCCCACCGCAGTTCGCGGTGCTTCAGGTCCTCGACGAGCGCGGAAGCCTCGACCAGAAGACCCTCGGCGCACTCGCCGCGGTCGACCGGTCGACGCTCACACCGCTTCTGGACCGGCTTGTCGCGCGTGATCTGATCACCAAGAGCACGGACCCCGACAACCGCCGCCGGCAGCTGATCGCGCTGACACCCGCCGGGCATGAACGTGCGGCCCTGGGCCGGCGACAGGCACAGGAGACGAGCCGCTGGATCGAGGAACTGCTCGGCCCGGAACGGCTCGCGACCCTCACCCTGCTGCTCAAGGAACTCGGCGACGCGGGCCGCGACCACCAGCCCTGAGGCGACCGGTGGCCGGAGACCGGCCTCAGGAACGGGTGTGCCGGTCTCCGGTGAGTGCGCCGGGCGGACGGTGATCGTGGATGCCGCGCGGAGTGCGCGGATCCTGCGGTGCGGTTCTTGCATGGCGTACAGGGCGCGGCCGCCCGCTTCCCGTCGGCCGGCGGTTTTCGACCGTGTCAGGGCGGCACGCTCAGGTCTCCGCGGGCGCCGTGCAAGGGCTCCGGGCTCAGTGGGGCAGCGTGGCCGGGCTGCCTCCGTTCGCCTCGAAGCCCGCCACCGCCAGTGCGCGGTACACCGCGTACTCCCCGGCCGGGTCGGCGGTCAGGGTCCAGGGGAGCGCGCCCACGTGGCCGTCGACATGGACCAGTTGAGCCATCGCCTCCGCCCAGCGCTCGCCGCGGACCAGGAAGAAGACCAGGAGATGGCGGACATGCGCGAGCATCGGGTCGTCGGCGCGGGCCGACTGGACCGCGTAGAGCGCGCCGTGGACCGCCTTCGTCACGACTTCGCTCTGGTAGAAGCCGCGGACCAGGTTGACCTCGGGGAGGTGCTCGAAGACCGCGAAGAGCGGCATCGCGGCCAGCAGCGAGCCGTGCGGCGCCCGGGCGGCGGCCGCCTCCGCGAAGGAGTACGCCAGCTCCCGCGAGCCGTGCCACTTCGCGCACCAGTAGTGCAGGGCCGCCAGATGCGCTCCCATGTGGGCGGGCGCGCGGTCCAGGATCTTCAGCCATAGCTGCTCGAACTCCGGCTGCGGGTAGGCCAGTCCCCGGGCGACCGACAGCTCGACGATGTACGGGACGGGGTCGCCGGGGGCCAGCAGCGCCGCCTCCGCGCACGCCGCTCGCGCCTCCTCCATGATGATCCGGAACTCGTCCGTCCCCGGTGTCGCCGTACGCCACGCCTGCTGCACCAGGAACTCCGCGTGCACGGCCGCGCCGCCCGCGTCCTTGGGGGCCTCGGCTCGCCACACCCGCAGCCACTGGCCGCCCGGCGTCTCGCTCACCCCGCCGGGGCGCTGCTGGAGCTCCAGGGAGGCGGCTCCCGCGAAGGCCTGCACACGCTGCCAGCGGGTCTCGCCCTCCGTCTCCGTGCCGGCCAGGAGCTGCGCGGCCGCGCGGTAGTCCTGGGTGCGCTGCACGACGTCCAGGACGTCCAGCAGGTCCTGGTCGGCGCCGGGCATCCGGATGTCCAGCTCCTCCTGGCGCGCAAAGCCGTAGTTCGCCGGGTCCGCGGCGTCCGGGTCGCCCGGCGCGACCTGCTGGATGCCCGAGCGCCCGCGCCTCAGGACGGGCAGCAGAAGCATGCTGAAGAGGGCCAGCGCCATCAGGACCCAGAGAATCGCCATGGGTCAAGCGAACCAGACAGGACGGACACCGTGCCAACCCGGTCGCGAGACCTGTGGAAAACCGACCACACCGTCCTGTCGCCCGGCGACGCGCCCGTCGTCCCATCCCGGCTGCGGGCGCACTACCCTCGGTGCTCATGAGTGACAGGCACATCAGCGAACACTTCGAGACCCTCGCGATTCACGCGGGGAACACCGCCGACCCCCTGACCGGCGCGGTCGTCCCGCCGATCTACCAGGTCTCCACCTACAAGCAGGACGGTGTCGGCGGACTGCGCGGCGGCTACGAGTACAGCCGCAGCGCCAACCCCACCAGGACCGCCCTGGAGGAGAACCTCGCCGCCCTGGAGGGCGGCCGCCGCGGCCTCGCGTTCGCGTCCGGACTGGCGGCCGAGGACTGCCTGTTGCGTACGCTGCTCAGCCCCGGCGACCACGTGGTCATCCCGAACGACGCGTACGGCGGCACGTTCCGCCTCTTCGCCAAGGTGGTCTCCCGGTGGGGCGTGGAATGGTCGGTCGCCGACACCAGCGATCCGTCCGCCGTACGAGCCGCGCTCACCCCGAAGACCAAGGCCGTGTGGGCGGAGACCCCCTCCAACCCGCTGCTCGGCATCACCGACATCGCCGCCGTCGCCCAGATCGCCCATGACGCGGGCGCCCGGCTCGTCGTCGACAACACGTTCGCGACCCCCTACCTCCAGCAGCCGCTGTCGCTCGGCGCGGACGTGGTCGTGCACTCCCTGACCAAGTACATGGGCGGCCACTCCGACGTCGTCGGCGGTGCGCTGATCGTGAACGACCAGGAGCTGGGCGAGCAGCTGGCGTACCACCAGAACGCGATGGGCGCGGTGGCCGGACCCTTCGACTCCTGGCTGGTGCTGCGCGGCACCAAGACGCTCGCCGTCCGCATGGACCGGCACAGCGAGAACGCGACGAAGATCGCCGACATGCTCACCCGGCACGCGCGCGTGACGAGCGTGCTCTACCCGGGCCTGCCGGAGCACCCCGGTCACGAGGTGGCCGCCAAGCAGATGAAGCGGTTCGGCGGCATGGTCTCGTTCCGGGTCCAGGGCGGCGAGGAGGCGGCCGTCGAGGTCTGCAACCGCGCCAAGGTGTTCACCCTCGGCGAGTCCCTCGGCGGCGTCGAGTCGCTGATCGAGCACCCGGGGCGTATGACGCACGCGTCCGCGGCCGGCTCGGCCCTGGAGGTGCCCGGCGACCTGGTCCGTCTGTCCGTCGGCATCGAGAACGTGGACGACCTCCTGGAAGACCTCCAGCAGGCCCTCGGCTAGTCCGCAGCCCAGCTGGTTCGCTCGCTCGGCGCCGGTCTCACCAGTCGCTGATCGGTGGAGTCGTCGTCGAGGGCGGCTCCACCCAGGGGCGCGCCATCGACGCCCAGACGACGAAGGCGACGGCCGCGGCGAGCAGGGCCAGCCACAGCAGACGGCGGGCCGCGGTCCGGCGGCGCAGCATGCGGCTGCCGCGCCGGACCGCTTCCGCGTGCAGGTCGGGCGGCACCAGGGGCGAGGCGCTCTCCAGCAGCCGCCGCACCGCGGACTCCCGCTCGGACAGATTCACCGGCCGCCTCCGTCCCGCTCCTGGCGCATGCCTGCCGCCGGGACCTCCTCGTGGGTCCGTGCCGGCGCGCATCCCGCGTATGTCCGCACCGCCACATGTCCCGCGTGCGTCCGCACCCGCGCGCATACGTCGTACGCCCGTACCGCCGCGTGCCTCACGACGGATTCGCCTCCGCTCCCAGCGGTTCCGGTGCCGGGTCCCGCGGCGGGTGCAGCAGGGTCGTCGTCGCCCGTGCGCAGATCATCCGGACCCGTTCGGCGGGCAGCCCCAGCAGCGCGGCCGTCTGCTCCTCGGCGACACCCTCGTAGAGCCTGAGCACGAGAATCAGGCGTTCCTGCGGCGTCAGGGCCGCGAGCGCGCTCCCCGCGTCCGGCCGGTGCCGGCCGAGCGGTCCGTACCGGTGCCACGCGCTGTGCGCGAAGCGGGTGGCCAGTCGGCGGCGGGCCCGGTCGTAGGGGTCCTCGCCGCGCAGCCGGTCCCAGGAGGCGTACGTCTCGGCGAGGGCCAGGGTCAGCAGGCGCCGGGCCCGGGGGTTGGCGTCCGGGGCCTCGGCGGTCAGCAGGGTGGCGGTGTGCAGAAGCCGTCCGGACGCACCCGCGACGAACGCCTCGAACTCCCGGTCCCGGCGGGCGCCTTGGGACTCATGCCGTTCTCGCACCGCGCCTCCCGCCTGAGGGCGACCCTGATGGGAAAGGAGACCCGGCCGCGTACGGAAGCGCTCGCCCGCGCACGACCAGGGGGCGTGAACGGCGCGCAGGACCGCGTACGACAGGGACCCGATCTCATATGAAACCGGCCATGCGTCCGGGTCAAGAGCCCGGGCGTCCCGTACGCGCGCGTGTCGCCGTGCTGACGTAGGGCCTGTCCCGAAGGCTCAGGACGTCGCGCGTGACTCCGCCACCGGGATCCCCTGGGTGGACTGCCGGGCGGAGAGGGCGACGTTGAACCGGGTGAGGAGGCCGCAGAACGCCTCGCGCTCCTCCGGCGTCCAGTCGTGCGTCAGTTCGGCCATCAACTGGCGCCTGGAGGAACGCACTTCCTCCAGGCGCGACAGCCCGCGCGGAGAGAGCTGGAGCACCACCGCGCGACCGTCCTCCGGGTGCGAGGTGCGCTTGACCAGGCCGGTGTCGACCAGCGGGGCCACCTGCCGGGTGACCGTCGAGGAGTCGATGCCCATGCTCGCCGCGAGCGCCTTGACGCCCATCGGCCCCTCCTTGTCGAGGCGGTTGAGCAGCAGGTACGCGGCGCGGTCCATGGAGTTGCGCACCTGCCCCACCCCGCCGAGCCGCGTCTGTTCGGCACGGCGTGCGAACACCGCGACCTCGTGCTGCAGCGTGTCCAGAAGACCGGGATCACCGACGGTCGTCATGTCCATCGACATATCAGGTGTTGTGGGCATGGCCGGGGGCTCACTTCATGCGTGGGGAGCTGGGTTGGGGGACAGGGTACGCGGCCGGGGCGCGGGCCGTACCGGCGCTGCGCAAACCCGTTTCGCGCCTCGGAGCTTCGAACAAAATGGGAGTCCGATCAGCTCGCGGTCGCACCCGCTCCGGGCGGGCAGGAACTGCGAGACTGGTGACCATGAGCTACAGCACGGCCGACCCCTCGCCGATGGTGACGCTGGACGACGTCCGGGGCGCCCAGAAGATGCTCTCGGGCGTGGCACGCGTGACCGCCATGGAGGGCAGCAGGCATCTGTCCCAGATGGTTGGTGCGCCGGTGCATCTCAAGTGCGAGAACCTCCAGCGGACGGGTTCGTTCAAGCTGCGCGGCGCGTATGTACGGATCGCGGGGCTGCTGCCCGAGGAGCGGGCCGCCGGGGTGGTGGCCGCGAGCGCCGGGAACCATGCGCAGGGCGTCGCCCTCGCGTCCTCGCTGCTCGGCGTGCGCGCCACGGTGTTCATGCCGAAGGGCGCCCCGCTGCCGAAGATCAGCGCCACGCAGGACTACGGCGCCGAGGTGCGGCTGCACGGCCAGGTGGTCGACGAGACGCTGGCCGCCGCGCAGGAGTACGCGGCCGAGACGGGTGCGGTGTTCATCCACCCCTTCGACCACCCCGACGTCATCGCGGGCCAGGGCACGGTCGGCCTGGAGATCCTGGAGCAGTGCCCGGAGGTGCGCACGATCCTCGTCGGGGTCGGCGGCGGCGGGCTCGCGGCCGGTATCGCGGTCGCGGTGAAGGCGCTCAGGCCGGATGTGCGGATCGTCGGTGTGCAGGCGGCGGGCTCGGCGGCGTATCCGCCCTCGCTGGCGGCCGGGCGTCCCGTGGCGATCGGGAACCCGGACACGATGGCCGACGGCATCAGGGTCGGCCGGCCGGGCGATGTGCCGTTCGGGATCATCCGTGAGCTGGTGGACGAGGTCCGCACGGTCACCGAGGACCAGCTGTCCGCCGCGCTGCTGCTGTGCCTGGAGCGGGCCAAGCTGGTCGTCGAGCCGGCCGGCGCGAGCCCGGTCGCGGCGCTGCTGAGCGGTCTGGGCGACGTCGAGGGCCCGGTGGTGGCCGTGCTGTCCGGCGGCAACGTCGACCCGGTGCTGCTCCAGCGCGTCCTGCGGCACGGCATGGCCGCGCAGGGCCGCTATCTTGCCGTCCGGCTGCGCCTGACCGACCGGCCGGGGGTCCTGGCCATGCTGCTCGGGGTGCTGTCGGCGGCGGACGCCAACGTCCTCGATGTGAGCCATGTGCGGACCGACCCCCGGCTCCGGATCACGGAGGCGGAGGTCGAGCTGCATCTGGAGACGAAGGGCCCCGCACACTGCGCGGAGGTCGGCCGAGCCCTGCGCGACGCCGGCTACACGGTCATCGACTGAGGCCCGCTCGCCGGGCGAGCTTGGCGGCTTGGATACGGCTGCGCACCCCGAGCTTGCCGTGGATGCGGTGCAGATGGTCCTCGGCCGTCTCGCGACTGATGGTGGGGACCTTCGCCGGACGCGGCCGGCGGCCGTATGACGAGACCCCGGCGCCGACACGGCACCGGGGTCTCCTCGTGTTCTGGTCTCAGGCGGAGTACGGCTCGGCCTTCAGGATCTTCACCAGAGCCTTCTTGCCGTTGGGCAGCTCGTACTCTGCGTCCTCGCCGACCCTCTTGCCGATCACGCCCGTCCCCAGCGGGGACTGCGGCGAGTAGGTCTCGATGTCGGAGCTCGCGTACTCGCGGGACGCCAGCAGGAAGCTCAGGGTGTCGTCCTCGTCACCGTCGAAGGCGATGGTGACGACCATGCCGGGCGCGACGGCGCCGTCGGCCGCCGGGGCCTCGCCGACCTTGGCGTTCTCCAGGAGCTGGGTCAGCTGGCGCACACGGAGCTCCTGCTTGCCCTGCTCCTCCTTGGCCGCGTGGTACCCGCCGTTCTCGCGCAGGTCGCCCTCCTCGCGCGCGGCGGCGATCTTGGCGGCGATCTCCGAGCGCGCGGGACCAGAAAGGTACTCCAGCTCGGTCTTGAGCTGGTTGTACGCCTCCTGGGTCAGCCAGGTGACGTTCTCGCTGGTCTGGGTCACAGGTGCTCCTCGTCGGTACTGGGAATACAAAGCATCGCCCTACCCAGAAGAATGGTCCTTCATAGATGGGCGAAACCACGAGCCTAACAATTCAGCGGCAAAAGGGGGAGGACATAAGCCATCAGAATTGCGACAAGGCAGGTCAGCGCGGGTGGACCGGGGCGTGTCAGCCCGCGTGGCAGCCGAGCAGTTCGGCCGTGGTGCCCGGAGCTGTGGTACGGAGCGTGACCACCTGGTCGATGCGCGTGGCGTGTCCGCCGAACCGGAAGTCCGCGCGGCCCACCTCGGTGCCGTCCGCCGACTGGGAGCGCACGGTGCAGTAACCGTTGGTGTCCGCGTCCTTGTGGACCTCAAGATGGATCTTGACCGCGTCGTGCGAGGCGTCGAAGGTGATGACCTCGGCACTGATCTTGTTCTGGACCACGTAGTGGTAACCGAACCAGCCGACGAGCACGAGCAGCAGTCCGCCCAGCACGCTGCCGACGATCTTGAGTGTGCGGTCGGCGCGCTCGTCCGCTGAGCGGCCGTAGCGACCCTCGGGCAGCCGGGTGCTCGACGTACTCATGACCGTCCTCTCGGCAGGAACCGGGACATACCTCCCGGAAGGGGCTCTCCGGGACCTGGCCCGGAATTATTCGCCCCCTGATTCGGTCACTATAGAAGCCGCCCGAAGCGCCGATTCACACGGGCGCCGACTTGCCGAGTTACTGAGGATCGAGTCTTGACTGACCAACTGCGACTGATGGCCGTCCACGCCCACCCCGACGACGAGTCGAGCAAGGGCGCGGCCACCATGGCGAAGTACGTGTCCGAGGGGGTGGACGTGCTGGTGGTGACCTGCACGGGCGGGGAACGCGGCTCCATCCTCAACCCGAAGCTCCAGGGCGACACGTACATCGAGGAGCACATCCACGAGGTGCGCAAGAAGGAGATGGACGAGGCGCGGGAGATCCTCGGCGTCAAGCAGGAGTGGCTCGGATTCGTCGACTCCGGCCTGCCGGAGGGCGACCCGCTGCCCCCGCTGCCCGAGGGCTGCTTCGCCCTGGAGGACGTCGACAAGGCGGCCGGTGAGCTGGTCCGCAAGATCCGCACGTTCCGTCCGCAGGCGATCACCACATACGACGAGAACGGCGGTTACCCGCACCCCGACCACATCATGACCCACAAGATCTCGATGGTGGCCTTCGAGGGCGCGGCCGACACCGAGAAGTACCCGGAGGCGGAGTTCGGCCCGGCGTGGCAGCCGCTGAAGCTCTACTACAACCAGGGCTTCAACCGTCCGCGCACCGAGGCGCTGCACCAGGCGATGCTGGACCGCGGCCTGGAGTCGCCCTACGGGGACTGGCTGAAGCGGTGGGACGAGATCCAGCGCGCCGAGCGCACCCTGACCACCCACATCCCGTGCGCGGACTTCTTCGAGATCCGTGACAAGGCGCTGATCGCGCACGCCACGCAGATCGACCCCGACGGCGGCTGGTTCCGCGTTCCGATGGAGCTGCAGAAGGAGGTCTGGCCGACGGAGGAGTACGAGCTCGCGAAGTCGCTCGTGGACACCTCCCTCCCGGAGGACGACCTCTTTGCGGGCGTCCGCTAGCCCTGAGGGACAATGCCTGTCATGAGCGCAAGCGTGAGCCTGGCAGTGACGCATCTGGTGCCCCTCGCCGAGGTGGACCAGAACAAGGTCACCCCCGGTGTCCTCGGCTTCATCGTCTTCGCGGCGATGGCGCTGGCCGTGTGGGGTCTGATGAAGTCCATGAGCAAGCAGATGGGCAAGGTCGACTTCAAGGAGGCGGACGACGCCTCCGGCGAGGGCGCCGCGAAGAAGGGCGCGGCCAAGGGCGCGCCCAACGCCCAGCAGGGCTGATCCGCGGCTTCCTCCCTGTCCGGCCCGCGGTGCTGTGAACGGCTTTCGTCCGGTCGGCACCGCCGGGCCGTTTCGGCGTGCCGGGGCGCGCCCGTAGGTCGGCGTCTCTCCGGGCCGGCGGGCCCCGGGGGAGAGCGGGGGAGCGGGGCGCATCCGGGAAGCCGCCGCCCGGTCAGGTGTCGAACCGGCCGCTCCATGGCCGCCGATGCGTAGGCCGCGATCGCCGGCCCGAAGCCACCGCCGGCCGCGCCGGCCAGGTGGTAGCAGAGACTGGTGCCGGTGTAACGGACTTCTTTCGAGAACAGCTCCGCCACCTCACCGGCGAGCACTCCGTACCCGGTTCCCAGGGCACGGTGCCGTTATCCAGCTCGCGCACGCCGGCCGCGAGGAGGGCCGTCCGCGCTCTCGGGCCACTGCCGCAGCCGCGCGACCGGTGACGGCGGTGGCAGTGCTCGCCGCGGTGGCGACCGAGTCGGCGGTACGCCGCCGACTCGGCAGGAATCCTCGTGGTTCAGCGGCGAGTGAGCGCCGCCAGTTCCTTGGTGATCGTCTCGCTGTCCTGGTAGGTCAGTCCGATGCGGGCGACGTGCTTCCAGCGGACGACGCCATCGGCATCCACGATGAACACCGAGCGCTTCAGGCCGAGACCGGGCAGCTGGATCCCGTATTCCTTCACCACCGAGCGGTCGGTGTCAGCGAGCAGCGGGAAGCGCAGGTCGTGCTTGCGCGCGAAGCTCTCATGGCTGCCGAGGTCGCTGAAGTTGATTCCCCACACGGTCGCCCCGAGGTCGCGGAAGCGGTCCAGGTCGGAGGTGTACGAGCAGAGTTGCTTGGTGCAGACCGAGGAGCCGTCGCCGGGGTAGAAGGCGAGCACGACGGGGGTTCCCCGCTGTGCCGACAGGGAGTACTGGCTGCGCTCGGCGGTGCCGCCGTCGCCGAGCAGGACGCCCTGAAGCGTGAAGTCTGGGGCGGGGGCGCCGATCTCGGGCACTGGCATGGCGGGATCCTTCCGTAGGGGATGAGGCCCGCTGGCTGTACGGTCGGGCCGCATGACGGAATAACTGTATAGAACGTTCTGTCTCTCTGGGAAGCGTTGCACCCCGCCGCCCACTGTCGTCAAGGACACATCGCCGGCGGAATGCGGTGCGGCACCACCCGCGCTCGGCGCGTCCTGGTACTGCAACGACACTTCGTGCCGTGGCGTGTGTGACGTCGGTGATCACTTCGTGCTGGACGACATGACTGACGAGGGGTCAGATCCGTCCGATGGCTTCGTGGCGCGATGCGGGGGCGCTTCGGACGGGTGGAGCCGAGGCGGAGGATGGTGTCCCACCTGCGTGGATTGCTCAGCGGGGTGGAACGCGAGAACGGCTGTGGACGTTGGCCGAAGCCGCCGGGGACACCGGCGTGCTGAGAACGTTCCGTATAGTGGCGGAGTGTCGAAGGTGAAGAGCAAGCCCGCTCCGGAGCGCCGGTCGGAAGCGCGTGAACGACTGTTGAGCACGGCGAGCAGGCTCTTCTACACGGAGGGAATCCGTGCGGTCGGTGTGGACCGTGTGATGGCGGAGGCCGATGTCGCCCGTGGCACCTTCTACCGGCACTTCGAGGGCAAGGACGACCTGGTGCGGGCGTACCTCGAGGCAACGGATCAGCAGATCCGCGCCCGGATGGCCGTCGCGGCGGAGGAGATCGGCGACCCTTCGGCCATCCTCGACGCAGTGGCGCGCGGCATCGGAGAGGAACTGTGCGGCGCGGGCTTTCGCGGATGCCCGTTCATCAATGCGGCCGCCGAGTACCCGGAGCGGGAGAGCGCGGTCCACCAGGCGGTGCTGACGCACCGGGCATGGTTCCACCGGATCCTGCGGGACGCCTTCGAGCAGGTCGGCGCGGCGGACCCCGAGCGGTCGGCCAATGCCATGGTGGCCATGCGAGACGGGGCGATGGTCGCCGGGTACCTCGATGACCCGCAGACGGCGAAGGCCACCCTGGTGTACGGCGTCGCCTCCCTCCTGACCGTCGGCTGAACCGTCGCATCCCTCTTCTCGGCGCGTCCTGCGTGTGCCACAGCCGCGCGGACGTGCGTCGGCCTCCGCCCGTTCAGGTGGGGGCGGAGGCCGGATGCGGGTTGGGCTATGAGGCGGTGGCGGCCTGTTCCACGAGCTTCGTGACCGACCCGGGGTTGGCCGGCGCGGCGGCGTGCGGGGCGTCGACCTCGGTGGTCTGGGCGTGCGCGCGCGAAGCCGTGAACTCTTCGGCGGCCGGGGGATGGCGTGGTCGTCGCGGGCGACGAGGTACCAGGAGGGGATGGCCTTCCAGGCCGGGTGCCGGACGGCTCGCCGAAGGCCTGTGCGGCCACGGGGCGCTGGGCGGCGGCGAGTTCGGCGGCTTCGGCCTTGCTGAGCCGGTCGCTGAGGAACACATCGCGGCAGTTCTCGGGCTTGAGGTGGAAGTCGGTGCCGGTGCTGCCGTCGGGCTGGGGGAAGGGAACGGCGTTGGAGGCGGTCGGGACGGAGGCGTTGGGGTCGTCGCTGGTGTGGCTGCCGGGGAACTTGGTGACGAGGTCGAAGCCGGTTTCGCCCTTGTCCGGGGCGAGGGCGGCGATGTGGACGAGCGCCTTGACGTCCGGGTTGCCGGTGGCGGCGTCGTGATGACGGCGCCGCCGTAGGAGTGGCCGACCAGGATGATCGGGCCGTGGATCGTCTTGAGGTGGTCGGCCAGGTAGGCGGCGTCGCTGTGCAGGCCGCGCAGCGGGGTGGCGGGGGCGGTGACCGTGTGGCCGTCGGCCTGAAGACGGGGGCGATGGCCCGGGGGTCCTGCGCCCGGTAGCGCTCGGCCCGTCCCTCCCGGCCGCGCGGGGTCATGGGGAGCCCTGCATGAGCGTGATCGTGCCGGTGTGCCGTGTGGGCGCCGGTCATCACGACCCTAGGGGGTAGAACGTTCTGGCCACTCTCGGGGCGGTAGCCCGAGCCGTTGTCCGGGGCAATCAGGGGTGGGTATGTCTTCGTCACATCCCGGCCGGTCGACGGCGGCCAGGGGCCTCCCCTTGAGTGCTCATGGCCTCCACGGTTCGAGTTGTCCGCGGCTTCGTGCATATCGTGTACTCGGCGGCGCGGGCACGTTGCTCGTGTAGTTGATGGGAGGGCTTTCCCGATATGAGGATGCCGGCATGAACCGACTGGCCGACTCTCAGTCGCCTTACCTGCTCCAGCACGCCGACAACCCGGTCGAATGGTGGCCGTGGGGAACCGAGGCGTTGGAGGAGGCCCGGCGCCGCGACGTACCCGTACTGCTGTCGGTCGGTTACTCTTCGTGCCATTGGTGTCATGTCATGGCGCACGAGTCCTTCGAGGACCCGGAGACCGCGGCCTATCTCAACGAGCACTTCGTCAGCGTCAAGGTCGACCGTGAGGAACGTCCCGACGTCGACGCCGTGTACATGGAGGCCGTCCAGGCGGCGACCGGCCAGGGCGGCTGGCCCATGACCGTCTTCCTCACCCCGGACGCCGAGCCGTTCTACTTCGGCACGTACTTCCCGCCCGCTCCCCGGCACGGCATGCCCTCCTTCCGCCAGGTCCTCCAGGGCGTCCGGCAGGCGTGGGCCGACCGCCGGGAGGAGGTGGCCGAGGTCGCCGGGAAGATCGTGCGGGACCTCGCCGGGCGGGAGTTCGCGTACGCCGACACCGAGGTGCCCGGCGAGGGGGAGCTCGCGCAGGCCCTGCTCGGCCTCACCCGGGAGTACGACCCGCAGCGCGGCGGCTTCGGGGGTGCCCCCAAGTTCCCGCCTTCTATGGCCCTGGAGTTCCTGCTGCGCCACCATGCCCGCACCGGCTCCGAGGGCGCCCTGCAGATGGCCCAGGACACCTGTGAGCGCATGGCGCGCGGCGGCATCTACGACCAGCTCGGCGGCGGCTTCGCCCGCTACTCCGTGGACCGCGACTGGGTCGTGCCGCACTTCGAGAAGATGCTCTACGACAACGCCCTGCTCTGCCGGGTGTACGCGCACCTGTGGCGTGCCACCGGATCCGGGCTCGCCCGCCGGGTCGCCCTGGAGACCGCCGACTTCCTGGTGCGTGAACTGCGCACCGCCGAGGGTGGGTTCGCCTCCGCGCTCGACGCCGACAGTGACGACGGAAACGGTCGTCACGTCGAGGGCGCCTTCTATGTGTGGACGCCCGCGCAGCTCGCCGAGGTCCTCGGGCCGGACGACGCCGAACTCGCGGCCCGGCACTTCGGCGTGACGGAGGAAGGCACCTTCGAGGAGGGTGCCTCGGTGCTCCAACTCCCGCAGAGCGAGGGCGTGGTCGACGCGGAGAGGGTCGAGTCGATCAGGCGCCGCCTCTTCGAGGCGCGGGCCGGGCGTCCGGCCCCGGGCCGTGACGACAAGGTGGTCGCCGCCTGGAACGGCCTGGCCGTGGCCGCCCTCGCGGAGACCGGCGCGTACTTCGACCGCCCGGATCTCGTGGACGCCGCGATCGGCGCGGCCGACCTTCTGGTCCGGCTGCACATGGACGAGCACGCCCGGCTCGCCCGTACGTCGAAGGACGGCCGGGCGGGGGCCAACGCGGGTGTGCTGGAGGACTACGCCGACGTCGCCGAGGGCTTCCTCGCACTCGCCTCCGTCACCGGTGAGGGCGTCTGGCTGGAGTTCGCCGGACTGCTGCTCGGCCAGGTGCTCACGCAGTTCACCGATGCGGGCGGGGCGCTGTACGACACCGCCGCCGACGCCGAGAAACTCATCCGCCGCCCCCAGGACCCCACCGACAACGCCGCCCCGTCCGGCTGGACCGCCGCCGCCGGCGCCCTGCTGTCGTACGCCGCCCAGACCGGCTCCGAACCCCATCGTGTCGCGGCGGAGCGGGCGTTGGGCGTGGTCAGGACGCTCGGCCCGCGGGTGCCCCGGTTCGTCGGCTGGGGGCTCGCCGTCGCGGAGGCACTCCTCGACGGGCCGCGCGAGGTCGCGATCGCCGGTCCGGCCCTCGACGACCCGGCGACCAGGACCCTGCACCGCACGGCGCTCCTGGGCACCGCTCCGGGCGCGGTGGTGGCCGTGGGCACTCCGGGGGACGAGGAGTTCCCGCTTCTCGCCGACCGGGTGCTGGTCGGCGGCGAGCCCACCGCATACGTCTGCCGTAACTTCACCTGTGATGCCCCGACCACGGATCCCGAGCGGCTCCGCAGGGCGCTGAGCGGCTGACACGCCCCGCGGAGCGGATCGTTCAAGACGTCGGAATTGGGCGGGTGTTCGGGTAGGTCCCTGTAGGAGGGGACCGTTCCGAAACAAGCTGTTTATCGGAAGAGCTCATGGACTTCACAGTTTCCGCCTAGTCTCTCCACGGTCAAGCGACAGGAGTGACGCGCTGTCGCGACAGGGGGGTTCTGGGGATCTGGGGGGATCTTTCCGTGCTGACGTCTGTCTTTATCGCTGCCGTCTCACTGGCGCTGTTCTGGATGGCGGCCTTCACCCTGTGGTGGCAGATGCACGCGTGGCGCACGCCCGAAGTGCTCGCCTCCACCCGGTTCAGCAGTCCGGACGGCGCCGAGCATGTGTCGTTCTCGCTGCTGCTGCCCGCGAGACATGAACAGGCCGTGCTGGACCACACCATCCAGCGGCTGCTGGAGTCCGGTCACGCCGACTTCGAGATCATCGTGATCGTGGGGCACGACGACCCGGAGACCACCGAGGTCGCCCGCAGGGCCGCGGCCCGCGACGGACGCGTCCGAGTCGTCGTCGACCAACACGAGAAGAAGAACAAGCCGAAAGCCATGAACACGGCGCTGCCGCACTGCCGCGGCGACGTCGTCGGGGTCTTCGACGCCGAGGACCAGGTCCATCCGGAGCTGCTCCCCCATGTCGACCACGCGTTCCGCACCACGGGCGCGGACGTCGTGCAGGGCGGGGTGCAGCTCATCAACTTCCACTCCAGCTGGTACAGCCTGCGCAACTGCCTGGAGTACTTCTTCTGGTTCCGCTCCCGGCTGCATCTGCACGCGCAGAAGGGGTTCATCCCGCTCGGCGGCAACACCGTCTTCGTACGGACGGATGTGCTGAGGGAGGCCGGGGGATGGGATCCCGACTGTCTGGCGGAGGACTGCGACCTCGGGGTACGGCTGTCCAGCGCCGGCAAGAAGGTCGTCGTCGCCTACGACTCCGACATGGTGACCCGGGAGGAGACCCCCGGCTCGCTGATGTCGCTGCTCAAACAGCGCACCCGCTGGAACCAGGGCTTCTTACAGGTCTACCGCAAGAAGGACTGGAAGCAGCTTCCCGGTCTCGGACAGCGGATGCTCGCCCGCTACACCCTGATGACACCGTTCCTGCAGGCCTTCTCCGGCGTCGTCATCCCGCTCAACGCCGCGATCGCGCTCTTCCTCGACGTACCGGTCGGGGTCGCCTTCCTCACCTTCCTGCCGCTGGTCACCGCCGTGGTGACCTTCGTCTTCGAGGTCGTCGGGCTGCACGACTTCGGCACCCAGTACGGGCTGCGTGTCCGCCTCGTCCACTACGTCAAGCTCATCGTGGGCGGTCCCTTCTACCAGGTGCTCCTGGCCGGCGCCGCCCTCCGTGCCGTCTGGCGCGAGCAGCGCGGCCGCAACGACTGGGAGCTGACCAGCCATGTCGGCGCGCATCTGACCGCAACCGGCCCGCTCCGCGAGTCGCGAGAGGACGTTCCCGCGTGACCTCCACTCTTCCCGCGGTGACCGGCACCAAGGTCCCCGCGCAGGACACCCGTGTCCCCGAAACCGCTCCCGGCCTCCGTCCCGCGTTCCGTTTCCGCAGCTCTCGTCCGGATCTGGTGCTGTGCGGGCTGCTCCTCGCGGCGGTCCTCACCGTGCAGGGCTGGAACATCGCCGACTACCCCACCCTCAGCGACGACGAGGGCACCTACCTCGCCCAGGCGTGGGCCGTACAGAACGGCCATGGGCTCGCCCACTACACCTACTGGTACGACCACCCGCCGCTCGGCTGGATCCAGATCGCCCTGCTGACCTGGCTCCCCGCCCGTATCGACCCCTCGCTGATGACGGTCGGCGCCATGCGGCCGGCGATGCTGCTGGTGAGCGGGGTCAGCGCGGTCCTCGTGTACGTCCTCGCCCGGCGGCTGAGGCTGCCCGCCTGGGCCGCGGGGCTCGCCATGGTCCTGTTCGGGCTCTCGCCGCTGTCGGTGGTGCTCCAGCGGGAGATCTTCCTCGACAACATCGCGGTGATGTGGACGCTTCTCGCGTTCACCCTCGCCGCGTCCCCGAGCCGTCACCTGTGGCACCACTTCGGCGCGGGACTCGCCGCCGCGGCCGGCGTCCTCACCAAGGAGACGATGCTCGTCGTCCTGCCCGCCGTCTTCCTGACCATGTGGCGCCACAGCCACCGTGACACCCGGAAGTTCGCGCTCACCGGCGCCGTCACGGCGTGCACCCTGATCGGGCTGGCGTATCCGCTCTTCGCTCTGCTCAAGGGCGAGCTGCTGCCGGGAGCCGGCCATGTCTCCCTGTGGGACGGCATCACCTACCAGATGGGCCGGGCCGGTTCCGGATTCGTCCTCGATCCGGGCTCCGGCTCGTACGGTGTGCTGCACTCCTGGCTGTACTACGACCGGGTCCTGCCGCTCGGCGGTCTCGCCGGAGCGCTGCTGCTCCTGCTCACCTGGCGCTGGTCGGTCACCGCACGGGCGCTGGCCGGACCCGCGCTCGCCGTCGCGATCCTCACCCTGGTCGCGATGCGGCCGAACGGCTATCTGCCCGCGATGTACGTCATCCAGGCCCTGCCGTTCCTCGCCCTGGTCCTGGCGGGCGCCGCCGCGAGCGTCGCCCATGCGGTGCTGCACCGGCGGCGCGGCGGGAGCGAGCGGTCCTACGTCACCTGGGCGCGGTACGCCGTGGCGGCGCTGCTGGTGGCCGCCGCCGGGGCGTATGTGGTGCCCCGCTGGTACGACGGGGACCGCACCGCGGTGACCGCCGACGCGAACGCCCCCTACCGGGCCGCCTCGCACTGGCTCACCAGCGAGGTGACGGATCCGAGGGACACCCGGGTGCTCGTCGACGACGCGCTCTGGCTGGACCTCGTGCACGCCGGGTACCGGCCGGGGCTCGGCGTCATCTGGTTCTACAAGGCCGACCTGGACCCCGCGGTGACCAGGACGATGCCGCACGGCTGGCGCGACCTGGACTATGTGGCCGCCTCTCCGACGGTGCGGCGCGACGCGGCCGACCTGCCGGGTGTGAAGGCCGCGATCGAGCACTCCGCCCCGGTGGCCACCTTCGGCACCGGCCCCGACCGGATCGAGATCCGCAAGGTGGACCGGGCCGCGGGAGGCGAGCGATGAGCCAGGAATCCACCGTCCCCGGCGAGCGTGGCGATCCAGCCGTACGCGCGGCGGAGGTGCCCGAACCGGGCGCCGTCACCATCGTCGTACCGACCTTCAACGAGTCGGCCAACATTCGTGAACTGCTGCGCCGGATCACCGAGTCGGTACCGGCCCGGCTGCCCTGCGAGGTCGTCTTTGTCGACGACTCCACCGACGACACCCCCGACGTGATCTCCCGTGCGGCGCAGGACTGCCCGTTCCCGGTCACCGTGCTGCACCGGGACGAACCGGCCGGCGGGCTCGGCGGGGCCGTGGTGGAGGGCATCCGGGCGGCCGGATCCGACTGGATCGTCGTCATGGACGGCGATCTGCAGCATCCGCCGTCCCTGGTACCGGAGCTGGTCGGCACCGGGGAGCGGGCCGGCGCCCAGCTCGTCGTCGCCTCCCGCTATATGAAGGGCGGCAGCCGCGCCGGGCTCGCGGGCGGCTACCGCATCGCCGTCTCCCGCGGCGCGACCTGGCTCACCAAGTCGTTGTTCCCGCGCAGACTGCGCGGCATCAGCGACCCGATGAGCGGCTTCTTCGCCGTCCGCCGCAGCGCGGTCACCGCGGACGTCCTGAAGCCCCTCGGCTACAAGATCCTGCTGGAGCTGGCCGTGCGCAGCAGGCCGCGCCGGGTCACCGAGGTGCCGTTCGTCTTCCAGGACCGGTTCGCGGGCGAGTCCAAGTCGACCGCCACGGAGGGCTTGCGCTTTGTGCGCCATCTGGCCGGGCTGCGCACCGCCTCGCCGCTCGCGCGCATGGTCGCCTTCGGACTGATCGGCGCCTCGGGTTTCGTACCGAACCTGGTGGGCCTGTGGGCGCTCACCCGGCTCGGTGTGCACTACGTGCCGGCGGAGATCCTCGCCAACCAGCTCGGCGTGGCCTGGAACTTCCTGCTCCTGGAGCACCTGCTGTTCCGCGAGCGCCGCCGCCACCGCCGCTGGTGGGACCGGGTGGGCCGGTTCGGGCTGCTCGCCAACGCCGATCTGGTGCTGCGCATCCCGCTGATCGCGTTGCTCGTGCACGAGTTCGGGACGGGGGCGCTGCCGGCCACCGCGCTGGCGCTGGTGATGACGTTCCTGGTGCGCTTCGTGGGGACAGAGGCGCTGGTCTATCTGCCGCGCCGGAGCAAGGGCGCCGGGGGCCGGGGCGCCCCGGGCGCCGACGAACCGAACCCCGCCGGGAGCGGGAGCCGCACAGTGGGGAGAACCGTGTGACGCCCGTACGAAGACTCCGTACCCTTCGCGTACTGCGCGGTCGTGGCACCGCGCTGCTCGCCGTGACCGGCCTGACCATGGGTCTGCTGTTCACCTCGCCGCAGCCCGCGTCCGCCGCCAACCTCGTCAAGAACCCCGGCTTCGAGACCACCGGCACCGACGGGATGCCGTACTGCTGGGAGAAGTCCGGCTGGGGCGACAACGACGTCACCTTCACCACCACCACCGACGCCCACACGGGCAGCCGGGCCATGAAGGTCGAGCTGACCCGCCGCGTCGACGGCGACCGCAAGGCGCTCATCACCGAGTCCGCGAGCTGCGCGCCCGTGGTCACGCCGGGCAAGCAGTACGACCTCTCGCTCTGGTACCGGTCGACCACCCCCGACACCTCGGTCACCCTGTTCCGGCACGACACGACGGCCGGCTGGCAGTACTGGACCGACCTCAAGACGCTGGACCTGAGCGCGGACTGGGCCCGGGCGAGCGTGCGCACCCCCGAGGTGCCGACCGGGACCGACCTGATCACCTGGGGAGTCTCGGTGTACGGCACCGGGTCCGTGACCACCGACGACTACACGATGGAGCAGGTCGCCGACCCGCTGCCGCCCGCGCAGTGCACGGGGACCACGGACCAGTGCGCGGACGGCAGTTGGTCGGTGCTGCCCACGCAGAACCCCGTCCGCTCCATGCACTCCGTGGTCCTCAGCAACGGCAAGGTGCTGCTGATCGCGGGCTCAGGCAACAGCGAGGAGAACTTCGAGGCGGGCTCGTTCACCAGCGCGGTGTACGACCCCGCCAACGGCTCGTACAAGGTGATCCCCACCCCGAAGGACATGTTCTGCGCGGGACACGTACAGCTGCAGGACGGGCGGGTGCTCGTGCTGAGCGGCAACAAGGCGTACCCGGTCGTGGGCGGACACGGCTACGAGGGGTTCAAGGACTCGTACGTCTTCGATCCGAAGACCGAGACGTACACCAAGACGAACGATCTCAACGACGGCCACTGGTATCCCTCGGCGACCGAACTCGGCAACGGTGACGTCATCTCCTTCGGCGGGCTGCGCGAGGACTCCACCGGCTCGGTGACGACGGAGTACTGGTCGGACAAGGACCAGCAGTGGCTGCCGCTGTGGAAGGTCAACCAGACCTGGTCGTACTGGGGCCTGTACCCGTCGATGATCCTGATGCAGGACGGCCGCCTCTTCTACTCGGGCAGCCACGTCTTCGGCAACAACATCCCGGGCACCGGTTCGGCGATCTACGACTACGACGCCAACACGATCACGCAGGTCCCGGGCCTGCAGAACAAGGACGAGCGTGACCAGTCGGCGAGTGTGCTGCTGCCTCCGGCCCAGGACCAGAAGGTGCTGACCATCGGCGGCGGCAACATCGACTCCAACCCGGACGCGAACCGGCTGACGGACATCATCGACCTCAAGCAGGCCGGCCCGCGGTACGTCGCCGGGCCGCCGCTCCCGCAGGGCACGGTCGACCTCGGGGGCGGTCCGGTCGCCGAGACCGGCAATCAAGGCAAGATGTATGTCTCCGCGGTCCTGCTGCCGGACGGCAAGGTGCTGGAGACGGGCGGCGCCCTGCACAACCGCGCGAACCCGGTGTACGAGTCCTCGCTCTTCGACCCGGACACCTCAGCCTTCGACCCGGTGGCCGCCGACCCCGAGGCCCGCGGCTACCACTCCTCGGCCTTTCTGCTGCCGGACGGCCGGGTGATGGCGACCGGCGACAACCCGGGCAACGGCACCTGGAACCACAATGTGTCGATCTACTCGCCGCCGTATCTGTTCAAGGGCACCCGCCCGACGATCACCTCGGTCATCGACGACGAGTGGACGTACGGCACCACACAGCGCATCACGGTCGACCGGCCCGTCGCGAAGGCGGAACTGATCCGCCCGGCGGCGGTCACCCACTCCTCCGACCCCAACCAGCGGTTCGTGGACCTGCCGCTGTCGGTGGACGGCAGCAACGTCGACCTGAACGTGACGAGCAATCCCGATCTGGCGCCGCCCGGCTGGTACATGCTCTTCGCGGTCGACGCGAACGGCGTTCCGTCGGTGGCCCGGTGGATCCATCTGCAGGGCCCGGCGGCCCTGAGCCCGGACACCCCTTCGGCCCATGTCCACTCCTTCGCCGACGCCCCGGCGGGCAGGACCACCGGCGCCGGCCCGAAGCGCACGTCGCAGCAGGTCCCCACGACGATCTCCGGCTGCGACCGGCACTACGGCTCGCCCAACGTGTGCGTGCCGACCGTGTTCCCGCCCGGGGTGAAGCGGACGACAGCCGCGCGCTGCGCCTGGCTCGCGCGCAACGACTACGGCCGTCTCACGGTCAACGGCAAGGACGACCCGCTCGGCCTCGACCCGGAGGGGGACGGTGTGGCCTGCGGGAAGGACGAGGTGAGGAACGGCCGCTAGGCGGTACGGAACCGGCCCGCCGGCCTTCGCCTCGGCGAGGGGGCCGGCGGGCCTGGTCGGTGACGGGGGAGGCGTCCCCTAGCGGGGCGGCAGTGCGTCGTAGTCCTGCCTGGGCCGACCCCGCCGAGCAGCGCGTCAGCCCCGACGTCGAGCGGATCCTCGGCCGCCCGGCCCGCAGCTGTGCCGACCGGGCCCGCCGCCCCATCTGCGTCTTCCGGTAGGCCCCAGGGGGCTACGCCCGGCTCGGGAACTCGGCCAGGGCGCGCTCCACGATGGCCTCCAGCTGGTCGTGGTGCGCGCCCTTCCAGTACGCGCGGCCGCAGGTGCGGCAGAGCGCGAAGACGTCGTACGAGCGGCGCGTGCCGTGCTGGAGCTGGTCGGCGACCTCGTCCTTGGTGGCGTCGCGGAGCAGGCCGTTGCAGGCGGTGCACCGTGTCCACGGCCGCAGCGCGGGCGCGAACCGGTCGAGCACATCGCGGAGTTGGTCGTCCGGCCGGGTGCTGTAGACGAAGGCGCCCGCCCACAGTTCGCGGCGGCGCAGCAGCCCCCGGTCGCGGCTGAGCAGGACGCGCTGCTCGGCCGCCGAGCGGGCGGCGAGGGCCGGGTCCCCGATGTCCGTCGATTCGTAGGATGCGTCCACGCCGAGCAGCCGCAGCCGGCGGGCCAGGGTGCCGAGGTGGACGTCCAGCAGGAAGCGGAGCGGGGCCCCGGGCACCTGCTGGGGGCGCTCCACGGGGCACACCTCGACCCGCTCGCCCGCCGCCGGGACATGGGAGAAGGGCAAGGCGCGGCCGTTCACGAGGAGCGCCCCGACCTCGGTCAGCGGCACGCCCAGCGACTCGACGACATGGCCGAGGGTGGAGGCGCCGTCGGTGACGACCGTGGTGGCGCGTCCGCGCCGAGCGTGCGGGACGAAGAGCCCCAGTTCGGGGGCGAACTCGACGTGGATCTCGGGTCCGTTCACCGGCTCAGGATGACATGCGGGACCGGTCCGGGGCCTGCGGGTTTAGGGGCCGAGGGCCGTGACCGCTCCGAAGTGAGAGCGAGCGTCGAAAGACAGCGACTGTCATGAGACGGCGAACGGCCACGGCTCGGGAGCCGTGGCCGTCGGGGTGGGGCGGGGCGGGGCGGTGAAGGCCGGGGGGACGGGCCTACGCGTGCTGGTACGCCACCAGGGAGATCCCCACGTAGTGCACGACGAACGCCGCGAGGGTGAGCGAGTGGAAGACCTCGTGGAAGCCGAACCAGCGGGGCGAGGGGTTCGGTCGCTTGATTCCGTAGATCACACCGCCCGCGCTGTAGAGCAGTCCGCCGACGATCACGAGCACCAGGACGGCGATCCCGCCCGTGCGCATGAAGTCGGGGAGGAAGAAGACCGCGGCCCAGCCCATCGCGATGTAGCAGGGGGTGTAGAGCCAGCGGGGGGCGCCGACCCAGAAGACGCGGAAGACTATGCCGGCCGCCGCCGCGGCCCAGATGCCCCACAGCAGCCACTGGCCCTTGGCGCCCGGCAGAAGCAGCAGGGTCAGGGGGGTGTAGGTGCCCGCGATGATCAGGAAGATGTTGGCATGGTCGAGCCGGCGCAGTACGCCGTCCATGCGCGGGCCCCAGTTGCCGCGGTGGTAGAGCGCGCTGACGCCGAAGAGCAGACAGGCCGTCAGAACGTAGATGCCGCAGGCGATTCGGCCTCGGGTCGAGTCCGCGAGGGCCGTGAGCACCAGGCCTGCGATGAGGACGGCCGGGAACATGGCGAGGTGCAGCCACCCGCGCAGCTTCGGCTTGACCGGATGGGGCAGGGGGAGCGCAACGGGACCGCGGCCGGCTGCCGGCGAGTCCGTGGGCGCGTCGGGGACGGACGCAGTCATGCGCCGCATCGTACCTACGGAACCGTAAGTTGTGGATCAAAGTGCGACCGTTATCACCCGGGCTGCCCGCCCTGTGGGGAGGTCGCGTCAACGCAAAAAATCTTTTTGCCGAATCCTGCGCGCACGCGAAGAAACGCGGGGACACGTGGCGATCCTCACTCCGCTCAGCTGTGACGCCCTCTGGACAGATGCGCAATCTCGTCGGATGATCAAATGAGTGCGGTCGGCACCGGATGAGCGGCTACGAAGCATCCGGGTCGCAGCCCCCACGGGGCAACCAACAGAAAACCCCTCATCTAGGAGCGATCGTGGCGCGCGACATCGCGGCTCCCTCAACCGTCCCCACCCAGCACAAGGACCTGATCTCGTGGGTCAACGAGATCACCGAACTGACGCAGCCGGACAGCGTGGTCTGGTGTGACGGATCCGAGGCCGAATACGAGCGCCTGTGCGAGGAACTTGTCCGCAAGGGCACGTTCAAGAAGCTCGACCCGATCAAGCGCCCGAACTCCTACTACGCGGCCTCCGACCCGACCGATGTCGCACGGGTCGAGGACCGGACCTTCATATGCTCCGAGCGCGAGCAGGACGCCGGCCCGACCAACCACTGGAAGGCGCCCGCCGAGATGCGGGAGATCTTCCAGGGTGAGAAGGGCCTGTTCCGCGGTTCCATGCGTGGCCGCACGATGTACGTCGTGCCGTTCTGCATGGGCCCGCTGGGCTCGCCGCTCTCCGCGATCGGCGTCGAGATCACGGACTCCGCGTACGTGGCCGTCTCCATGCGCACGATGACGCGCATGGGGCAGACGGTCCTGGACGAACTCGGCTCCGAGGGCTTCTTCGTCAAGGCCGTCCACACCCTGGGTGCCCCGCTGGAGCCCGGCCAGAAGGACGTCCCCTGGCCCTGCAACCAGACCAAGTACATCTCGCACTTCCCCGAGAGCCGCGAGATCTGGTCCTACGGTTCCGGCTACGGCGGCAACGCCCTGCTCGGCAAGAAGTGCTACGCGCTGCGCATCGCCTCCGTGATGGCGCGCGACGAGGGCTGGCTCGCCGAGCACATGCTGATCCTGAAGCTGACGCCCCCGCACGGCGGCTCGAAGTATGTCGCGGCGGCCTTCCCGAGCGCCTGCGGCAAGACGAACCTCGCCATGCTGGAGCCGACGATCTCCGGCTGGACGGTCGAGACGATCGGCGACGACATCGCGTGGATGCGGTTCGGCAAGGACGGCCAGCTGTACGCGATCAACCCCGAGGCCGGTTTCTTCGGTGTCGCGCCCGGTACCGGTGAGCACACCAACGCCAATGCGATGAAGACGCTGTGGGGCAACTCCGTCTTCACCAACGTCGCGCTGACCGACGACAACGACATCTGGTGGGAGGGTATGACGGAGGAGACTCCGGCCCATCTCACCGACTGGAAGGGCAACGACTGGACGCCGGAGTCCGGGACCCCGGCCGCCCACCCCAACGCCCGCTTCACCGTCCCCGCCTCGCAGTGCCCGATCATCGCGCCCGAGTGGGAGGACCCGAAGGGTGTGCCGATCTCGGCGATCCTCTTCGGCGGCCGCCGCGCCAGCGCGGTGCCGCTGGTGACGGAGTCCTTCGACTGGAACCACGGTGTGTTCCTCGGTGCGAACGTCGCCTCCGAGAAGACCGCCGCGGCCGAGGGCAAGGTCGGCGAGCTGCGCCGCGACCCGTTCGCCATGCTGCCGTTCTGCGGCTACAACATGGGCGACTACATGGGCCACTGGGTCGATGTGGCCAAGGGCAAGGACCAGGCGAAGCTGCCGAAGATCTACTACGTCAACTGGTTCCGCAAGAACGACGAGGGCAAGTTCGTCTGGCCCGGCTTCGGCGAGAACAGCCGCGTCCTGAAGTGGATCGTCGAGCGTCTGGAGGGCAAGGCCGAGGGCGTCGAGACCCCGATCGGCATCCTGCCGACGAAGGAGGCGCTGGACACGCACGGCCTGGAGCTGTCGGAGTCCGACCTCGACTTCCTGCTCACCGTCGACAAGGACGTGTGGCGCGAGGAAGCGGCGCTGGTGCCCGAGCACCTCAACACCTTCGGTGACCACACGCCGAAGGAGCTGTGGGACCAGTACCGCGCGCTGGTGCAGCGCCTGGGCTGAAGCCCCCGAGAACTCCGCGGCCGGTCCGACTAGCCCTGACCTGCGAAGTCGTCACGAAGGCCGGCCGCGGTGCCAGCACCGCAGTGCACCGGGCCGGGGCCCGCATCCGTACAACGGCGTACGGATGCGGGCCCCGGCCCGGTGCGTCTCTCTTCCCGTACACACCGTGAATACCGTAAAAAACGGGCAGGCATGGGCAATTCACCTATGGTGATGCCATGCGCGGAATCCTGTTGGCCGGGGGCACCGGCTCGCGGCTGTGGCCGTTGACCCGCTCGGTGTCGAAGCAGCTTCTTCCGGTCTTCGACAAGCCCATGGTCTATTACCCGCTTTCCACACTCGTGATGGCGGGGGTCCGGGAGATCCTGGTCATCACCACGCCCGAAGACCAGTGCCAATTCCGCCGGTTGCTCGGCGACGGCCGTCAACTCGGCCTGCGGCTGGAATATCTCGTCCAGGAACGCCCGGAGGGCATCGCGCAGGCCTTTGTACTGGGCGCCGACTTCCTCGACGGCGAGCCGGTCGCCCTGATCCTCGGCGACAACATCTTCCACGGAAGCGGCCTCGGCACCCGGCTGGCCCGCCATGACGATCTGGCCGGCGGCAGGGTGTTCGCGTACCCGGTCGCCAACCCCTGCGCCTACGGCGTCGTCGAGTTCGACGACCAGGGGAGGGCCCTGTCCATCGAGGAGAAGCCGGCCCGGCCGCGCTCCCGGTACGCCGTGCCCGGACTGTACTTCTACGACCGCCACGTCGTGGACATCGCCCGCGGTCTGCGCCCCAGCGCCCGGGGCGAGTTGGAGATCACCGACCTCAACCGTGTCTATCTCGACGCCGGAACGCTCCAAGTCACCCGGCTCGACCGGGGCACCGCATGGCTGGACACCGGCACCTTCACGTCCCTGGTCCAGGCCTCGGAGTTCGTGCGGGTGATCGAGGAGCGCCAGGGCTTCAAGGTCGGCTGTGTCGAGGAGGCCGTCTGGCGGGCCGGCCTGATCGACGACGACCGGCTCCGCGAACTGGCCCAGCCGCTGCTCAAGAGCGGATACGGCAGCTATCTGCTGGGGCTGCTGGACGAATACGGCTGTGTGGTCCCGCCCCGGCGGGAGCCCGGATCGCGGCCCGCGGAACTGCTGTCGATGGGACCCGAACTCTAAAGTCCCGCGGCAAATGTCCCGAAGACACATACGGGCGGGTGCCCCGAAGGCACACGCGGGCGGGATGCCCCGAGGGCGCGCGGGGACGGGACGTCCCGAAGGCGCACACGGACACGGTGACCCACGACAACAGCGGCGCGGTGGAAGGAAGCAGGCGCGTGCGACCACTTGGCATCGAAGGGGCCTGGGCGGACACACCCAGGGTGTTCACGGACGACAGGGGCAGATTCCACGAGTGGTTCAAGGGAGAAACGTTCCAGGGCTCCACCGGCCAGGGATTCGGGCTCGCCCAGGCCAACTGCTCCCGCTCCGCGCGCGGCACGCTGCGCGGTGTCCACTACGCGGCGGTCCCGCCCGGCCAGGCCAAGTACGTCACCTGTGTCAGCGGTGCCGTCCTCGACGTGGTCGTCGACGTCCGCACCGGCTCCCCGACCTTCGGGGCCTGGGAGGCGGTCCGGCTCGACGACACCACCCACCGCTGCCTCTATCTCTCGGAGGGGCTGGGCCACGCCTTCATCGCGTTGGAGAACAACTCCACCGTGGTCTATCTGTGTTCGCAGCCCTATGCCCCGCAGCAGGAGTACGGGATCAACCCGCTCGATCCGGCCCTGGGCATCGCCTGGCCCGAGGACGTCGTACCGCTCCTGTCCGACAAGGACGCCGCGGCACCCACGTTGGAGGAGGCCGAGCGGCAGGGCCTGCTGCCGTCCTTCGAGGCGTGCGAGGCGTATCGCGGAAGTCTGGTGAACAGCGCCTGAGTCGACCGGGAGGCGTTCCCCGGCATGTCACGGCGCGGACGCGTTCATGGCAGCCGCGTGGGTGATCTTGGCCGGTGACACGGAGTGACATGCAGTCAACTCGTGACGGAGAGTGAAACAGTGTGCTGCGTCCGTGGCCACGGGCAACGTGAGTGCCCCAGTACGTGCACTCACGGGTGTGGTCACTCCACGTTTCGTGAGGAAGGTTCTCAGTGAGCCGTAGAACTACCCGAAGTTCACGCGTGAAATCCGCCACGATGGTCTCGGTCGGCGCGCTTGCCGTCGTGCTGAACATCGCTCCGAGCGCGGTGGCCGTCGCCGACGCGATCCACCGGTCCGGCGCAGCGAGCAGTGTGGGGCTGCCCGGCCCCCACGGAGCCGTGAGTGCTCACCACGGTAAGAGCATGGTGAAGGGCATCAACGGCGGTCACGGCGATCACGACCGCGGGGACCGTGGGCCGCAGGGATCGCGCGGCCGGGACGGCGACCGCGGCCCGCAGGGTCCGCGGGGCGGGGACGGCGACCGCGGCCCGCAGGGTCCGCGCGGCGGGTCGGGTCCGCAGGGTCCGCAGGGGCCCCAGGGTCCGGGCGGGACCGGTCCGCAGGGTCCGCAGGGCGGCAGAGGTCCCCAGGGCCCGCAGGGTGTTCAGGGTTCGACGGGTATCCCCGGTCCGCAGGGCATCCCGGGTGCGCAGGGCATCCCGGGTGCGCAGGGTGTCCCGGGTGTTCAGGGTGCTACGGGTACGCAGGGTGCCACCGGTGCTCAGGGCATCACCGGTGCGCAGGGTGTCCCGGGTGTTCAGGGCGCTACGGGTACGCAGGGCGCCACCGGCACTCAGGGCGCCACGGGTGCGCAGGGCATCACTGGTGCGCAGGGTGTCCCGGGTGTTCAGGGTGCTACGGGTACGCAGGGCGCCACTGGTTCACAGGGCATCCCGGGTGCGCAGGGTGTCCCAGGTGTTCAGGGTGCTACGGGTACGCAGGGCGCCACGGGTGCGCAGGGCATCCCGGGTACGCAGGGTGTCCCGGGTACGCAGGGTGCAACGGGTGCGCAGGGTGCGACGGGTCTTCCCGGCCCGCAGGGCATCCCTGGTGCGCAGGGCATCCCGGGTACGCAGGGTGCGACCGGTGCTCAGGGCGCCACGGGCGCGACGGGTCTTCCCGGCCCGCAGGGTGTCCCGGGTACGCAGGGCATCCCGGGTACGCAGGGTGCGACCGGTGCTCAGGGCGCGACCGGTACCCAGGGTGCTACGGGTACTCAGGGTGCCACCGGTGCCCAGGGCGCCACCGGTGCTCAGGGCGTCCCGGGCGACATCGGCCCGCAGGGCTTCCAGGGCATTACCGGTGCGCAGGGTGCGGCCGGTGCTCAGGGTGCGACGGGTGCCCAGGGCTTCCAGGGTGACCCGGGTGTTCAGGGTGGCACCGGCGCGCAGGGCATTCCCGGTGCGCAGGGTGCGGCCGGTGCTCAGGGTGCGACGGGTGCCCAGGGCTTCCAGGGTGACCCGGGTGTTCAGGGTGCGAGCGGTGCGCAGGGTGCAGCCGGTGCGCAGGGTGCGGCCGGTGCTCAGGGCGCCACGGGTGCGCAGGGTGCGACCGGTGGCCTGGCCGGCACCACCCTCGCAGTCGGGCTGCCGGGGCCGCAGTCCATCGCGCTTTGCCCCGCAGGCACCGTGGTCCTCAGCGGCGGATACCAGGCGTCTCCCGGCGCCTCGGTGAGCGAGAGCGAACCGGTCGGCACCCAGGGGTGGCAGGCCACCATCGCCGGTACCGGCACGGTCACGGCCATCGCGATCTGCGGAACGGCCGCCGTCGGTCCGTGATCCGCGGAGCGGTGCCGAGTGGCCGCCTGACCCGAAAATGAGCGACGGTGCCCCGAGGCCTCGGCCTCGCGGGCACCGTCCGCGTTCCCCCGCCCGACCCGTCACCTTCGCCCGACCCGTCGACTTCGCTCGACCCGTAAACTTCGCATTCGACCCATAACCTCGGAGAGCCATGCGTATCCTCGTGACCGGCGGCGCCGGATTCATCGGTTCGGAATACGTCCGTCGACGGCTGAACGCGGACCCGGCGGCGCGGATCACTGTTCTCGACACACTCACCTATTCAGGGGTCGAGGCCAATCTGGCACCGGTGGCGGAACACCCCGCTTATCACTTCGTCCGGGGCGACATCTGTGATCCGGATCTGGTCGACCAGGTGATGGCGGGCCAGGACGCGGTGGTGCATTTCGCCGCCGAGTCGCATGTGGACCGGTCGATCGACGGCGCCGGTCCGTTCGTCCGCACCAATGTGATGGGCACGCAGGTGCTGCTGGACGCGGCCCGCCGGCACGGGGTCGGCCGTTTTGTGCATGTCTCCACCGATGAGGTGTACGGCTCGATCAGCGAGGGCTCGTGGACCGAGGAGTGCCCGCTCGCGCCCAACTCCCCGTACGCCGCCTCGAAGGCCGGCTCCGATCTGCTGGCGCTCGCCTACCACCGCACCCACGGCCTGGACGTCGTGGTCACCCGGTGCACCAACAACTACGGGCCGCACCAGTTCCCCGAGAAGGTCATCCCGCTCTTCATCACCCGGCTGCTCGACGGCGGGACCGTCCCTCTGTACGGGGACGGGCGCAACGTCCGCGACTGGCTGCATGTCTCCGACCACTGCCGGGGCATCGACCTGGTCCTGGACGGCGGCAGGGCCGGAGAGGTCTACCACATCGGCGGCGGGACCGAGTTGAGCAACCACAAGCTGACCGGGCTGCTGCTGGACGCGGCCGGTGCGGGCTGGGACCGGGTCGAGTACGCGGCCGACCGCAAGGGCCACGACCTGCGGTACTCGCTGGACGACGGCAAGATCCGCGAGGAGCTGGGCTATGCCCCGCGGATCGACTTCGCGGACGGGCTGGCCGCCACGGTGGCCTGGTACCGCACGCATCGCTCCTGGTGGGAGCCGTTGAAGGAGAGAGCGACGCTGCGGTGACCACGAACTGGCTGGTGACCGGCGCGCACGGGCTGCTCGGCCAGGAGGTACGGGCCGAACTCGCCGCCGATCCCGACGCCGTGGTGACGGCACTGGGCCGCGACCGGCTCGACATCACCGACCCGGCCGCCGTGCGCGCGGCCGTCGACGGCCACCGGGTGGTCGTCAACTGCGCGGCGTGGACGGACGTCGACGGCGCCGAACGCTCCGAGGCGGCGGCGACCGCCGTGAACGGCACGGGCGTGAGGCATCTCGCGCGTGCCTGCGCGGACAGCGGGGCGCTGCTGCTGCACCTCTCCACCGACTATGTGTTCCCGGGCGACGCCCGCCGCCCGTACCCCGAGGACGCCCCGACGGCGCCGGTCAACGCGTACGGGCGAAGCAAACGGGAGGGGGAGCGGGCGGTCGCCGAACTGCTGCCGGGGACCGGCTACATCGTACGGACGGCCTGGCTCTACGGTGCGCACGGCCGCAACTTCGTGACCACCATGCTCGACCTCGCGGCCCGGCGTCCGACCCTGGACGTGGTGGCCGACCAGCACGGCCAGCCGACCTGGGCCCGGGCGCTGGCCCGGCAACTGGCCGCCCTCGGCCGGGCCGCCCTGGCCGGACGGGCACCGGCCGGGATCTACCACGGCACGGCGGCCGGCCGGACCACGTGGCACGGGCTGGCGCGGGAGACCTTCCGGCTCAGCGGCCTCGACCCGGCCCGGGTCCGGCCGGTCGGCTCGGACAAGGTCCCGCGCCCGGCCGCCCGCCCGGCGTTCGGTGTGCTCGGCCACGACAACTGGGCCCGAGCGGGCCTCGCCCCGCTCCCGAGCTGGGACGACCAGCTGACCGCGGCCCTGGGCACACCGCCCTTTGCCGCGCTGGCCGACGCGGCGCGCACGGCCCCGGTCCGGTGACGCACGGGTGCCCCGCGGAACCCTCGGGTTCCGCGGGGCACCCGCCGTGTTCGGGGCTAGACCAGCAGCGGACCGCCGCAGCGCTCGGCGCCCTCCTTCATCGCGATGAGGTTGGCGACGACGTAGGAGATGTCGTTGCGGGAGTGCCACTCGGTGGGGAAGTAGGTGACCAGCCGTGACGACTGGAACCTGGCCTCGATCTCGGGCACGAAGGTGCGGTACTGGTTGTCCGTGTAGTACCAGAACGAGTTCTCGTTGTAGAAGGCGACGTGGGTCGGGTCCTGGTACGCGCCGCGCCCGTCGGAGCTGGGCGTCATGGTGAGGAGCATGCCGCCGGGGGCCAGCAGCCGGTACAGCTCGTTGATCAGCGGCACCTTGGCGGGCACGTGCTCCAGGAAGTCCACCGCCCGCATCAGGCCCACGGAGTTGTCGGGCAGGTCCAGCGGGTCGGGCAGGGTCGCGACGATGTCGACGCCCTCTCCCGGATGCTGGTCCACGCCCAGGTAGCCGGGCGGTTTGCGATGGGCCGCACCGAGGTCCAGCGCGACCAGCCCGCGCCGCTCGGTCCAGGCGAGCGCGTTGGCCTCGATGTACTTGTCGTACAGGGCGACCGTCTCGCGCTGGATGTGCGCGTTGATCTCGGGGTCGCGCTGGGTGTTCGACGGATGCATCCGCTGCAGATACAGACAGCGGGGGATCTGGTGGAAGTCGCCGATGTGGAACAGCCGGCACATCAGGTCCTGGTCGTCGAGGACCGTGCGGGTGGCGTCGTAGCCGCCGGCCTTCTCGTAGCTCTCCTTGCGGAACGCCCGCACATGGTTGGGGGCGTACCAGATGTAGGAGACGTTGTGCGGGGTCGGGGCCATGGACTTGGCCTGGAGCAGGGTGCGGCCGTCGACGCGCACCTCTTCGTAGTGCCAGCCGTGCGCCTCGTTGAAGCGTGTGTCGTCCCGCTGCCCGTCCTCGGTGATCTGAGCGGTGTTGCTGTAGACGAACACGGCCTCGGGGTGCTCGTCGAACGCCTCGCCGAGTTCCGCGAGGCACGCCTTCGCCAGCAGGTCGTCGTGGTCGAGTTCCACGAGGATCTCGCCGCGGGCCAGCTCGCAGGCCCTGCGCTTGGCCGCCCCGACGCCGCGGACGTCGTCCGCGATCTCCACGCGCACCCGCTCGTCGGGCTGCTCGGGCCGCCACCGGGCACCGTTGTTGAGCAGGACGATCCACTCCCAGTCCGGACAGGTCTGCGCCTGCAGCGTCGCCAGGCACTCATCGAGGAATCGGGGCCGGTGGCTGGGTGTGAAGACGGAGAACCTGGGTGTTGCAGTCGACGTCATCTGGAGTCACCTGCTTGGCTCGATGTCGGTGGGGGGCTTACGTCGTCCCGGAACTGTTCGGGCACCGCGGGGTACAGCGAGGGGTCCGCGGCCACGGCACGGCGGAACTCGGCCGTCGCCTCGTGGTCCCGGTCCTTCTTCGCCAGGATCTGGCCGAGTTGCAGATGGGCCGTCGAGGCCTCGGGGGTGGCGGCGATGGCGCGCCTGAGGAGCGTGACGGCCCGGTCGGGGTCGCTCGACTTCAGCAGCACCGCCTCGTTGTAGAGGGCGGAGCCGTACTTCGGGTCGAGCTTCAGCGCCTTGTCGTAGGCCGCACGGGCGTCGGCGGTTTTGCCCTCCTGCTGTGCGAGGACCCCGAGGTTGTACCAGGCGATCTTGTTGTGGGGGTCCAGGTCGAGCACACGCCGGTAGGTGCGGGCCGCACCGGCCGTGTCGTGGTACTGCGCCTGCAACATGGCGGCGGCCAGAAGCGTGCCCGCGTCCGGGCTTTTCCAGGCCGTCGGCGCGGCCTTGGAGTCCGCGGGCCGGCCCGGGTGGGACTGCACCGCCCAGAAGGCGATCCCGCCGGCGATCGCCGCTGTTCCGGCGAGCCCTGCCCACAATGTCCTACGTTTCACTTTGCCACATCTCGCGGAATGGTGAGGGAACCCCCCTTATTTCCGCCGACGTTACGAGTCCGCGCGTGTGACACCGCCCATCGGCAGGCGGTTGGGGTCATGGTCCACCCGAATGCATGCACATCAAGGCGCGGGGTGCGGGAAGCGGTCCCCAATCTCGTGCTGTCATCGGTTAATTGGGCGGACTGTTCGGTAATTCGTCCGTAGATAAGGCTGTCAGCGTGCCGAGAGCGCGAAAGTGTATGTGGGGTGGGCGAGTTCGCGGGGCCCTGAAGGGTGGGGCGGGGGGACGCGCGGGGCCCGGGCGGTGGGGCGCGAGGGGGCGCAAAAGGTGGCGCCCGGTCCGCGCGTCGCTGCGGGTGCACGCGGACCGGGGCCGTCAGGGGAGCCGGCGGGGGGCGGCTCGGGAGGGGTCAGCCGGCGGCGATCGGCTCGGCCGACGCGGCGGCATGGGCGTCGATGCGCTCCGCCGACAGGATCGCGGCCGCCGTGTCCGCGCGGGACGCCGCCACGACCAGGGCCCGGCCCGCCAGCGCGTGCGCGCGCCGGTGGAGGGCCGCGATCTGCGCTTCACCGCCGTGTGCGGCGGGGGTCGCACGGACCGGCGGTATGCCCCCGCGCAGTCGCGCCACCTGCTCGGTGAGACGCTCGGCCGCCGTGTCCAGGTCCCCGCACGGGGCCAGGGACCGCAGCTCGTCGGTCACCGCGAGCAGTGCGGCCAGATGACCGGCGAGCTGGATGTCCAGCTCCTCCTCGCGGGAGCGGTGCGGGAAGTCGGGGTCAGGGCAGGCCGGTGTGTGGACCGACTTGGTGCGGATCGGTTCGTACATGGACGGCGGCCTCCTGTGCTTGACAGGAAACCATCCTAGCTTGGAATTCGTCTAAAGTTGAGCCGGATCGCGGAACGCTTCGACCGGTCGCGCGCCGTGAGCACAGGGTGCCGGTGCGGGTCAGGGCTGGCCGTATCCGTCCAGGAAATTCCCAATCCGCGTGATCGCCGACGTCAGATCGGCCACGGTCGGCAGGGTCACCACTCGGAAGTGATCCGGCTCCGGCCAGTTGAAGCCCGTCCCCTGGACGACCATGATCTTCTCGCTGCGCAGCAGGTCGAGGACCATCTGCCGGTCGTCCTTGACCTTGAAGACGTTCGGGTCGAGGCGCGGGAACAGATACAGCGCGCCCTTCGGCTTCACGCAGGTCACGCCCGGGATCCGGGTCAGCAGCTCGTACGCCGCGTCCCGCTGCTCCTTCAGCCGCCCGCCCGGCAGCACCAGTTCGTTGATCGTCTGGCGGCCGCTGAGCGCCGCCACCACGCCGTGCTGGCCCGGCATGTTCGCGCACAGCCGCATGTTCGCGAGGATCGTCAGGCCCTCGATGTACGACGCCGCGTGCGCCCGGGGGCCGGAGATCGCCATCCAGCCCACCCGGTACCCCGCCACCCGGTACGCCTTCGACATGCCGTTGAAGGTGAGGGTCAGCAGGTCCGGGGCCACCGCCGCCGTGGGGGTGTGGGTGGCGTCGTCGTAGAGGATCTTGTCGTAGATCTCGTCGGAGCAGACGAGGAGGTTGTGCCGGCGCGCGATGTCCGTCAGACCGCGCAGCATCGCCTCGTCGTAGACCGCGCCCGTCGGGTTGTTCGGATTGATGATGACGAGGGCCTTGGTGCGGTCGGTGATCTTGCGTTCCACGTCCGCCAGGTCCGGCATCCAGTCGGACTGCTCGTCGCAGCGGTAGTGCACGGCCGTGCCGCCCGCCAGGGACACGGCCGCCGTCCACAGGGGGTAGTCCGGGGCCGGTACGAGCACCTCGTCGCCGTCGTCCAGCAGGCCCTGCATCGCCATGACGATCAGCTCGGAGACGCCGTTGCCGATGAAGACGTGCTCGACGTCCGTCTCGATGCCGAGGGTCTGGTTGTGCATCACGACCGCCCGGCGGGCGGCGAGCAGGCCCTTGGCGTCGCCGTAGCCGTGGGCCGTCGAGACATTGCGGAGGATGTCCTCCAGGATCTCGGGCGGGCAGTCGAAGCCGAAGGCGGCCGGGTTGCCGGTGTTGAGCTTGAGGATGCGGTGACCCGCCGCCTCCAGCCGCATCGCCTCCTCGAGAACCGGGCCCCGGATCTCGTAGCAGACATTGGCGAGCTTCGTGGACTGGATCACCTGCATGTCCGTGAGCTTACGGCCGCGTCTGCGCTCATGCCGCGTGTTTTCCACCACGTGGGCGGTGTCGGTTCGACGGGTCGTCCCCGGGCGGCCGCATCACGTGTCACTTCCGCCCCTAAAATGCACGCCCATGTCTTGGGAACATCGGCCCGGCGGCGGGACGCACGGCGCGAACGCCGTCAATGGCGCGACGGGCGCTCATCCCGCCGGGGGAACGCATCCGGAGAGCGGGGCACCGCAGAGTCCCCCGAACGTGTATCACCCGCACGCTGAGGCGACCCCCGAGTACGACGGGTACGCCGACCCGGCGGCCGCCCATGGCTGGCAGAACGCCTACGACGAGACGCGCGAGCTGCCCCCGGTGACGCTCGATGAGTACGGCCCGGCGGGACCCGCCCCGGAAGGTCCGGCGGCGCCCGCTTCCGGGGACCCGGCGATGCCCGCAGCCCGGGGCGGCCCGCGGCGCCGGGCGCGGCCCGCGTCGCGCTCCCGGGGGCCCCGTCGTCTGCTCCTGGCCGTCGGGGCACTCGGTGTCGTGGGCGTGGCCGCCGCTCTGGCCGGGGGCTTCGGCTCCGGTTCCGCCGGCGGCGCGCAGGGCGGCACCGAGGAGTCCGCGCGGCCGAAGGCGGCCCGGTCCGACGAGCCCGCGGAGAGCGGCTCCCCGTCCTCCGGCTCCCCGCTCTCCGGCTCCGCCTCGACCTCCGTCGGGCCGTCCCGTTCCGTCGCGCCGGCCGCCGCCGTGAGCGTGTCCCCGACGGCTGCCGCCGCACGGGAGGTGCCCGCCACGCGGAGCGCGGATCCGGCCACCTCCACGGCGGCACCCACCGGCCCCACCTCCTCCGCCCCGCCCTCCGTCACCGCGAGTCCCGCCGCGTCGGACGGCAACTGGCACGGCAGACCGGGCCACGGGCACGGGGGCACCAGGCATCCCTGGTAGAGGGGACGGGCGCGGGCGCCCCGGCGACACGGCCGAAAACCGATCCTTGCCCCGGCCCACCCCTACGTTGACAATGCGCATGACAAATACAGGCGGGCCGGAGGTTCTCCGGCCCGTCGCGTCAACGCAACCTCATCAAGAGGGGACCCCCCACATGAGAAAGCCTCTCGTCGCCGCGCTCTTCGCTCTGGTGATCGCCGGAGCCGGTGCGGCACCGGCGGTCGCGGCTCCCCAGGCCGCCCGGACCGCGCCCACGGCTTCCCGCACCACGGCGGCTTCCCCGACGGCCACGGTCAAGGCCGTCGACTTCGCCGGCACCGTCTCGCTCAGCAACTGCTCCGGCTCCGTCATCCGCTTCCCGAACTCCGCGGACAGCGACCCGGCGCTCGTGCTCACCAACGGCCACTGCCTGGAGACCGGCTTCCCCGACCCCGGCGAGGTCATCGTCGGACAGTCCTCCAGCCGTACGTTCGGACTGCTCAACTCCTCGGGCGGCAGGGTCGCGACGCTGCGCGCCAATAAGGTCGCGTACTCCACGATGACCGACACGGACGTCACGATCTACCAGCTCACCAGCACCTACGCGCAGATCAAGAGCTCGTACGGCATCAGCGCGCTCTCCGTCGCGGACACCCACCCGGTCGCCGGCACGGCCATCAAGGTCGTCTCCGGCTACTGGAAGCGCATCTACAGCTGCAACGTCGACGGGTTCGTCTACCGCCTGAAGGAGGGTGACTGGACCTGGAAGGACTCGGTCCGCTACACCTCCGCCTGCGACACCATCGGCGGCACCTCGGGGTCGCCTGTCATCGACAACAGCACCGGCAAGGTCGTCGCCGTCAACAACACCGGCAACGAGGACGGCGAGAGGTGCACCGAGAACAACCCCTGTGAGGTCGACCAGAGCGGCAATGTGACCGTCCGTCAGGGGATCAACTACGCCGAGGAGACCTATCTGATCCCCGCGTGCTTCGGCACCGGGAACAAGCTGAACCTCAACGCGAGCGGCTGCACCCTGCCCAAGCCGTAACCGCCCTCGGCGGCTCGACGGCGGGCGGTCACCGCGCAGTCCTGCGGACCGCCCGCCCCGCGAGGACGTCCGTCCGGCGTCCGTCCTCGATCACGAAACGGCCGTCGACCAGCACATAGGGGATGCCGGTCGGCAGCGCGCGCGGCCGCTCGAGGCCGGCGCCCGCCGCGACCGTGGCCGGATCGAAGAGCACCAGGTCGGCGCGGTATCCCTCGTGGACCAGTCCGCGGTCCGGCAGGCGCAGCCGGGCCGCCGGCCGCGCGGTGAGATGGGCGACGCACTCCTCCAGCGACAGCACCCCCAGCTCGCGGACGTACCGGCCGAGGTAGTGCGGGAAGGTGCCGTACGCCCGAGGATGCGGCTTCGCGCCCTGCAGGATGCCGTCGGAGCCTCCGGTGTGGACGCGATGCCGCATGATCGCCCGTACGTTCTCCTCGTGGCCCACATGCTGGAGGATCGTCGGCCCGAGCCGGTCCTCGACCAGCAGCCGGCGGGCCGTCACCCAGGGCTCCTCGCCGCGCCGGTCCGCCGCCTGCCGCACCGTCGTGCCGACGTACCCGGCGAGTGCCGGATCGCTCACCCCGGAGATCTCGACGGTGTCCCAGTCGACCGGCACCCCATGGCAGCCGTCGGCGCCGGTCACCTCCAGGTCGTGCCGGATCCGCTCGGCCGTCGCGGGGTCGGCGAGCCGCCGCAGGATCGCCTCCGGGCCGCCCTCGCTCGCCCAGCTCGGCAGCAGCGCCGCCAGTGTCGTGGAGCCCGGGGTGTAGGGGTAGGTGTCCAGGGAGATGTCCGCGCCCGCCGCCAGTGCGTCGTCGAGCAGAGCCAGCAGCTCGGGGGCGCGGCCCGCGTTCACGCCGAAGTTCATGGTGGCGTGCGCGAGGTGCAGCGGGCAGCCGGCCGTCCGGGCCAGGGCCACCATCTCCGCGTACGCTTCCAGGGCGCCCGCCCCGTAACTGCGGTGGTGCGGGCAGTAGTAGCCGCCGTACTCGGCCACCACCCGGCACAGCTCGGTGAGTTCGGCGTCCTTGGCGTACATGCCCGGGGTGTAGGTGAGCCCGGACGACATGCCGACCGCGCCCTGCTCCAGGCCCTCCGCGACCAGGCGCCGCATCCGGTCCAGCTCCCCGGGCGTCGCCTCCCGGTCCTCCCAGCCGACGGCCAGCATCCGGACCGTGCCCTGCGGGATCAGATAGGCGGCGTTGACCGCGATGCCCTGGTCCAGGCGGTCCAGATACTCACCCACCGTCCGCCAGGTGAAGTCGATGTCGTCGCCGTAGCCGTTCCAGCCGGTGATCGCGCGCCGCACCTCGGCCAGCGTGCGGTCGTCGACCGGAGCGTACGACAGCCCGTCCTGTCCGATGACCTCCAGCGTCACGCCCTGCGCCGCCTTCGCGCTGTGGTCGGGGTCGCGCAGCAGGGCGAGATCGCTGTGGGCGTGCATGTCGATGAAGCCGGGGGCGAGGACGAGACCCTCCGCGTCCAGCTCCCGCACGGCCCGGGGGCGCTGGCAGCCCGCCGCCGCGGCCTCCTGCACGATCGCGGTGATCCTGCCGCCGTCGATCACGACGTCGGCGCGGTACGAGGGTCCCCCGCTGCCGTCCACGACGTCCGCGTCCCGGATGACGAGCTGCTCCACGACCGGCCCTCCTAGAAGAACGTGCGGATGTAGTCGACGACCGTCCCGTCCGCTTCGGCCACCGGGATCACCTGCCACTTGTCGAAGGACGTGCACGGGTGGGACAGGCCGAAGCCGACCCAGTCGCCCACCTCCACGTCCGCCTCGGGTCCGGTGCGCAGCCAGAGGTGCTGGTCGGACAGGGCCGTCACCTCGATCCCGGCCGCCGGGCGCTCGGTGCCCTCCCGGCGCACCGCCTGGGCCACGGGGAGGTCGAGGTCGTAGGCGGCATCCCGCTTGCCCGCGTTGACGAACGCCTGGTCCGCCGACGGGCGGGAGATCACCTGGGCCCACAGCCGGAACGCGGGCTCCAGGGCGCCCTCCTCCGGCACCCGGTTGAACGGGGTCAGCCTGCGGTAGTGCACGTCGTCGTGCGAGACGTACGCGCCCGAGCGCAGCAGCTTCAGTACGGGCAGGGAGAGTTCGGGGATCTCGGCGAAGACGTCGGCGACCGCGTCGAACCACTCGCTGCCGCCCGCGCTCACCACGATCTCCTCGGCCCCGGTGAACCGCCCCGCCTTGTCGAACTCCACGGCGATCCCGGTCAGCCGGCACAGCCACGCGTGCACCCGCTCCGGCGAGGCCTCGGGTACCTGGGCCTCGTACCCCGCCACGCCCACCAGGCGCAGCGTGTCCGTGCCCGCCACCGCGTCCGCGACCGCCCTCGCGTCCGCCTCCGTGCGCACGCCGGTGCGGGCGCCCTCGCCCGCGCCCAGCTCGACGACGACCTCCACCGGGCGGGCGGCGCCCCGCAGGGTCGCGTCCATCAGCTCCACCCCGCGCACGGAGTCCACATAGCAGACCAGGCGGAACTCCGGGTCGGCGGCCAGCTCGGCGGCGACCCAGCGCAGGGCCGCGGCGTCCACCAGCTCATTGGCGAGAAACACCCGGCGGATCCCGAACGCCCGTGCCACGCGCACCTGGTGGGGGACCGCGAGCGTGATGCCCCACGCCCCGTGCTCCATCTGGCGGTGGAAGAGCTGCGGCGCCATCGACGTCTTGCCGTGCGGGGCGAAGGCGAGGCCGTGGCGGGCCGTGTACGTCTCCATCAGCGCGAGGTTGTGCCGGAGGCGCTCGGCGGACAGGGCGAGGACGGGGGTGGTGAAGCCGCCGGTGAACAGACTGCGGCCCTCGTCCGCCAGTTCGGCCAGGGTGAGCCCCTCGGCGTCCGGCGGGAGGCCCTTGAAACGGTGGTCGACGCGGTCCGCCGTGAGGGCGGCGAGGCGTTCTGCGGCGGTGGCGGCGTCCATGGGGCCTCCTTGATCCCAGGCGTTGCGTCCTGTGCAACGCCCGTTGCGTGTATCGCTTGCTGCTGTCTAACATCCCGGCCAACGCGGGGTCAACGCAGCCGCCGCACCCGCGAGACGAACAGGAGCCACCACCATCGTGACCGCCAACGGCCTGCCGCTCGCCCCGGGTGCCCCGGACATCGTGGATGTCGTCGCGCTCGGCGAGTCCATGGTCACGTTCGTGCCGTCCGGCCCGGGCAGGCTGGCCGATGTTCCGTCCTTCCAGCGGGGGATCGGCGGCGCCGAGTCGAACGTCGCGTGCGTGCTGGCGGCGGCCGGGCACTCCGCGCGGTGGGTCAGCCGGGTCGGCGCGGACGGCTTCGGCGAGCATCTGGTCGAGGCGATCGGGGCGTACGGCGTCGATGTCGCATCGGTACCGCGCGATCCGGCGCGCCCGACCGGGATCTACTTCCGCACGGCCGGGGACCGGGCGGGCGACGACCACGAGGTGGCGTACTACCGGGCGGGATCGGCCGCCTCGGCGATGACGGTGGAGAACATCGACCTGGACGCGGTGCGGGCCGGGCGTGTGCTGCACCTGTCCGGGATCACGGCCGCGCTGTCGGACGGCTGCCGTGCGCTGCTGCGGGAGCTGACCGCGTCCCGGGCCGGGCGCCCGCTCGTCTCCTTCGACGTCAACCACCGCCCCGGGCTGTGGCGCACCGCCGACGGGCCCCGCGTGCTGCTGGAACTGGCGCGCGGAGCCGACATCGTGTTCGTGGGGGACGACGAGGCCCGCGAGCTGTGGGGGCTGCGCGGCGCCCGTGCCGTCCGGGAGGCGCTGCCGGAGCCGGAGATCGTGGTCGTCAAGCAGGGCGGGAGCGGGGCGACCGCGTTCGGCGGGGCATCCGGGGGACCGCGCGAGGACGTCACGGACCCGGCCGCCTTCGTACCCGCTCTGAACGTCGACGTCGTCGCCGCCGTCGGTGCCGGGGACGCCTTCGCGGCCGGGTTCCTCTCCGCCACCCTGCGCGGGCTGCCCGTACGGGACCGGTTGCGGCACGGTCATCTCACGGCCGCCGCGGCGCTGACCGTCCCCGGCGACCTCGCCGCCCCGTGCTCCCGCGACCACGCCGACCGGCTCGCCGCCCTCGACGACGCCGCGTGGGAGACACTGCGACTCGGCCCCGGCTGGACCGAAGCCGACGCACGGGCCGCGGAGGAGGTACGTACACCATGAGCCAGACCGTCGACCGGGCGCTGAGCATCCTGCCGCTGCTGGCCGAGGGGCCCGCCGATCTCGGACAGGTCGCCGACCGGCTCGGCGTGCACAAGTCCACCGCCCTGCGGCTGCTGCGCACGCTGCACGAGCACGGCCTGGTCTACCGCCAGTCCGACCAGCGCTACCGCCTCGGTGCCCGCCTCTTCGCCCTCGCCCAGCAGGCCGTGGAGAACCTCGACATCCGGGAGATCGCCCACCCCCACCTCGTCCGCCTCAACGAGGAGTGCGGACACACCGTCCATCTCGCGGTGTACGAGGAGGACGAGGTCCTCTACATCGACAAGGTCGACAGCCGCTACCCGGTCCGGATGTACTCCCGCATCGGGAAGCCGGTCGCCATCACCGTCGCGGCCGTCGCCAAACTCCTGCTCGCCGACCTTCCCGAGCCCGAGCGCCGCGCCGTCGCGGAGAAGCTCGACTACCCCCTCTACACGGCCCGTTCGACGCCGAACGCCGCCGCCTTCCTCAAGGAGCTGGCGGTCGTGCGCGGGCAGGGCTGGGCCACCGACCTCGGCGGCCACGAGGAGTCCATCAACTGCGTCGCCGCCCCCGTCCGGGGCACCGACGGACGGGTCGTCGCGGCCATGTCGGTCTCCGCGCCCAATGTCGTCGTCACCTCCGACGAACTCCTCAGCCTGCTCCCGCTGGTGCGCCGTACCGCGGACGCCATCACCCGGGAGTACTCCGGCAACCCGCCAGCAAAGGACTCCGTATGACGGACAAGACCGCCCTGACCCCCAAGACCCACACGACCCCGCCCGCCCGCTTCTCCCACGGCGTGCGGAAGGGCAACATCCTCCAGGTCGCCGGGCAGGTGGGCTTCCTGACCGCCGAGGAGGGCAGGCCGCCCACGCCCGCGGGCCCCACCCTGCGCGAGCAGACCCTGCAGACCCTCGCCAATGTCAAGGCGATCCTGGAGGAGGGCGGGGCCGGCTGGGACGACGTGATGATGATCCGTGTCTATCTGACCGACGTGGACCACTTCGCCGAGATGAACGAGATCTACAACGCCTACTTCGACGAGCAGGCCCTCACCCAGCCGCCCGCCGCCCGGACCACCGTCTACGTGGGCCTCCCGGCCGGCCTCCTCGTCGAGATCGACGCGCTGGCCGTACTCGGCTGACCCGCCGCTGCACCACTTCGTACGCCGTCACGGTGCGGCGCCCCCACTCCTGGGGTGCCGTGCCGCGATCCCCCCTGCCCGAAAGCCCGATGGACTGACGAGAAGCCAGAGGTCCCCCTGTCATGCGCATGATCATCATGCACGATCTCGCGGCCCCCGCCGCGCCCGCCACCCCACCCCACACCGGCGGTCTGCTCGCCCTCGTCCACGGCACCGCCGGCCTGCTCACCGTCGCGGCGCTCGGTATCGCGCTGCTGCTCTTCCTGATCATCAAGGTGCGACTGCAGCCCTTCGTCGCGCTGCTCGCGGTCTCCATAGCCGTCGGTCTCGGCGCCGGACTGTCGGTCACCGAACTCTTCGGCACGGTCCAGCGCTCGGACGCCGTCTCCCTCATCGAGTCCGGCATGGGCGGCACCCTCGGCCATATCGCCATCATCATCGGCCTGGGCACCATGCTCGGCGCGGTCCTCGAAGTCAGCGGGGGCGCCGAGGTGCTGGCCTCCCGGCTCCTGAACCTCTTCGGCGAGCGGCGCGCCCCGCTCGCCATGGGCCTCACCGGTCTGATCTTCGGCATCCCGGTCTTCTTCGACGTCGGCATCTTCGTGCTCGCGCCGATCGTCTACGCGGCCGCCAAGCGCGGCGGCACGTCGATCCTGCTCTACTGCCTTCCGCTGCTCGCGGGCCTGTCGATGACCCACGCCTTCCTGCCGCCGCACCCGGGTCCGGTCGCCGCCGCCGGGCTGCTGAAGGTCGACCTCGGCATGGTCATCCTGATGGGCATCGTCTGCGGCGTCCCGGCGGTGCTGGCCGCATGGGCGTGGTCGGCGTGGATCGGCAAGCGGATCTTCGTACCCGTACCGCAGGACATGATGGAGGCGGCCGAGGAGGCGAAGGCGGCGCTCGTGCGGGAGCAGCGGGGCGGGGGCGCTGCGCCCTCGAACGAAGCCGGGAGCTCGGGGAAGGGCGTGCCGCCCGCGGAGAAGCCGGTGCCGCTGACCACGGTGTTCGTGATCATCGGTACGCCGCTGGTGCTGATCCTCCTGGCGACCTTCTCCTCGATCGCCTTCGACCCGCCCCCAAGCTCTCCGACAAGCTCCGAGCAGGGGGGACCCCCATCCGGCCGCTCGGTGATCGAGTTCTTCGGCCACCCCTTCGTGGCGCTGACGATCGCACTGCTGCTGGCGTACTACCTGCTCGGCATCCGCCGCGGCTGGTCCCGCAAGTCCCTGGAGACGGTGTCCACCGCCTCTCTCAAGCCGATCGGCAACATCCTGCTGGTGGTCGGCGCGGGCGGTGTCTTCGGCGCGGTCCTCAAGGGCAGCGGGGTCGCGCAGGCCCTCTCCGACACCTTCCACGACGTCGGCCTGCCGGTGATCGTCCTCGCGTATCTGATCTCGCTCGTGCTGCGGGTGGCGCAGGGCTCGGCGACGGTCGCGATCGTCACGACGGCGGGCATCGTCGCCCCGCTCCTGACGGAGGGTCATCACTCGGGGGCCTTCGCGGCCTTGGTCATCATGGCCATCTCGGCCGGCTCCATCTTCGCCTCGCATGTCAACGACGGCGGCTTCTGGATGGTGGCCAAGTACTTCGGCATCACCGAACGGGACACGCTGCGGACCTGGACCGTGCTGGAGTCGGTGCTGTCCGTGGCCGGGTTCGCGGTGGCCGCCGTGGTGAGTACGTTCGTATAGCTTCGCGAGCTTCGTAGGGGCTTCGTAGAGCGAGAATTCGTATAACGATGCCGGGGCTGGCTGTGCCCGCACAGGATCTTCGACCATACTGCCCGCTGTGGAGCAGCGCATAGGTCCGAGCAGCCAGCCCCTGGACGGCGCCGGGGTCGACCCGGCCTTCATCCCCGGGCTCACCTCACCCGTGACCGGCGTACGGGAGGACGCCGACGAACCGGAGGACGCGGTACCCGACGGCGGGAAGGCCGCCGTCGCGAAGCCGGCGGATCCCGCGGACCCGGCGAAGTCGGCGGATCCCGCGGAGCCGACGGATCCGGCTGAGCGCGAGGAGCGCGCAGCGGGCGGGCAGTCCGCCGGCGAGGCCTCCGAAGAGGGGACAGCGGCCGACGACGCCGAGGCGGCGGAGGAGACCCCCGAGGGGCCGGTCTTCGAGGCCGCCGACCGGCGTGCGCGCATCGTCGCGGACCACAGCGGTGTGCGGCTGCGCCTGGACGACCAGGAGTGCGAGTTCCGCTGGGACGAGATCGGCGCCGTCGAGACCCAGACCGCGCGCTTCGGCAAGCGGTTCACGGTCACGGTGCACACGCCTGACCGCCGCTGGTACCCGATCGAGATCGAGGCGACGGCCAGGGCGCGTTTCACGGAGTGGGAGACCCTGCTGGACGAGGTTCTGGACGCCTACTTCGAGGACGGGGAGAAGGAACCCGTCGCCGCGCAGGACGGCGACTGAACCACGGCGTCAGCCGCAGTACCGGGCCTCCTTGCCGATGGACCGGTACATGCAGTCCGCGTTCTCCAGCAGTTGCAGCACCGCGTCCCGGTTTCGTGACGTCTCCCGCTCGATGACCTCGTCGGGCGGGTAGAAGCCGCCCGACGAACTGGACGTGGGATACATCTCGAAGGTGTAGTCGAAGATCTTCTGGGTGCCCCACAGGTAGTCGTCGATCGACCCGTCGGTGATGTACAGGTCGCTCGACTGCTCGGGCGTGTAGCCGTTGCTCGCGGCCATCTTGCGCCCCACGGCCTGGTAGGCGGCGGCGTCGTCCGCCGTCATGCCCGTCGTCGTGTCGGAGTAGGTGTAGCCGAAGGGCCACAGCACGAGTTCGCTGTACGTGTGGAAGTCGATGCCCGCCTTGATCTGCTGCTTCCCGCCGATGACCCGGCTGCGCACGAAGTCGGCGACCACCTTCACCTCGGGCGCCGACTCGGCGGACGCGCCGCGGTAGGTCTCCGAGGACGCGGACCCGGAGGAGCCGCCGCAGCAGCCCCACTTGTAGTTCCAGTTGCGGTTCAGGTCCGTACCGACGTACGAGGAGCCTGAGTTGGGCTGGCGGTTCTTGCGCCACGAGCGGTAGGAACCGGTCGCGATGTCGTACTCGCCGCCGTCCGGGTTGAGGTCGGGCACGATCCAGATCTCCCGGCTGTTCACGATGTTCGTGATCCGGGAGTCGCCGCCGTAGCCCGCGCCGAGTTCGCGCAGCAGATACAGCGCCATCTCCACCGTCAGGTGCTCGCGCGCGTGCTGGTGGAAGGTGAAGAGGACCTCGGGCTCGTTCTCGTCGGTCGCCACGTTGTCGCTGACCTTGACGGCGACGATGTCCCGGCCCTGGTACGACTTGCCGATCACCTGCTTGCTCATGATGTTCGGGTACGCCGCGAGCCGCTGGTCGATCTCCGCGTTCATCTCGGCGTAGTTGTGGTACTTCGAGTCCGCCGAGGGGAAGTCGAAGGGCCGTACGCCGCCCGCGCCGTCGGTGCGGTCCGGGACCGCCGCGACCGGGGTGACGTCGTAGCCGAGCGCCCGTACCCTGCTGATCTGGTCCGCGCGGCCGGAGACGACGACCGTCTCCTCGTCCGCCTCGTCGACCGTGACCCCGGTCTGCTGAAGGGCCGTACGGGACATCGGAGTCGTGCTCCGGTGGATCTCGTACTGGCGGACGTCGCCGGACGAGGGGCGGTGCGGCCGGGCGCCGGTGGCCGTGGCGCTGGTGCCGGCCGAGACGGGTGCCGCGAGGGCGAGCGCCAGCAGGGTGGCCAGGGCGGCGGTCCGGCTGCCGCCGAGGGTGCCTGATCCGCGGATGCGAAGTCGCATGAGGTCTCCTTGGGTCTCCAGGTTTCCGGAGGTCCTCCGGAATGTGGGGTGGAGTGGAGCGGGGGGTGGTCCGTTCGCTGCGACGTACGTGCGGGTGTCGGGCTCATGGTGAAGGGATGGCATGGTCAGGTCAAGAGCGGTCAAAGGGGCGGCGGCCGGGACCGGTCGGAACACGACACGGGCCCCGGGGCGTGATCAGCCCCCGGGGCCCCAACGGGCGAACGCGGTGTCAGCCGCGCACCCACCACTTCGTGCTGGTGGCGATGGCCTGCATCTGCTTCAGGGTGAGCGCGGGGGCGGTGCGGGTCGCCGGGGTGTTCTGGGCACCGGAGTTGAAGGCGCTGATCACCACGCGGCGGCCGTCGGGGCGCATGGTGTCGACGGTCCACATGACGACTTCCCTGCCGCCCTTCTCGCCAGGCCCCTGATGCGTGGCGACCTTGGTACCGTCGGGCAGGGTCCGGGAGTCGGGGCCGAAGAGCTGGCCCTCCTCCTTGGACATGTCCGCCTGGACGTTGACCTGGACCATACTCGCGCCCCTGCCGTCGTCCACGACGACATACCCGAACCCGGGGTCCGCGACGCTCTTCGAGACGACCCCGACCCCCTTGGGCAGGAGGGTGGCGAGCGTCGACGACACCGAGCCGCCGGGGACACCCTGCGGCCGGCTCGGCTCGGTCGTCGGCACCCGCGGGTCCACGGGCATCGCATCGGCGGCGGTACGCCACTCCTGCGCGCTGACGAGCGCCTTCAGCCCGTCCGGGGACAGCGGAGGCCGGCTGCGGCTGGTCGGCGCGTCCTTCTCGGCGGCGGAGTTCCACTCCTGAACGCTGATGTACTGCCCCTTCGGCGTGACGAGCTGGGCGGACCACAGCTTGGTGTCGACACGGCGGTCCGGGTACTCGTAGCCCTGGAGGATCATGAGTGCCGAACCGTCGGCGAGCGTGCTCGTGGTGCAGGCGTCGTACGGGACGAACATCTTGTCGGGGCAGGCGGTGGTCTCCAGGGCCTGGCTGCTGCCGGGACGGACGCGGTCCACCGCGACGGCGACGGCGGCCTTCCCCTTGCCGTCGTCGTACACGACCTGTGCGTACGGCCTCCGCGAGTCGCTGGTGCCGCGCCCCTCCTCGTGGGAGTACGTCCCCGGGGGGAGCAGCTTCTTCAGGGTGCGGACGAGATCGTCACCTGACAGGGCGGCGGACCGGCCGGGCGAGGCGGCCGGGGCCGTCGGGCTGCCGGCCACGGAGTGCTGCCGGCCGTCCGCCTGGAGGCCGGGCAGCACGAGCGTCACGCCGAGCCCGACGAGCGCGACCCCGGTCACGCCGCCCGTGACGGCGGCCCGGCGCCTGCGGAGCGTCCGGCCGCGGGTCTCGCCGCGGTCGGCCAGGTCGAGCCGGTCGCTGTCGAAGGTGCCGCCGGTGTGACGCAGGGCCGCGGCGAAGTGGTCCTCGAAGGGGTCGTGTTCTTCAACGGGCATGGCAAAACCGCCGTTTCTGCGGACGAGGTGGTGGTAGCGGCCGGTCGGCCGGAGGGAGATCAGGGGGTCAGGGTTCCCGGGACGAGTCAGAGTCTCGGTCTCGCGTACTCGGCGAGCGCGTCGCCGAGCAGGGCGCGCAGCCGGGCGAGGGCGCGGACGCAACGGGTGCGGACGGCGGCCGAACTGGTGTTGAGGACCGCCGCGGTCTCCTCGATGCTGCGGTCCTCCCAGTAGCGCAGGACGACCACGGCACGGTCCTTGGCGGACAGCTGTGCCAGCGCCTCCAGGAGGGTGAGCCGTAGCGATGTGTCCCCCGCGCCGGGGTCGGGCAGCTCGGGGAGCACGTCGGTGGCGCGTTCCCTGCGGCTGCTGTGGCGGCGCCGGTGGGCGAGAAAGGTGCGGGTGAGGACCGTCTGGGCGTATCCGGCGGGGTTGTCGGCCCGGGAGATCCGGCCCCAGCGCAGATACACCCGGCCGAGAGTCTCCTGGACGAGGTCCTCGGCGAGATGGGTGTCGCCCCCGGTGAGCAGACAGGCGGACCGGTACAGATGCCCGGCCCGCGCCGCCGCGAACTCCGGGTATCCGACGCTGCGGCCCTGTCTCATGCGTTCCCCCGTCGTGCTGTGCCGTGCCGTCGCGCGGCCGGGCCGTCCTGTACGGCCCTCACCTCATTGATGCGGTGGGGCCACGGAAATGTTTCACCGGACCGGAGCCCCCGTGCGCGAGACCGCGAAACCCCTGATGCCCGGCCGCGAGGGGCCGGGCATCAGGGGCACGGTGCACGGGAGTGGCGAGGGTCAGGGCAGGGCGTGGACGTGCGGTCCCACCGTGTTCGACCAGGCGTTGCCCGACGCCGCGTCCCAGTTCGTCGACCAGGTCATCGCACCCCGCAGATCGGGGTACGTCTTCGACGGCTTGAAGGAGCCGCAGTTCGTGGCCTTCGCCAGACAGTCGAGGGCGTTGTTCACCACCGTCGGGGAGACGTACCCGCTGCCCGCCGCGCTCGTCGAGGCGGGGACGCCCAGGCCCACCTGGGACGGGGACAGTCCGCCCTGGAGCTGGATGCAGGCGAGGGCCGTCAGGAAGTCCACCGAACCCTGGCTGTAGACCTTGCCGTCACAGCCCAGCATCGAACCGCTGTTGTAGTACTGGGTGTTGACGACCGTCAGGATGTCCTTGATGTTCAGGGCGGTCTGGAAGTAGCCGTTCGACGTCGACTGCATGTCGATCGTCTGCGGAGCCATCGTGATGATCAGCGACGAGCCCGCCTTCGACGACAGCTGCCGCAGCGCCTGCGTCATGTACGTCGCGTTGATGCCGTTTTCCAGGTCGATGTCCACGCCGTCGAATCCATAGGTCTGCATCAGCGAGTAGACCGAGTTCGCGAAGTTCGTCGCCGACGTCGTGTCGCTCACCGACACCGTGCCGTTCTGCCCACCGACCGAGACGACCACCTTCTTGCCGGCCGCGTGCTCGGCGGCGATGTCCGCCTTGAACTGCGCCACCGTGTAGCCCCCGAGTCCGGAGGAGTCCAGGGTGAAGGAGACCCCGCCCGGCGTGCTCGTAGCGTCCGCGAACGCCACCGCGACGATGTCGTACTGCGACGGCACGTCCGTGAGCCGCTGCACCGTCGCGCCGTTGTTGAAGTTCTGCCAGTAGCCCGTCACCGCGTGTCTCGGCAGCACCCCGGTGCCTCCGCCGCCGGACGAGGAGGACGTCGTGGCCGTCACCGCCGACGACTTCTGCGACTCGCCCGCCGCGTTCACCGCCGTCACCTGGAAGGAGTACGACGTCGACGGGGACAGCCCCGTCACGGTGGCCGAGGTGCCGGTCACGGCGGACACCTTCGTACCGCCCTGGTAGACGTTGTAGCCCGTCGCGCCCGACACCGTGTTCCAGGTCAGGGACGCCGACGAGGACGTGGTGGAGGAGACCGCGAGGCCGGCGGGGGCCGCGGGCACGGTCGGGGAGGGGTCGCCTCCGCCGCCCCCGTCCGGGCCGTAGACCGACACGTCGTCGGCGTAGTACGCCGCCTGGCCGTACCAGCCGTGCAGGTACACCGTCACCGAGGTCGTCGAGGCGCCTGTGGTGAAGGTCGTCGACAGCTGTTTCCAGCCCGACGAGTCCGGCGTCCAGGTCGACACATCCGTCGTGCCGGTGCCCGTCGCGCCCAGGTAGGTGTAACCGCCCTGCACCCAGGCACTCAGCGTGTACGTCGCGTTGGGCTTGACCGCCACCGTCTGGGTGCACTGCGCGTTGTCCTGACCCGCCGGGGTCCCCTTCAGCGCGGCGGCACCGCCGTGCACCGGGGACGACACCGTCGTACCGCTGCCGGCCGAACAGGTCCAGTCCGTGAGGCCGGACTCGAAGCCGGCGTTCTTGGCGTTGTTCACGTCCGCGGCAGCCGCGTGCCCGGCGGCCAGGAAGGTGAGGGCGAGCGCGGCGACGGTGGCCTGGGCCAGGGTCCGTCTGCGGCGCAACATGCCTGGTACGCGGTCCACTTGAGCCTCCGGTGTGGGGAGTGGGGGAAGGAGAGGGAGGAGGGGAGGGCGAGGGGAGAGCCCTGCGGAACGGTGGCCACCGCTTGACGAAAGAATTTGGTCCAGACCAATCTGGTTGTCAAGACCTGCGGCGCCCTCAACGCCCTTACCGGCGGGTCGAGTTGTGGCATATGCCCCTACTCTGTGTCGATCATGGTCTCACCTTCGGTGAGATGATCTTCCGGATTCGGTGTTGAGCCGGGCATGCCGTGGATATGGTGCTGTTGCAGGACGATGCAAGAGGACGCAACAGGGGCCATCTGAGGCGGTGGTCGACCACCCCGCCGCAGTGAACGGGGTGGTGTGCAGCCGTGCCGACCGCGATAGCCGTCACCAGTCCCGACCTGGTGCTCCCGCCGCTCGACCGGCAGACCCCGCCCGCCGCGATCCAGCCGCAGCCCACGCTCGAACAGTCTCTGAACGGCATGCACTCGCTCATCGAGCAGCACGGGTACGTCATCGCGCTGCACTCCGCGTCCGTCGACGACCCGGCCGTCCAGCGGCTGCGCACCGTGCGCTCCGTCCTGGAGAGCGACCGCATCGCGCTGCTCGGCCTCGATCTGCCCCCGCTCGGACTGGCCCTGCTGGCCCAGCAGTTACGGCAGCTGTCGGTCTGCGACTTCAGCCCGGGCGTCCTGGCGTCGTCCGCGCGGCTGCTCGCCCACTACATCTACGCCGGCGCCCTCCTCGGCTCGGTCACCAGGCTCGACCGCATCCCCGTCTCGCTCGCCTCCCACGCCAAGTCCTGGGTGCCCAACGCCCAGTTCGCCGTCCTCGCCCACCCCCGGCCCCGGCTCGTCCGCATCGGTCAGGAGGAGTTACCGGGCCCCGAGTTCGGCACCCGGATGATCGTCGCCGCCGGGCAGCCGCCCTCGGACTGGGTCACCGCCACCCTCGCGCCCGCCTGGCGCGTCCAGGGTGTCGCGACCGTTCCCCTCCCGCAGGACTCCGGCCGCTGGTGGGGGACCCAGCGACTCGTGGAGTTCGCCGCGGGCCTGCATGACGTGTCCGTGCTCTACCAGCTCGTCACCTCCGTACGCCGCGAGGTCTGCCACTGGTGCGGCCTCGAACTCATCGGCGACCGCTGCGGTTTCTGCGCCGCATCGCTGCCGGGGCCCCTCGAAGGGCAACCGGTCGCCACCGCCCGCGCGCTGCCACGAGGCGGCACGTGAGCACCGTACGCACCACCCCATCGCCGTACGCACAACTCGCCGTTCCCGCCGCACCCGTTCACGGGCCGCCCCACCACCGTCCGGCCCCACCGCACCACCGCTCGACCGCCCTCCGGCCGGACGGCGGGCCCGCCCGACCGCACGGCACGTCCCCCCGAGGTGAGATGTAGTGAACGCACGACAGCGCCGCGGCGTCATCCTGCTGGTGCTCTCGGCCCTCGCCGCCGTCGGCGCCTTCGCCGGCGTCCTGTCGGTGATCCGCGACGTGAACTCGAAGGTCGGACCGGAGGTCACGGCGTACCGGCTCAAGGGCGACATCCCGCCGTACCAGGAACTCACGCCCGACCAGTTCCAGCAGGTCGCCATGCCCCGGCGCTGGCTGTCCGCGACGGCGGTCACCAGCCTCTCGCAGATCCGCGGCAAGATCGCGGTGACCCGGCTGGAGAAGGGGTCGCTGCTGCAGACCGACATGATCGTCGACCGGCCCGCGCTCCAGTCGGGACAGCAGGAGATCGCCATCATGATCGACGCGTCCACCGGTGTCGCGGGGAAGATCGACCCGGGCTCGCGGGTCAACATCTACGCCACCTTCAAGGCCCAGAACGACAAGGGCAAGGACGAGTCCAAGATCATCGTGACCAACGCCCGCGTCCTGGACGTCGGCAAGCTCACGGCCCTCGACCCGGACCAGTCCAGCGACGAGCGCCGCCGCACCGCCACCGAGGCCGTCCCCATCACCTTCGCCCTCGACACGGCGGACGCCCAACGGGTCGCGTACGCGGAGTCGTTCGCGGAACACGTCCGGCTCGCCCTGGTCGCGGGCGGCTCCCAGACCTCGGTCACGCCCGGCGATCGCACATACACCCTCGACCAGGACAAGTAGGAGGCCACGCATGAGGTCCGTCCCGGTCCCCGGCGGGTTCGTTCGCAGCCGGTCCGTCCGTAGCCGCTTCTTCCCTGTCGGCCCTGTCCCCACCGGCCCTGTCCTCGGCGGTCCCGACCTCGGGGGGCCGCGCCGATGACCGTCCGCGTTCTCCCCGCCGTCGGTGACATCGACGCGGTCCGCGCGCTGTCCAGCCTGCTCGGCCAGCTCCCCGACACGGAGCCCGCCCAGCCGGTCCAGGACTCCACCGCCCTGCTCGACACCCTGGCGCGGCTGGCCGGCGAGTCCCTCGACGAACTGCCCGAGGTCGTCCTCGTCCACGAGCGGATCGGGCCGGTCCCCGCGCTGGACCTGATCCGCGACCTGGCGATGCGTTTCCCGGCCGTCGGGGTCGTCCTCATCACCGCCGACACGAGCACGGGTGTGCTCACCGCCGCGATGGACTCCGGCGCCCGCGGCATCGTCACCCTCCCGCTCGGCTACGACGCCCTCGCCGAACGCGTCCAGGCCGCCGCCGCCTGGTCCGCCGGGATGCGGCGCCATCTGGGCAGCGCACCCGCCGAGCTGTACTCCGGCCCCGGCGGGACCGTGGTCACCGTGACCGGCGCGAAGGGCGGTGTCGGCGCGACCGTCACGGCCGTCCAACTGGCCCTCGCGGCACGGGCGTCGGGCCGTACCGTCGCCCTGGTCGACCTCGATCTGCAGTCCGGGGACGTCGCCTCCTACCTGGACGTGCAGTTCCGGCGCTCGATTGCCGACCTCGCCGCGATCACCGACATCAACCCCCGCGTCCTCCAGGACGCCGTCTACACCCACGACAGCGGTGTCGGACTGCTGCTCGCCCCCGCCGAGGGCGAACGCGGCGAGGAGGTCAGCGACCGGGTGGCCCGCCAGGTCATCGGCGCGCTGCGCTCCCGCCACGACGTGGTGATCGTCGACTGCGGCGCCCAGATGAACTCCGCGACCGCCGTGGCCGTCGAGATCGCCGACCAGGCGCTGCTGCTCGTCACCCCGGACGTGGTCGCGGTCCGTGCCGCCAAGCGGATGGTGCGCATGTGGGACCGGCTGCAGATCCGCAAGGCCGAGGAGACGCTCACGGTCGTCAACCGCCACTCGCGCGGTACGGAGATCCAGCCGTCCCTCGTCGAACGCATCACCGGCACCAGGGTGGCCCACGCCGCGGTCCCGGCGTCCTTCAAGGAACTCCAGTCGGTCGTGGACGCCGGGCGCCTGCAGGACCTCGACGCCCGTTCCACGGTGAAGCAGGCGCTGTGGGCACTGGCGGGCGAGCTGGGCCTGGTGACGGTGCCGGAGGGCGGGGGCGGACGCCGGCGCAGGGCGTCCCCGGACCGGGGGGCGCTGACCCCCTGGCGCAAGGGCGGGGACCGGGGCGCGGTCACCCTGGAGTTCGCCGGGATGTTCCCGCTGCTGCTGGTCGTGATGGCGCTGATGTGGGAGTGCGTCCTCTACGGCTACACGTACTCCCTGGCGGGCAACGCGGCCGACGAGGCGGCGCGTGCGGCCACCGCGGCCTATGCCGTGCACGGCGATGTGGCGGGGGCGTGCCGGTCGGCGGGGGCGGCGCATCTGCCGGACGCCTGGAGCGGCGCGTCGATCACCTGCGGGGAGGAAGGGCCGGTGATGAAGGCGACGGTACAGGCGCAGGTCCCGCTGTTCTTCCCGGGCGTCAACCCGGGCTGGCGCGTGGAGGGGTCCGCCGGGGCGGCCCTGGAGGGGGACGGCCGATGAGGACGCTGCTCCGCCGCCGGGGAGCCGATCCGGCGGGTGCGCGGGAGCGTCGCCTGGGGGCCGGTCTGTGGGGTGGGCGGGCGCGCATTCGGGGAGTCGACCCGGCGGGGCGGCCGCCGCACCGCAGTGGAGACGTCCCGGCGCAACGGCCGCCGCACCGCCGTGGAGACGCCCCTGCGGTCAGGCGTTCGCGCCTCCGGGACGACCGCGGCGTCTCCATGCTCGAATTCGCCGGCTTTCTGCCCATCCTCCTCGTCATCGGCATGGCCACCATCCAGCTGGGCCTCATCGGCTACGGCATCAACCAGGCCGGCACCGCCGCCCGCGCCGCCGCCCGTGTCGCCTCGCAGAACGGCGACGGGGGCGCGGCGGGCGCGGCGGCCGTCAGCGGCTGGCTCAACCCGAGCGTCAGCGCCCCCCGGGGTGCCGACACCACCACCGCCACCGTCACCGTCACCGTCCCCTCCGTCATCCCCCTCTTCGGCGACTGGCCGGTGACCCGCCACGCCACCATGCCCAACGACCCCGTCCCCCTCGCCCCGGGAAGGAGCTGACGACCGGCATGAGCCTCCGCTCCCGAATCACCGCCCCCGACGACGGCGCGGCCGCCCGCGAGGACGGACACCTCGTCGCGGTCTACCGCGCCAAGCTCCTCGAAGAGATCGACCTCGCGGAGATGTCCGGCCTCGCGACCGCCGACCGCCGGGTCCGTCTGGAGCGCGTCCTCGGCCACCTCATCAGCCGGGAGGGCCCGGTCCTCTCCTCGGCCGAACGCTCCCAGCTGATCCGCCGGGTCGTCGACGAGGCCCTCGGCCTCGGCGTCCTCGAACCGCTGCTCGCCGACGCGTCGATCACGGAGATCATGGTGAACGGCCCGGACTCGATCTTCGTGGAGCGGGCGGGCCGCGTCGAACAGCTGCCGCTGCGCTTCGCCTCCACCGAGCAGCTGATGCAGACGATCGAACGGATCGTCTCGACGGTCAACCGGCGCGTCGACGAGTCCAATCCGATGGTCGACGCCCGGCTGCCCACCGGCGAGCGCGTCAACGTCATCATCCCGCCGCTCGCCCTGACCGGCCCCACCCTCACGATCCGCCGCTTCCCGCGCGCCTACACCCTCCCCGAACTCATCGGTCTCGGCTCTCTCGACGAGCAGATGCTGATGCTGCTCGCCGCCTTCGTCCGCGCCCGCTTCAACGTGATCGTCAGCGGCGGTACGGGCACCGGGAAGACGACCCTGCTCAACGCCCTGTCAGGGCTGATCCCCGCGCACGAGCGCATCATCACCATCGAGGACTCCGCCGAGCTCCAGCTCCAGCAGGAGCACGTCATCCGCCTGGAGTCCCGGCCCCCGAACGTCGAGGGCAAGGGCCAGATCACCATTCGCGACCTGGTCCGCAACAGCCTTCGGATGCGCCCCGACCGCATCATCGTCGGTGAGGTGCGCGGCGGCGAGACCCTCGACATGCTCCAGGCGATGTCGACGGGCCACGACGGCTCGCTCGCCACCGTGCACGCCAACGCCGCCGAGGACGCCCTCATGCGGCTGCAGACCCTGGGCTCGATGTCCGAGGTGCTCATCCCCTTCGAGGCGCTCAAGGACCAGATCAACTCGGCGGTGGACGTGGTCGTCCAGCTCGCCCGGTACGCCGACGGCTCACGCAAGGTCGTGGAGATCGCCCTCGTGGTCTCCCACGGCCGCGAGCAGTTCCGCATCGCCACGGTGTCCCGCTTCGTGCCCCAGCCCTTCGGCGCCGACCGGATCGTCCGGGGCCGCTTCGAGCACCTTCCGCTGCCCCGGACGGTCGCGGAGAAGCTGTACGTCGCCGACGAACCGCTCCCGCCCGCCTTCGGCGTCGCGGAGGCCAACGTACTCCCCACCCGGCAGGCCCTCGGATGACCCCCGCACTCGTCAGGAGCGCGCCATGAACGACCCCGCCCTCCTCGCCCTCGGCGCCACCGTCCTCACCGGCACGCTCGCCGTCGCGGGCGTCCATCTGTACGCCTCCGGCCGGGCCCAGCGGCAGGCACTCGTCGACCGGCTCTCCGGCAACCCGGGGGGTCCCTCGCGCACGGCGTCCGGCCGGCTCCGGCGGTTCACCGGCGTCGACCGGCGGCTGCGCCGCACCCGCCTGGGCCGCACCCTCCAGCTCCGGCTGTCGGCGACCGGGCTCGATCTGACGCCGGGGGAGTTCTTCGTCTACGTCGCCGCCGTCGTCGTAGCGCTGTGGCTCATCGCGGCGTCGACGCTGGCCCCCTTCTTCGGCCCGATCGCCGCGCTGGTGGGCGTGTGGGGTGCGGCCGTCTTCCTCAACTGGCAGCGGCAGAGACGTATCGAGGCCTTCATCAACCAACTACCGGACGTGGCCCGGCTGCTGGCCAACGCCACGGCCGCCGGCCTCGCCCTGCGCACCGCCCTCGCCATGGCCGCGGAGGAGCTGGAGGCCCCGGCCGGCGAGGAACTCGCCCGGGTCGCGGACCAGTTGACCCTGGGCCGCTCGATCGACGACACCCTCGGCGAACTCGCCGAACGGCTGCCCTCCCGCGAACTGATCGTCCTGGTCACCACGCTGGTCCTGGCCAACAAGGCGGGCGGCTCGGTCGTCAACTCGCTGCGCAACCTCACCCAGACCCTGGAGGACCGCAAGGAGACCCGGCGCGAGGTCCGCACGATGCTCTCCGAGGTCAACGCGACGGCCTTCACGGTCCCGCTGCTCGGCCTCGGCTCCCTCATCCTGGTCAACTCCTCCAACGAGGGCGCCCTCGCCCGCGTCACCGGCTCCCCGCTGGGCCAGGGCCTGGTCCTGCTCGCGCTCGGCCTCTACACGGTCGGCTTCTTCGTCATCCGCCGCCTCGGCAAGATCGAAGTGTGAGAAGGAGACCGCGATGAGCGCGCTGCTGCCCCTGCTGCTCGCCCTGCTGACGGCCGTCTCCGTCACGGGGATCCTCTTCGGCATCCGGATGATCCGTGCGGACGCCAAGCTGCCGAGCGACCTGGCGCTCGCGCTGGAGGTGGGCGCCACCCGTGTCTCCACGGCCGGCTCGGCGGTCGACCGGCTCGGTATGCGCTTCACCCCGCTCGTGCTGCGCCTCATGGGGCCGCGCCGGGTCGACGCCAAACGCCGCCGGATCGACATGGCGGGCAACCCCGGAGGCCTCACCCTCCAGCGGTACGCCGCACGCCGAGCGGTGTACGGCGTCTTCGGCCTGGTCGTGGGCCTGATGTTCCTCACGAACGGGCAACTGCTCTTTGCGGCGCTCACGTTCGCCTTCGGTCTGCTCGCCGCCGACGCCCTGATCTGGCAGGCCGTCCGTGAGCGCAAGGACGTCATCGACCGTACGCTGCCGGACTTCCTGGACGTCCTCGCGGTCGTCGTCTCGGCCGGCCTCGGCTTCCGCCAGGCACTGGACCGGGTCGCGGAGAAGTACGAGGGCCCCTGGGCCGACGAACTGCGCATCACCCTGCGCCAGATGGACATGGGCGTCAGCCGCCGCCAGGCCTTCGACGAGCTGCGCCGGCGCAACTCCTCCGAGCAGGTCTCCCAGTTCGTCTCCGCCCTGCAACAGGGGGAGGAACTGGGCTCCCCGATCGCGGAGACGCTGATCCAGCTGGCCACCGACATGCGGCGCACGGACGCCCAGAACGCCCGCCGCCGCGCGGCCAGGACGGTCCCCAAGGCCACCATGGTCACGCTGGTCTTCATGCTCCCGGCGACGATGATCCTCATTGCCACGGGCATGTTCCTGGGCTCGGGGACGAACTTCGGATCGATCCTGGGCCGATGATGAGCAACCGGACCGCTCGCCCCACCCCCGGGTATCTGGAGGACGACGCCCCGGCGCCCGCCAGCGTCCGCCTCCAGTTGAGCGCGCTGCAGGCCCTGTGCCGCCAGACCGTGGCCGTACGCCTCGCCCTGGTCGTGATCGGCGCCCCGTTCGCGCTGGCCAACACCCCCTCCGGCGCCCTCCGCTACGCCGTCCTCGCCGCCGCCGTCCTCGGCGTGATGACGTCGTACGCCCTGCTGCGCGACTGGGACCGGGTCGGCCCACGGTTGCTCGCCCACCCGACGCTCATGGCGCTGGACCTGCTCTTCGTCGCCACGCTCCTCTCGACCGCGTCCCCCGTCTCCCCCCTCGCCTACGCCACGGTCTGCACACCGCTGCTGTCCGGACTGCTCTACGGCTGGCGTGGTGCCGGAGTCCTCACCGGCCTGCAACTCGCCGTCGTGCTGGGGGTGTTCCGCGCCTGGGAACACCGCCCCGGCGCCGGGGTCAGCACCCTCCTCATCGCCGGGTTCTGCGTGGCCGCGGGGATCATCGGGGTGACCCTGCGCAATCTGATGTTCCGCTTCGGCGCGGCCAGTGAGGCACTGTCCGAGGCGAACGCCCGGCTCGCGGCGGCCGAGGCCGTCGACTCCGAACGGGCCTGGCTGGCCCGGGAGATGCACGACTCGGTGGCGAAGACCCTGCACGGCCTGGCGCTGGCCGCGGAGGCCCTCGCCGCCTCGGCCGAGCACCGCGACCCCGCCACCCTCAAGCGCCAGGCGGTCCAGGTGGCCGACGCCGCACGACGGGCCGCGGGGGAGTCCCGCGACCTGCTGGCGGACCTGCGGCGCCGTACCGACTTCACGGCGGGCCGCCTGGACGTGGTGGCCGAAGTCGTCTCGCGTGGCCGGGCGTTCGCGGTCCGCGGCGGCGCGGGGACCGAACTGAGGCTGCCGGACGCACCGCTCCTCCTGCCGTATCCGGCCGCGCACGACGTCTTGTCCATCGTCTCCGAGGCGCTGGAGAACACTCACCGCCATGCCCACGCCACCCGCGTCCGTATCGCACTCGACATCACCGGGTTCGAGGCGTTCGACCTGCGGATCGGGGACAACGGTGTCGGACTGCCCCCGACCGCCGTGCCCGAAGACCTGGCGAGAACCGGCCACTTCGGTCTGCTGGGCATGGCGGAACGCGCCGCGTCCCTGCGCGGCCGCCTCCACCTCGGCCGCTCACCGCTGGGCGGCGCCGAGATCCATCTGCACATCCCCGTCCCCGCCACCTCTCCCCCCAGCCCCCAGGAGGAGGCCGCACATGCCTGACCAGGCACTTCCCGGCCCGCCGTTGCGCGTCCTCGTGGCCGACGACAACCCGGTCGTACGGGCGGGCCTGACCGCCCTGCTGTCCGTCCACCCCGACATCGAGGTCGTCGCGGAGGCGGCGGACGGCGAGCAGGCGCTCGTGTGCGCCGCCCGGCACCGTCCGGACGTCGTCCTCCTGGACGTCCGTATGCCCGGCACGGACGGCCTGACCGCACTGCCCCTGCTGGCCCGCACGGCCCCCGTGATGATGCTGACGTACAGCAGGGAACCCGAGGTCGTGGCGGAGGCGTTGCGCCGCGGGGCCTCCGGCTATCTGGTGCACGGCGAGTTCACGACGGTCGAACTGGTCGCCGCGGTAAGGAAGCTGAGGGAGGGACGGGGGACTGTCCCGTCTTCGTTCGGCGTTTCCTACGAACGAGACGAAAGCCCTTCGCACCTGCAACCAGTTGTGGCACATTCGTCGAAGGCTCTCACCGCCCGTACGGGAGGCCCTCGGCACCGTGCCGCGGGATGGCTGGACTTCGGCCTGAGCTCCAGGGAGGTGGAGGTCATGGATCTCATCGCGGCCGGTATGAACAACCGGCAGATCGCCGCCGCCTGCTTCATCAGCGAGAAGACGGTCAAGAATCACATCAATCGCATCTTCGCGAAGCTGCACAGTTCTACGCGCAGCGAAGCGATCGCCCACTGGCTGGGCACGGCCCGCGAGGGGTGGAGCCGATGACCCCCCGCAGGCACGGAAGTTGGGCCCCTGGACCCACTCGGAGTGAGGGCTCTTTCACATACGGTGCGTGGGTTGGTCGTAGCCGCATCGGGCGGGAGGTCAGGGGCCGTGGTGACGAGGACGAGGCACAGGATCGGCACGTGGCGGAGTACCGTGGCGCTCCGGATGCGGGGGGCCGGGCGGGATGCGGGGGCCGGGTTCGTGGAGTATGCGGGGCTGATGATCATCATCGCGGGGATCTTCACGTTGATCGACCAGATCGGCCTCGATGGCATGATCTCCGGCGCGATCCGGACGGCTGTCACCTCAGTGACCGGCGGCTGACGCCGAAGCGCTCTACCGACGATCGGGGGCAGACGCTCCCGCTCTACATCTGGCTGACTGCCATTCTGCTGTTCGCCGCGTTCGCCTTTTTCGCCTTTGCTCAAGCAGCGTCCGCCCGCAATGGAGCTCAGTCCGCGGCGGACGCTGCTGCGTTGGCGGCGGTACAGGACACCCGCGACGAGCTGATGACCGGCCTGCAGGGGGCCATCGGACAGGACGACGACTGGACGAAGTGGCTTCGCGGCCAAGGCCCGCAGGGAACAGGAGCGAGTGCCGCCGCCGCCCGGCTGGCGGCCGACAACGACTCGACCGTAGAAGCCTTTGTTCCAACCACTGTGAACGGCTTCTCCGGATACCGGGTGACGATCCAGACGCGCTACACGGTGGGTAAGTCCATCGTTCCGGGCACGGAGACGCGACACGCGAGGGCCGATGCCGTCGCGGTGATCGAGCCACGGTGCACCTTCCCGTCGGATGTCGATCCGAAGAAGCCCGTGCACCTCGACTGCGACGGCCGGTCCGTCGACATCGACCCCGAACACTTCCCTTCGGACGACCTTCCTGACGCGTCCGTGCTGTTCTCTGTGCATCTGGCCGAGTGAAAGGAAGCCGAACCGATGGACTTTCCGCGCACTATGAAGGGCCGTAGGGCGCTGAGCGCGGTCGCGGTTGCGACCGGGCTGGTCCTTGCGGTGGCCGGCTGCGGCAGCGGAAGCGGCGGTGAGAAGCCCAGGGGTACATCCTCTTCCAAAGCCACGGCCAAAAGCGGCGGCAGTCGGCGACAGGAGTCCTCCGCTCCCGCAGCGGACCAGGTACTCGCCCAGGTGAAGGGCGGTGACATCACGCTGACGGTCACCTCTGCGGTCCGGGACCAGGGCGGATTCGTGACGGTCAGCGGGACGGTCACCAACAACAGCGGCCAGTTCTGGATCGCATCCAACTGGCGAGGCGATGAGAGGGAGCTGAGCCGGAACGGGGCCTCCTTGGCGGGGGCCGCGTTGGTCGACAGCAAGGGCAAGAAGAAGTACCTCGTCCTGCGGGACACTCAGGGCCGGTGCCTTTGCACCAAGTTCGACGGCGGTGGTGTGGAGGCCGGGAAGTCGGCCGACTGGTTCGCCCAGTTCCCCGCCCCGCCCGAAGGCACCGACACCGTCGACTTCCAGGTCGGCGCCATGCCCCCCGCCACCGTCGAACTCTCCCAGGGATGAGCCGCCATGCCCCGCCCCCTGCGTGCCGTCACCGCGCTCTCCCTGGTCACCGTGCTCGGTCTCGCCGGTGGCACCCCGGCCGTCGCCGATGACGACCCCAGCGCGCCCCCCGGTACCGTCACCACCTCGCCGCCCCCCTCCGTCGACCCCGCCAGTCCGGGGCTGAAGCTCGCCGACGGGGCCACCCTCGCGCCCGCCAAGGTGCTGGACATCAAGTCCGTCGTGGAGGACCTCGGCGGTGAGGAGCGGCGCGAGGACACCAACGAGAACGTCACGTTCGCGCTCCAGGCCGAGGTGCTGTTCGCCAAGGACAGCCCCAAGCTGAACCCGGAGGCCCGCTCCCGCATCGACGCCATCGCGGACGAGATCAAGAAGCAGAACGCCACGAACGTCCGTGTCTTCGGCTTCACCGACGACCTGGGCTCGTACGCCCACGGTCTCGTCCTCTCCAAGCAGCGCGCCGAGGCGGTCCACGACCAGCTGGCCGCGCGCCTCGGCGGCACCGTCACCTTCGAGGTGCGCGGCTACAGCGAGGACTACCCGATCGCCGACAACTCCACGGAGGAGGGACGCCGCAAGAACCGTCGCGTGGAGGTGTCGTTCCCCCGGGGGGAGTCGTCCGGGGATTCGGCCTCGGGCTCGGCGGGTACCGCCGGCGGCTGAGATCCGGGTACGAATCACCCGGAGCCGCCTCCCCGTCCGCGCGCCGCCGCTGCGCGATGCTCGTGCCGTCCGGATGGTCGGCGTCGTACCCGGGAGCTGCCGTGAGAAAGATCGTCCTGATGATGTCCATGTCCCTGGACGGCTTCATCGAGGGCCCGAACCGTGAGATCGACTGGCATCTGGTCGACGACGAACTGCACCAGCACTTCAATGACGTGCTCAAAGAGATGGGCGCGTTCCTGAACGGGCGTGTCACCTACCAGCTCATGGCCGAGTTCTGGCCCACCGCGGACGCAGATCCGCACCGCTCGGGGCCGATGGTCGAGTACGCCCGGATCTGGCGGAACATGCCGAAGGTCGTGTTCTCCCGGACCCTGGAGCACGCGGACTGGCACACCACCATCGTCCGGGACGTCGTCGTCGAGGACATCCTTGCGCTCAAGGAGCAGGAGGGCGGCGACCTCGCGCTCGGCGGTGCCGCCCTGGCCGCCGAGTTCCTGCGTCAGGATCTCGTGGACGAGTTCCGGGTGTACGTCCATCCGATCCTGGTCGGCCGCGGGCAGCGCCTCTTCGCCGAGAGCGACGCCCTGACCGCCCTGCGCCTGATCGACTCCCGCCGCTTCGGCAACGGTGTCGTACTGCTGCACTACGAACGCCCCGGGGCCGACGAGGACCAGGAGGTGTCGGACGGCGGGTAAACGTGTTGTGGGCTTCGGGCCCGCTCGCATAGGAAGGCCGTATGACTGGACTCGGTGTTGTGTTCCGGCCCCAACTGCCTCCCGAGCGGCTGCGCCCGTTGGCGCGGCTCGCGGACGAGTCGGGCCTGGAGGAGCTGTGGCTGTGGGAGGACTGCTTCCTGGAGGGCGGGATCTCGGCCGCGTCCGCCGCGCTCGCCTGGACCGAGCGGCTGCGCGTCGGCGTCGGACTGCTGCCCGTGCCGCTGCGGAACGTCGCGATCACCGCGATGGAGACCGCCACGCTGGAGCGGCTGTTCCCCGGCCGGGCGATGGTCGGCGTCGGGCACGGTGTCCAGAGCTGGATGGGCCAGGTCGGTGCCCGTGCCGAGTCGCCCGTCACCCTCCTGCGCGAGTACCTCGACGCCCTGCGGGCCCTGCTCCGCGGTGAGCGCGTCACCACGGACGGGCGGTATGTGAAGCTGGACGGCGTCGCGCTGGACTGGCCGCCCGCGGAACCGGCCGGCGTTCTCGCCGGGGTCACCGGACCGCGCTCGCTGCGGCTGTCCGGGGAGGCGGCGGACGGGACGATCCTGACCGCGGCCACCACACCGGAGGGCGTACGGCGGGCTCGCACCCTCATCGACGAGGGGCGGGCGGCGGCCGGCCGCACCGACCCCCATCACATCGTGGTCTACCTGCTGACCGCCACCGGTCCGGACGCGTCGGTCCGCCTGCGGGCCGAGCTGGCGGCGGAGGGCCTGGGCTCCGTGCCGGACCTCGGTGTCGCCGGGGACGCGGGAGCCGTCGCGAAGGCGGTCCAACGCCTGGTGGAGGCGGGGGCCGACACCGTGATCCTCCAGCCCACGGGCGACGAGCCGGACCCCGAGGGCTTCGTACGGTTCACGGCCGGGGAAGTCCGCCCGCTGGTGCCGTAGTCCGCCCGCCCGCCCGCCGGCGCCGCGATCCGTTGGCCCGCCCGCCCCGCTGTTATTTCGGTCGCGTCCCCCGTCTGCTAGTTGGGACCATGACCGGTATGAGTGGCGACCGTACGTTCGAAGAGCTGGTCCGTGAAGCCGTCGAGGCATCCGTCGACGGCTGGGACTTCTCCTGGTTCGAGGGACGGGCGACGGAGGAGCGGCCTCCGTGGGGGTACGCATGTTCGATGGCGGAGCGGCTGGCGGGCGCCGCTGCCGCGCTCGACATCCAGACCGGGGGAGGAGAGGTCCTGGCCTCCGCGCCGGCGCTGCCGCCGCTCACCGTCGCCACCGAGGGCTGGCCGCCGAACATCGCCCGGGCCACCGCCCTGCTCCACCCGCGCGGTGCCGTGGTGGTCGCCTCGCCCGAGGAGGCCCCGCTGCCCTTCGCGGAGGCCGCCTTCGACCTCGTCACCAGCCGGCACCCGGTGCGGACGTACTGGAGTGAGATCGCCCGTGTGCTGCGCCCCGGCGGCACGTACTTCTCCCAGCAGGTCGGTCCGGCGAGCGCGGTCGAGCTCGTCGAGTACTTCCTCGGACCGCAGCCGGCGGAGGTCCGCGGCGCCCGGGATCCCCGGCGGGCGCGTGCCGAGGCCGAAGCGGCCGGCCTGGAGGTCGTCGACCTCCAGGAGGCCCGGCTGCGTATGGAGTTCCTCGACATCGGCGCGGTCGTCCACTTCCTGCGCAAGGTGATCTGGATGGTGCCCGGCTTCACCGTGGAGCGGTACGAGTCCCGGCTGCGGTCCTTGCACGAGCAGATCCGCTCCCGGGGGCCGTTCGTCGCCCACAGCACCCGATTCCTCGTCGAGGCCCGCAAACCCGGGACGCCGCTGTCCCGGTGAGGGGTCGGTGCCAGGGGGTTTCCACATCGTTATCCAGCGTGGCTCGCCCCGCCCTCAGGGGCCACGTTAAGTTCGGACCAAGGAATTTCGCGTGAGCAAAGCTGCGCGGGCGGCACCGCGCAGTGGAGGGGGCTGCGCGGTGCCCTCCTTCCGGCGCCGACGCGCCGTCAGGCGTCCTCCAGAAAGACCCGGGTTGCGCGGCGTACGCCCCAGCGCTCCATCGCCCCGGCCTCCGCCTCCAGGACGTGGCTCGCCCAGGGGCGGGGCAGACCGATCCGCCCCGGCCGCATCGTGCGCACCGCCACCACCCGCAAGTTCCGGTCCAGATAGGCCACGTCGATCGCGAACCGCATCCCCAGGGTGTGCACCGCGCTCGCCGGGCTCAACAGCAGCGCCCCCTCGATCCCGTCCCGCCCGAGCAGCCCGCGCCGCCGGTCGCGCGCCGACCGGGCGACCTCCAGCGGCACCGGGGCGGCGGTCCCCGCCGTGGTGAACGTGGCCATGACAGCGACGTTAGCGGTGGCGTCAAGTGGCTGTTTTCGTGCGGGTCACCCGCCCGGAGTACGCCGCGCGGTGTCGTCGACTGTCCCGCCATCGCTCGAAAACCCCAGGGATCCCTAGGGCTTCGCCCGGATTTCCTTTGAATCCCCTGTGATTCGGCCATGATGCCGCACGGAATGCACGCCTCCGGAGCCATCGGGGCGTTGCCGGACGACTTCGGAGAGTAGTTGTTTCCCGGCAATGCGCGCGGTTGCCCTTACGAAGGGTTATGGTGGAAACCCCCCCTCGGGCCGGTCCGTCTCCCCCCCACGGACCGGCCCGTTTTTCTTTGCACCGCCCCGACCGGACCGGACCCGCCGGAAACCGAACGGACGTCATGCGCGTCCCACCCTCAGGGACCGAACCGGGCGCGACGCCCCCGTCGACCCAGCAGGCCGTGCGGGGGAGCAGCGTCCGGCGGCCCGGAAAACGCGACAACGAGGCTGTCGTTCAGCCGCCGTTCACCCGTACGGCCCCGAGGCGGGCCGCCGACACCCCTGGGCGGTGCCCCGGCGCTCCGGGGGTAGGCTTCGCCCCCGGGGACCGCCATCCGACGGGGAGCGCACCCGCCCACACCCTGTCTGATCCGCACGGAGGGGCTGACAATCACGTGAACCTGCGCGACAAGCTGCGCGGCCTGCTGGTCAGGTTGTACGCACGCCGGGTGGAAGGTCACCTGGACCACGCTCAGGTGCCCAAGCACATCGGCGTCATCATGGACGGCAACCGGCGCTGGGCGAAGGCGGCGGGCTCGACCACCGCACAGGGCCACCAGGCCGGCGCGGACAAGATCGAGGAGTTCCTCGGCTGGTGCGCCGAGACGGACGTCGAGGTCGTCACCCTCTGGCTGATGTCCACGGACAACCTGAACCGGCCCAAGGAGGAGCTGGTCCCGCTCCTCGGGATCATCGCGGACACCGTGCGCTCGCTCGCCGCCGACGGCCGCTGGCGCGTGCACCACGTCGGCGCGCTCGACATGCTGCCCGGCCATGTGCGGACCGCGGTGAAGGAGGCCGAGGAGGCCACCGCGCACGTCGACGGGATAATCGTCAACGTCGCCGTCGGCTACGGCGGCCGCCAGGAGATCGCCGACGCCGTCCGCTCGATGATCCTCGACGCCCACGACAAGGGCACCTCGATGGAGGAGCTCGCCGAGTCCGTGGACGTCGATCTGATCGGCCGCCACCTGTACACCAGCGCCCAGCCCGACCCCGACCTCGTCATCCGGACGAGCGGCGAGCAGCGGTTGTCCGGTTTCATGCTGTGGCAGACGGCCCATTCGGAGTACTACTTCTGCGAGGTCTTCTGGCCGGCCTTCCGCAAGGTCGACTTCCTGCGCGCGCTGCGCGACTACGCTGCGCGACACCGCCGCTACGGCGGCTGACACCTGTTCATCGCGGCCCGGCACCACTCTCCTGGGTGCGGGCCCGACGAGGGACGTTACGAGGAGTTCACCGGGGCGCCGCCGTATGCCCTGGCATGGCTGCGCGTGTTCGAGGGCATAAGCCCAACAGGTCGACGCCCGAACCACGGGTGTCGTATCTCAGCGGACGGCTCGGGGCCGTCCGCCCGGGAGGCCCTTTGCACCAGCCCGACCGTGCGGTCTCGGCACGGAAGAAGCAACGGAGGGCCGGTTCTCGGCCCGTGCATCGCGGCCGTGGACCGGTCGGGACTTCTCCCGCCCAGCCCCATCCGGCATCTCACTCCGTCGCTCCCCGACCTCATCCGAGGGGGTACGTCCTTCCGTGGTGACCAGCGCAAAGCGCCACAAGCCAGACCGGCGCACCTATGTTCTCGACACCAGCGTCCTGCTGGCCGATCCGAACGCCGTGACCCGATTCGACGAGCACGAGGTCGTGCTCCCGATCGTCGTGGTCACGGAACTGGAGGCCAAGCGGCACCATCCCGAACTCGGCTACTTCGCCCGGCAGGCACTGCGTCTGCTCGACGACTACCGGGTGCGGTACGGCCGTCTCGACGCTCCCCTGCCGACCGGGGACCTCGGCGGAACCCTCAGGGTCGAGCTCAATCACTCGGACCCCAGCGTGCTGCCCACCGGCTACCGCCTGGGCGACAACGACTCCCGCATCCTCGCGGTCGCCCGCAATCTGCAGGCGGAGGGGTTCGACGTCACCGTCGTGTCGAAGGACCTCCCGCTGAGGATCAAGGCGTCCTCGGTCGGGCTCCTCGCCGAGGAGTACCGTGCGGAGTTGGCCATCACGGACTCCTCCGGGTGGACCGGAATGTCCGAACTGACGCTGTCCGCCGAGCGGGTGGACATCCTCTTCGAAGAGGGGCACGTGCATGTCCCCGAGGCCGCCGACCTCCCCGTGCACACCGGCCTGACGATCCAGTCGGAGCGGGGCAAGGCACTGGGCCGGGTCACGGCGGACGGCACCGTCCGCCTGGTGCGCGGGGACCGGGAGGCGTTCGGCATCAAGGGCCGCAGCGCCGAGCAGCGGATCGCCCTCGATCTGTTGCTCGACCCGGACGTGGGGATCGTGTCGATGGGCGGCCGGGCCGGCACCGGCAAGTCCGCGCTGGCGCTGTGCGCGGGTCTGGAGGCGGTGCTGGAGCGCCGGCAGCACCAGAAGGTGATGGTCTTCCGGCCGTTGTACGCGGTCGGCGGGCAGGAACTGGGCTATCTGCCGGGCACCGAGGCCGAGAAGATGAGCCCCTGGGCGCAGGCGGTCTTCGACACCCTGTCCGCGGTCACCTCCCGCGAGGTCATCGAAGAGGTCACGGCGCGCGGGATGCTGGAGGTCCTTCCGCTCACCCATATCCGCGGCCGCTCGCTGCACGACGCGTTTGTGATCGTGGACGAGGCGCAGTCGCTGGAACGGAATGTTCTCCTGACCGTTCTGTCTCGGATCGGCTCCAATTCACGCGTTGTTCTCACGCATGACGTGGCCCAGCGGGACAACCTGCGGGTGGGTCGGTACGACGGAGTCGTCGCCGTGGTGGAGAAACTGAAGGGGCATCCGCTCTTCGCGCATGTCACGCTCACGCGGTCCGAGAGGTCCCAGATCGCGGCCCTTGTGACCGAAATGCTCGAAGAGGGGCAGATCTGAGTCCCCTGTCCAACGTGAGGTAGTTACTCACCAGTTGGCGCCGTCCGGTAAAGGCATAGAGCCTAGCCGGGCGGCGCTTTGGTGTGTGGGTATTTCCGCGATTCCCCTGAGCCAAACGAGGTGTGAGCTTTCACACTCAGCGCAGAATTGCCACCCGGTGTCGGGTTACGGCAGAGTCTCACTCCTGTCAGGCCCCGCATACGACACACGTGTACCCCCAGCGGTATGGCACAACTGAAGCACCAGAACTCCATAGAGCCGTCGTATGCCGCCCGAGCACCACGCGGCGCTTCCCTCGGGGAAGTTGCCCACCGGGCCCGTGCCTCCCGTGACCCCGCAGTTGGGAGGCCAGCGTCAGGGGCACGATTGCGTCCGCCAGGGTCACCGAAGCGGGCGATGCTGGAAGGAAACCGTGTGAGCCGGATTTCGGTCCGGGGATTCGCAGTGGCCTCGGCCACGGCGGTCACCGCTGTCGGCGCCGTCACTGGTGTTGCCTCGGGCAGCACTGGGCAGCCCTCGAGCGACGCCGAGGCAACGGCTAGCGACACCACGCTCCTCGCGGACATACCCGCAGGACAGCAGGCCCAGGTCCAGACCGCGTCGCTGACGCAGCAGGCCGATGCCCAGGCCATCGCCGCGGACGCGAGCGCCAAGAAGGACGCCGAGGAGTCGGCCCGCAAGCAGGCGGCCGCGGACGCGGTCGCCAAGCAGAAGGCCGCTCAGAAGGCCGAGGAGGACGCCAAGGCTCGCAAGGAGGCCGAGGAGAAGGCCAGCCGCGACGCGACCCGCGACGCGTCCAGCTTCCCCGTCCAGGGCTCCTACTCGGTCGCGCAGATCCAGGCGATGGCGCGCTCGATGGTCGGAGCCGGCCAGTTCCAGTGCTTCAGCAACATCGTGGACCACGAGTCCAGCTGGAACTACCGTGCGGTCAACGCCTCTTCCGGTGCCTACGGTCTCTTCCAGGCTCTGCCCGGCTCCAAGATGTCGTCCGTCGGTGCCGACTGGCAGACCAACCCGGCCACACAGATCAAGTGGGGCCTCAACTACATGAACAGCCGGTACGGCAGCCCGTGTGACGCGTGGTCGTTCTGGCAGGCCAACAGCTGGTACTGAGCCGCGGGTCCGCCGCACCCAGTCGCTCAACCTCGCGTAGCCCCTCACCGTCTGTCGGTGAGGGGCTACGGCTGTTCACACGGCCGACGGCGCCTGCCATGTACGGTCGGAGGCGACGACTTCCAGGGGGGAGTGGTGGGCCGCACCCGGGGACGCGGGGGAAGAGGACGGATCATGTCGCAAGTGCCAGGCTGGCTGGCTCGGATCGGCGCCGGGATCACCCAGGTGGGTGAGCGGCTGGACGAACGCCGAGCCGAGGTGGAGAAGGAGCACATCGAGACCGAACCACCCCCCGTGGTGGACCATGTGCAGCCGTCGACGTATGTGCCCGCCGCGCCGCAGACCCGCCCGCACCCCGTCGAGGCGGTCCCGTGGGGCGTACGGGTCGCGGCCGAGGCGGGCTGGCGGCTGCTCGTCCTCGCGGGCACGGTCTGGGTGCTGATGCGGGTCATCAGCTCCGTCCAGCTGGTGGTGTTCGCCTTCGTGTGCGCGCTGCTCATCACGGCGCTGCTGCAGCCGACCGTGGCGCGGCTGCGACGCTACGGGGTGCCGCGGGGCCCGGCCACCGCGATGACCGCCGTCCTCGGCTTCGTCGTCATGGGTCTGATCGGGTGGTTCGTGACCTGGCAGGTCATGGAGAACATCGACTCGCTCTCCAACCAGATCCAGGACGGCATCGACGAACTGCGCAAGTGGCTGCTGCACAGCCCCTTCCACGTCACCGACAAGCAGATCAACGAGATCGCGAAGAACCTGCGGGAGGCGATCGGCGCCAACACCGACCAGATCACCTCGGCGGGTCTCGAGGGCGTGACGGTCATCGTGGAGGCGCTCACCGGCATCCTCCTGACGATGTTCTCCACGCTCTTCCTGCTCTACGACGGCCGGCGCATCTGGGAGTGGACGCTGAAGCTGGTGCCGGCCGCGGCGCGGCCGGGCGTGGCGGGCGCGGGCCCGCGGGCGTGGCGCACCCTGACCGCCTATGTCCGGGGCACGGTGATCGTGGCCCTGATCGACGCGATCTTCATCGGTCTCGGGATCTACTTCCTGAACGTCCCCATGGCCGTGCCGCTCGCCGTCTTCATCTTCCTGTTCTCCTTCATCCCCCTGGTGGGCGCGGTGGCCTCGGGCGCACTGGCGGTGGTGGTGGCGCTGGTGACCCAGGGTGTCTTCACCGCGATCATGACGCTGGCCGTGGTGCTCGCGGTCCAGCAGATCGAGGGACACATCCTGCAGCCGTTCATCCTGGGTAGGGCCGTCAGGGTCCATCCGCTGGCGGTGGTGCTGTCGGTGACGGCCGGCGGCATGGTCGCCGGGATCGGCGGGGCCGTGGTGGCGGTGCCGCTGGTGGCGGTGACGAACACCGTGGTGGGCTATCTGCGGTCGTACGCGAACGCTGTGCCGCACCAGCCGTCGGAGCCGGACCTCGGCACGCTCTCCGCCGAGACCCGGGCGAAGCCGCCACTGGACGAGACGCCGTCCGCCTGACCGGTACGGCCCCGGTCCGACCTCGCTCGGCACCCACGCGCGTACAAGAAGGCCCACTGCGCGTAGGAGAAGGCCCGCCGCGCATACGAAGAGGCCCGCCCCAGCGGCAGCTGGGAGCGGGCCCGTTCGGTCGCGCGGCCGTCACTCGGCGAGGACAGCCTCCGCGTCCAGGGTGACGCCGACGGCCTGGATCACCGAAGCGATCTTGAAGGCCTCCTGGATGACCTCACGCTGCATGCCCGCCTTGCGCAGGACCTGCTCGTGGGAGTCCAGGCACATGCCGCAGCCGTTGATCGCGGACACGGCGAAAGACCACAGCTCGAAGTCGAGCTTGTCGACCCCGGGGTTGCCGATCACGTTCATCCGCAGCCCGGCGCGCAGGGTGCCGTACTCATGGTCCGAGAGCAGGTGGCGGGTCCGGTAGAAGACGTTGTTCATCGCCATGACGGCGGCCGCGGCCTTCGCCGCGGTGTACGCCTCGGGCGTGAGGTTCGCCTTCGCCTCGGGCTCCAGCTCGCGCAGCACGATCGGCGAGCGCGAGGCGATCGCCGTGGCCAGCACGGTGCCCCACAGCTGCTGGGCCGGCAGGTCGGAGTTGCCGATGACCGAGCCAAGGTTGAGCTTCAGGTCCTTGGCGTAGTCCGGGACGGCGGACTTCAGCGAGTCGAGGGACATGGGTCACTCACCGGCCAGCAGCTTGACCGGGTCGAGGGTCTCGTCGCCCTGGCTCCAGTTGCAGGGGCACAGCTCGTCGGTCTGCAGGGCGTCCAGGACCCGCAGGACCTCCTTCGGGTTACGGCCGACGGAGCCCGCGGTCACCATGGTGAACTGGATCTCGTTGTTCTGGTCCACGATGAAGACGGCACGCTGGGCGAAGCCGTCCTCGCCCTCGATGCCCAGGGCGCGCATCAGCTCGTGCTTCGAGTCGGCCATCATCGGGAAGGGCAGCTCGAGCAGGTCCGGGTGGTCCTTGCGCCAGGCGTGGTGCACGAACTCGGAGTCACCGGAGAAGCCGAGGATCTGGGCGTCACGGTCGGCGAACTCGTCGTTCAGCTTGCCGAAGGCGGCGATCTCGGTCGGGCACACGAAGGTGAAGTCCTTGGGCCAGGCGAAAACGATCTTCCACTTGCCCTCGTAGGTCTTGTGGTTGATCTGCTCGAACTCCCTGCCCTTCTCCAGCGAGACGCAGGCGGTCAGTTCGAACTCGGGGAACTTGTCACCGACAGTGAGCACACGCTCTCCTTGAAGCACAGAAACACCTCGGAGGCAAGGCATTTCTCATGGGTTGGACTCTCGTGATCCTGGCACAGGGTGCATTGATTCGGGAAATAGCTACACTCGGTCGCGTTGATCGGTGGGGATTATCAGTGACCATAAGTTAAGGGGTATGCCATGGCTGGGGCCAAGTCCCACGGGCGCCGCCAGCCCAGTCTCGCCCAGCTGCGGGCCTTCGCGGCCGTCGCCGAGCATCTGCACTTCCGGGACGCCGCCGCCGCGATCGGCATGAGCCAGCCCGCGCTGTCGGGGGCCGTCTCCGTCCTGGAGGAGGTGCTCGGCGTCACCCTGCTGGAGCGCACCACCCGCAAGGTGCTCCTCTCGCCCGCCGGCGAGCGTCTCGCTGTACGGGCCAAGGCGGTGCTGGACGAGGTCGGCGCCCTCATGGAGGAGGCGGAGGCCGTCCGGGCGCCCTTCACCGGGGTGCTGCGGCTCGGGGTGATCCCGACCGTGGCGCCGTACCTGCTGCCGACAGTCCTCAACCTGGTGCACGACCGCTATCCGCACCTCGACCTCCAGGTCCACGAGGAGCAGACCGCCAGCTTGCTCGACGGTCTCACCACCGGCCGTCTCGACCTGCTGCTCCTCGCCGTGCCCCTCGGTATGCCCGGTGTCGCCGAACTCCCGCTGTTCGACGAGGACTTCGTGCTCGTCACGCCGCTCGACCACTGGCTCGGCGGACGGGAGGGGATACCCCGGGAGGCGCTGCGCGAGCTGAATCTGCTGCTCCTGGACGAGGGGCACTGTCTGCGGGACCAGGCCCTGGACATCTGCCGGGAGGCCGGTCGTGAGGACGCGCCCGTGACCACGACCGCCGCCGGGCTGTCCACCCTCGTCCAGCTCGTGGCCGGCGGTCTCGGGGTGACCCTGCTGCCGCACACCGCCCTCAAGGTGGAGACCACCCGCAACAGCCAGCTTCTCACCGGCTACTTCGCGGACCCGGCCCCGACCCGGCGGGTGGCCCTCGCGATGCGCGCGGGCGCCGCCCGGGGCGCCGAGTACGAGGAACTGGCCGAGGCGCTGCGGGGTGTCCTGCAGCCGCTGCCGGTTCGGGTGCTCGCAGCCGACGCCTGACCGCGCACCGGGCAACCCCGGGTGCGTACTCGGTCATTCGCATGTCCGATGCCGAACCGATGACGCCCCGGGAACGGCGAGAAATGCCAACTTCCGTCAGGTAGTGCGAATTTCGCTGGAATATGCGCACCGGCTGATACACATACTCCCTCAGTGTGACGCGTCAGGCATGTGTGCGACATTCCAAGGGGAGTTGTGGCGGGCATACGGGATTCCCTTGGACGGGCCGGTTACGACCTGCTGTCGCATGCGGTGACGCGGTACGCGAGGGAAAAGGGCGACGGTGCGCTCCGGATTTCCGGACAGCCCGGGGGAGTCGTCCATCTGCGCGGCGGTCTCGTCGTCGCCGTCGCGAGCCCCGGCGCCCCGGGCCCCGGAACGCTGCTGATGCGTTCCGGCCGGTCCGGCGCCGGGGCGGCCGAACTGCGGGTCGTCCGAGTGATGGCGATGCAGGACGCGGTCTTCGTGATCGTCGCCGGGGACGTGGACGGCTGCGAGCCCGTCCCGGACCCGGTCGAGCCGCCCGAGGCGCTCGCGGTCGGCGAGGGGCCGACGCGGCTGCTGCACCAGGCCGCACGCAAGCTGGCCGCACTCGACGTGCTGCCCCACCGGGTGCGGCCCGGACGAGAGCGCCCGCTGCCCGCGCTGGAGGTCGACGTCACCCGACTGAGCGCGGTGCGCCGCGAGTTGCTCCTGCACTCCGACGGCCGCCGGACGGCCCGGGACATCGCCTTCCGCACCGGACGCGCGGTCTACACGGTCACCGTCGAGATGGCCCGGCTGCTGGACGAGGGATATCTCGAATGCGTCGAGTCGGCCGGGCACGCGCTGTGGATCGCGACCCGTGTGCCCGCGCAGGGGCTGCGCCCCCGTGCCCCGGATCCGGCACCTGTGCCGGCCGCGCCCGCGGACCCCGTACCCCCGTCGCCGGACATTGGCACCGCGCCTCGCCGGCCCCCGGAACCTGCTCCGTCCCTGCCCCGGCGCACACCCGGCGCCAGCGGCATCACCGCAACCCTTCCGTCCGAAAAGCAGGGAGTGAGCTGGAAAGGGTTCTTCCGCCTGCGGAGCGGAAGCGCCAAATGACCACCCCGGCACCTCATAGAGGCCCGACACCTCACACACAGACGAAAGGCGAATCGATGCGATCACCCAAGGATCATTCGTAGGGAGTTGTACACATGGATCACAAAGCGCTGGCACTCGAAATGCGCGGCCTGCGCGAACAGGTGTCCGGAATCACGGACACCGCGGTGGCGGCCGCGGACGGACTGCTCATCGCGGCCGACACGGCGAGCGGTATCGACCCCGAAGGGCTCGCCGCCCTGGCCGCGGCCGCCCTCGGCCTCGCCCGGCGCACCACCCAGGCGACCGCCCGCGGCGCCCTGCGCGGCACGGTCGCGTACGGCACCGAGGGCTGTGCCGCGTTCTACGCCGTCGGCGACACCGCGCTCATGGTCGTGCTCGGCGACGAGGGCGTGGACGTCGACGGACTGCACCGGGCGACCCGCCCGGCCCTGGACCGCATCGGTTCGATCCTTGCCGCGAAGGCACCCGAGGGAGTGTGAAGGGATGGCGACGAAGCGCATGACTCCCGGTTTCTCCGACCAGGTGATGGGCCTGGTCAAGTCCCTGCGTACCGACGCACCCGACTGCGTCGCCTCCGGCGTGGTCGACATGTCGACGGGGATGCTGCTGTCGTACGAGACCGTGGACAACCACCCGCCGGAGGTCCTCGACCTCCTCGCGGGCGCCACCCTCGACCTGTTCCAGGGCCGTACCGTCGTGATGATCGAGGACGTGTTCAAGGAACGCCGGGGGATCACCAACGACAACCACTTCTTTCAGGAGATCCTCGTCAACAGCGAGAACCTCACCCATCTGTTCGTGCGCATGAACGAGCAGCAGGACGTCGTCGCCGTGGTCGTCTGCCGCAAGACGGTGAACGTCGGCATGCTCTTCGCCCAGGTCCGCCGGGTGGTGAAGGAGTACGCCCTGTGATGCGTGCGGGCCCCTCCCCCGACGAGGGGAGGGGCCCGCACGGCCGGCCGGCACTCACTCGGTGCGCAGCCCGTCCGGCCGCATCAGCCGCAGCAGCGGCGGCAGGCTGAACACCGTCACCAGCAGCACCACTCCCGCGCCGATACCGGTCATCGTCAGCACGCTCGCCCAGTCCACGGTCACGGACGCGGCGACCATCCTCAGCAGGACCGCGCCCAGCGTGAGTCCGACCACCGCCGCCAGCAGCAGGCCGAGCGCGATCGGGATCGCCGTCTGCCACAGCACCGACAGACTCAGCGTGCGGCGCCGGGTGCCGAAGGCGACCAGCGACGACAGCAGCTTCTTGCGCTCGCGCAACTGCTCCAGCTGGGAGACCAGCAGGCTCGCCCCGATCAGCGCCAGCACACAGGTGGCACCGACGAACAGCCCCGTGCGGATGGAGGTGAAGCGCCCGGACTCCTCGCTGGACGCCCAGGTCTGCGGGGCCGTGTACGGAGCCACCCGGGCCGCCGTGTTACGGACGTACTCCCGCGCGTCGGGCACCGAGGGGTCGAGCGAGACGTACACATCCCCCCGGAAGGCCGGCGCCGCTTTCGCGGACAGCGCGCCCTTGGTGATCAGAAAACCGTCGTGCTGCCCCCCGTCCGGGGCCTTGCGCGGCTGGGCCTGCTTCAGCGCGTGGGGCACCGTCCACGGGACCTCCGCGTGCTTCTCGCCCGCGTAGCCCGGGTCGATGTACAGGGTCTGGCCGGGCTTGGCCAGCTTCGGGGCGTCGGATTCGCTCTCGGCGGCCGCCACCACGAACACATCGCCGTCCCGGCACGAGGGCAGCCGCCCCAACTCCCGCAGCGACGCGCAGTCGCCCACGGTCATCTCGGCGGACCGCTGCGGTTCGGTGCGCCGGTCCCCGGCGTACGACTCCTCGATGGCCGTGATGTGGCGCACCCCCTTGGTGGCCCGCAGCTGCTCGGCGACGGCGTCGACCGGGCCCGCCTTCGGCAGGGTGACCTGCATCTGCGCCCGCGTCACATCGTGCTGCGACTGCTTGGTGTAGTCGCTCTGCACACCGGCGAACAGCATCTGCAGCGCGATGGCCCCGGCGACCGCCACCGCGATCCCGTTGACCATGCGGGCCGCGGTGCCGCTGCTCAACTGCAGCCTGCGCACGGCCAGTTGCCAGGCCACTCCGCCCGAGCCGAGCCGGGCCACGACCGCCTCCACCGCCCACGGCAGCAGCGCGGTGACCCCGACGAGCAGTAGCAGCACGCCGCCGATGACCAGGTACTCGTTGAAGTTCCCGTGATCATGGCCCTTGCCGACCATCGGGTAGAGCAGCGCGAGCCCGCCGAGCGGCAGCAGCAGCCGCCACCACAGCCGACGCCGCGCGGGCTTGGCCGCGCGCACCACGCCGAGCGGCTCGATGACCACGCCGCGCAGCGCGAACAGGGTGACCAGCACCGCGGCCGTCGGTACGGCGACCGCCACCAGCAGGGCCAGCGCGGGGGTGGGGTTCAGATAGCTGGGGAAGACGCTGATGTCGAAGACCTCGACGGACCCCGCGGCCTGTCGGCCGAGCAGGAAGAAGGCGGTGCCGAAGACCAGCCCGAGCAGTGCTCCCGCGAGGGCCTCGCCGGCGGCGATCCGTCGGGTCATCCCGCTGTCGGAGCCCACGAGGCGCAGCGCCGCGAGCCGCCGGTCGCGCCGCTCGCCGCCGAACCGCACGGCCGCCGCGATGAAGACACCGACGGGCATGAGCAGCGCCACGAAGACGACGAGCATCAGCAGGAGCAGGACGGGGTCCGACTTCTCAGGGGCGAGGTCGGGATCCCCGAACCGGTCGATCCGCGACACGTCCGGCGGCGCGATCTGCGCCGCGAGCCCCTTGGCGCCTGCGTAGTAGGCGAGTTCGTGTGAGCCGACGAGACCCTGCTCCGCGATGGTGCCGGCGATCCGGTACGGCAGCCGGTCCCGCAGGATCCGCCCCTCGTCGGAGGCGAGCAGCGTCTTCAGCGAGGGGGAGACCACCATCTCGCCCGGCTGCGGGAAACGCTCCAGTCCGGGCGGCAGCGGTGCGCGGGTACCCTCGGGCTCCATCACCCGGCCACGGATGTCGTGGGAGCGGAACGTGGTGTCGATGTCCGCGATCACCAGGGTGTTGTCGGCCTTGGGTATCGGATTGCCGTAGGTGTGGTCGGCGCGCGCGTTCTCCCGGTCGTGCCGTGTCGCGAGCGCACCGGGGAGCGCGGTGGTGAGCAGCAGCAGCGACACGCCGAGGCCGACGCCGACGGCGGTGAGCAGCAGCCGGACCCACCCCTCGCGCCCGCCGGTGAACGCGAACCTCGCCCCCATGACCAGGTCCCTGGCTGCCTGGCGCATCCTCATACGATGCGCTCCATGTCCCGGGACTTGCCGTCGCGTACGACGATCTCGCGGTCGGAGTACGCGGCGACTCGCGCCTCGTGCGTGACCAGCACGACGGCCGCGTTGGTGGACCGGGCCGCCTCGGTGAGCAGTTCCATCACGCGCTCGCCGTTGAGCGAGTCGAGCGCGCCCGTGGGCTCGTCGGCGAACAGCACGCGCGGGTTCGTGACCAGGGCGCGGGCGACGGCGACGCGCTGGCCCTGACCGCCGGAGATCTCGCCGGGCCGCTTCTTCGCGAGGTCGTCGACCTCCAGCCGCGCCATCCAGGACAGGGCGGTCTGCTCGGCCTCCTTGCGGGAGGTGCCGTTCAGCCGCAGCGGCAGGGCCACGTTCTCCACACAGGTCAGTTCGGGCACCAGCTGTCCGAACTGGAAGACGAACCCGAACTCCGAGCGCCGCAGCAGGCTGCGCTGCGCGTCGCTCATGCCGGACATCTCCCGGCCGGCGTAGGTGATCGAGCCCGAGTCGGGCGGCACGATCCCGGCGAGGCAGTGGAGCAGGGTCGACTTGCCGGACCCGGACGGACCCATCACGGCGACGACCTCGCCCGGGTGGACGGAGAACTCGGCGCCGTCGAGCGCGACGGTCGGTCCGTATGCCTTGCGCAGGTCCTCGGCGGCGAGCAGGGAACCGGGAGGAGGAGTCACTTGGTCACCGCCTCGGCGAGCTTGTCGAGGCGCGCGGCGGTGAGTTCGAGCCACCGCAGGTCGGCCTCCAGGTGGAACAGGGCGTGGTCGCAGATCAGCTGGTCGGCGAGATCGCCCTTGCGCTTGCGGTCGGTCAGGATCCGCATCATGCGCAGATGCTCGGCGCGCTGCGTGTCGAGGATGTCGGCCGCGTCGCGGTGGGTGAGCAGGGCGAGGACGACCTTGGTGTACAGGGTCGACTGGAGATACGGCTCGGGCTTCTCCGGGGTCGCGAGCCACCGCTGTACGTCGGTGATCCCGGCCTCGGTGATCGCGTACCGCTTGCGCTCGGGCCCGCCGCCCGCCTCGATCCCGTCGACTTCGACGAGCCCGTTCTTCAGCAGCCGGGACATCGTCGAGTAGACCTGGCCGTAGTGCAGCGGCCGGTCATGACCGAACTTGTCGTCAAAGGCCCGCTTGAGGTCGTAACCGTGGCGGGGCCCGGACTCCAGGAGCCCTAGGAGGGTGTGACCGATGGACATGGCAAGCACTGTACACATCGCGTATACACCTGACGTATACATCGCGCGTATAGATCTTGGTCCGGGGTGCGTCTGTGCAGGTGGGGGACGTTTGTCACGGTTCCGTCACACGACCGGGGGCGCGGACTCGCCGGGCGCCGACGCCTGTCCCGAGCTCGCGGGGCGCCGCCTGAACCCCCGGGTCCGCCGGGCGCCCCCGGCAACTCGTGCTTGCCGGGCGCCCCCGTAACCCGTGCCGGTCACGCGCCGCCCCGTGTCCCAGGCTCCCCGGTCTCGGTCTACGTCTCCGGGTCTCCCGAGGCCGGGGGCCGGCCCCGGCGGGGGATCGGGCGGGCTGTGCCGGGGAGGCGGCCCGCGTCCGCCAGGGCGCGGCGTAGGAGGAACTCGATCTGGGCGTTGGCGGAGCGCAGTTCGTCCGAGGCCCAGCGGGCGAGCGCCTCGTACACCGACGGGTCCAGCCGCAGCAGCACCTGCTTGCGCTGCTGCGGGGAGCGGCCTCCTGAGGAGTCCGTCACTGGTAGAGGGACCCCGTGTTGAGCACGGGCTGCGGTGCCCGGTCCCCGCACAGCACCACCATCAGGTTCGACACCATCGCCGCCTTCCGTTCGTCGTCCAGCTCCACGATGTCCCGCTCGGCGATCCGGGCGAGCGCCGCCTCGACCATCCCGACCGCGCCGTCGACGATCTGCCGCCGGGCCGCGACCACCGCACCCGCCTGCTGCCGCTGGAGCATCGCGGAGGCGATCTCCGGAGCGTACGCGAGATGCGTGAAGCGGGACTCGATGATCTGCACACCGGCCGCCTCCACGCGCGCGTGCAGCTCGGCGGCGAGCTTCTCGGTGATCTCCTCGGCGTTGCCGCGCAGCGAGAGCCCGCCCTCGTCGTGAGCGTCGTAGGGGTACTCGATGGCGATGTGCCGCACGGCCGTCTCGGTCTGCGTGGCGACGAACTCCAGGAAGTCGTCCACCTCGAAGGTGGCCTGTGCGGTGTCCTGGACCTTCCAGACCACCACCGCGGCCAGCTCGATCGGGTTGCCGTACGCGTCGTTGACCTTGAGGACGGCGGTCTCGTGGTTGCGCACCCGGGTGGAGATCTTGGTGCGGGAGGTGAAGGGGTTCACCCAGCGCAAGCCGTCCTGGCGGATGGTGCCGCGGTAGCGCCCGAAGAGCTGCACGACCCGGGCCTCGCCCGGCGCCACCGTGTTCAGGCCGCCCATCGCGATGAGCGCCCCGAGTCCGGTCAGTACGCCGACGACGATCAGTGCGGCCTTGGCGCCGGCCGTGGTGACCGTCGAGCCCCAGGCCACCAGGCACACCCCCAGTGTCAGCCCGGCCAGTCCGAGCAGCAGTGCGGTGGCACCGCCGACGCTGTGCGCGGGGAACTCCCTGACGCGCGGGCTCGGCATCTCGGGTATGTCGGCGGTGGTGGAAGCGTCTTGTGTCGACATGGGTGGTGTCCCCCGTTTTCTCATATAGCTCTGACTTAGCTAAGTGATAGCACATTACCCGCCCTGGCAACCTTTCACTCCTCCCGCTCGTCGGTTCCGATGGGACGGGCACTGATTGGTTCCGATGCGACGGGTGCTGATTGTCACGTCCGTAAAAGGGGGGATCGCCGCCCCTTTGTCATACCGCGCGGTGTTAGCTTTCTGAGCTGACCTGAGCCACGTACCTGTGTGACAGCCGAGAACGAAGCGGAGCGCATCCACTCATGGGACGAGCGGAAGAGAGACGAGCGCGGCAGCGCGGTGGCCGCCGCGCTGCGCCCAAGCGCTCGTCCGGGACGACCGGGACCAACGGGGCCCCGGGGGCTCCCGTGAGCACGGCCTCTCCGGCGGCCGGCGGCCGGGCCGCTGCCCGCGGCAGGGGAGCCAAGGCCGCGAAGAGCGGAACCGCCGGCAAGGGCGGGAAGAGCGTCATACGCAGGCTCTTCACCTGGAAGAAGGTCGTCGGCTCGCTGTTCGGCCTGGTCCTGCTGGTCATGGGCGCGTTCGTGCTGCTGTACATGATGACGCCCATCCCGGCCGGGAACGCCACGGCCAGGCTGCAGAGCAACGTCTACAAGTACAGCGACGGCACCATCCTCGCCCGCACCGGCGAGATCAACCGGGAGAACGTCGACCTCGCCCAGGTGCCCAAGGGTGTCCAGCACACCTTCGTCGCCGCCGAGAACAAGACCTTCTACAACGACTCCGGTGTCGACCTGAAGGGCACGGCCCGCGGTCTGGTCAACACCCTCTCCGGCAAGGGCGCCCAGGGTGGTTCGACGATCACTCAGCAGTACGTCAAGAACTACTACCTGAACCAGAACCAGACCGTCACGCGCAAGCTGAAGGAACTGGTCATCTCGCTGAAGCTGGACCGCAAGAAGACCAAGGACTACATCCTCGCGGGCTACATCAACACCAGCTACTACGGCCGTGGCGCCTACGGCATCCAGGCCGCCTCGCAGGCGTACTACCGCAAGGACGCCAAGGACCTCACGGTCGAGGAGGGCGCGTATCTGGCGTCCCTGCTCCAGGCGCCGAACCAGTACGACTGGGCCATCGCCAGCGACACGGGCAAGAAGCTGGTGCAGGCCCGGTGGAACTACGTCCTGAACAACATGGTCCAGATGCACTGGCTGGACGCGGGGCAGCGCCAGTCCATGAAGTTCGAGGTGCCGAAGGCCCCCAAGGGCGCGCCCGGCATGCAGGGGCAGACCGGCTATCTGGTGGACGCGGCCAACGCGGAGCTGGAGAAGCAGCTCGTCACCCAGGGCACCGCCTCCTCCCTCGGTGACGCGGAGGCGCTGGTGAAGGCCGGCGGCTGGACCATCACCGTGAACATCGACAAGAAGAAGCAGAAGGAGCTGGAGCAGGCGGTCAAGGAGCAGCTGACCAGCAAGCTCGACCCGAAGAAGCGTTCCGTCGACGGTGCTGTCCAGCCCGGGGCGGTGTCGGTCGACCCGAAGACGGGCCGAGTGCTCGCCATGTACGGCGGTCTGGACTACTTCAAGCACTTCCGCAACAACGCGCTCCGCCGCGACTACCAGCCCGCCTCCACCTTCAAGCCGCTGATCCTCGCGGCCGCCCTGGAGGAGCAGGCCAAGACGCAGGACGGCCGGGCGATCGACGCGAACACGATCTACGACGGCACGAGCGGCCGCCCGGTCAAGGGCAGCGCGATCCCCTTCTCCCCGCCGAACGAGGACGACCAGGACTACGGGAACATCACCGTTCAGACGGCGATGAACAAGTCCGTGAACTCGGTCTTCGCGCAGATGGGCGTCGACGTCGGCATGCCGGAGGTGCTGAAGGTCGCGAACTCGCTCGGGCTGGACACCAAGGGCCTGCCGGCCGTGCCCGCGCAGACCCTCGGCAGCATGGGCGCGAGCCCGCTGGAGATGGCCGGCGTCTACGCGACCCTCGACAACCACGGCCGGAAGGTCACCCCGGCGATCATCAAGTCGGCCGAGCACAAGGACCGCACGGTCAACCTGCCCAACCCGGTCGGCGACCAGGTCATCAGCCGTACGGCCGCCGACACGGTCACCTCGGTGCTCACCGGCGTGGTCGACGACGGTACGGCCCGGACGTCGGTCCGGGAGAACCCGGCGCGCAACGGGCAGCAGGTCGCGGGCAAGACCGGTACCTCCGACAACAACAAGTCGGCCTGGTTCACCGGCTACACACCGGACCTCGTCACCTCGGTCGGCCTGTTCGGCGAGGCCAAGAACGGGGCCCAGGTCGGTCTGAAGGGCGCCACCGGTCTCATCACCTTGGGCGGCGGCCGTATCAACGGTGGCGGCTACCCGGCGCAGATCTGGGCCGCGTACACCTTCGAGGCGATGGACGAGGTCAGCAAGTTCGACCTGGACACCACGCAGGGCGCAGCGGTCCAGCCGAGCCTGACGCCGAGCCTCACCCAGTCGCCGAGCAGCACGCCGTCGTCGACGCCGACCACGCAGAAGCCGACGTCGCAGCCGCCGACGACCTCGGCTCCGGCGAGCCCGAGCCAGCCCGCCACCCAGTCGCCGACATCGGGCGCACCGAGCACCCCGGTCACCACGCCGCCGACGACTCCGGATGACCCGCTCAATCCGAACGGTCAGCCGCAGTAGGCACGTCGACAGCGCTGAGGGGGCCCGGTGGCAGGTTCACCGGGCGCCCTTCTCATGGGGGTACGTCAGGCGCCGTTGACGTTCTGGGCGATACGGTCGCCGATCTCCTTGTCGATGTTGCGCCAGTACTGCAACGCCCGGTCCAGGACCGGGCGGGACACGCCCTTCAGCAGGTGCCCGGTGACGTTGGAGACCAGCCGGTCACGGGCCGCCTCGTCGAGGACCTGGCGGACCATGGTGTGGGCCTGGCCGTAGTCGTCGTCCTCGCGGTGCAGCCGGTAGGCCTCGCGCACCATCTCGCCCGCCGTCTCCCAGCCGGCCGGCTCGCCGAACCGCGCCACGTCCGCGGCCGGTCCGCCGTAGGAGTTCGGCGCGTAGGTCATCGCGGTGCGCGCGGGCTCGTAGCGCATCGGGCCGTCCTTGGCGTACGACCGCACCTGCACCCGTGGCCGGTTGGGCGGCAGCTGGGTGTAGTTCGGGCCGATGCGGTAGCGGTGTGTGTCCGGATACGAGAAGAGCCGGCCGAGCAGCATCTTGTCCGGCGACGGGCCGATGCCCGGCACCAGGTTGGACGGCTCGAACGCGGCCTGCTCGATATGGATGAAGTAGTCCTCCGGGTTCTTGTTCAGGGTCATCCGGCCGACCTCGATCAGCGGGTAGTCGCCGTGCGGCCACACCTTGGTCAGGTCGAACGGGTTGAACCGGTAGTCCGGCGCGTCCTCGAACGGCATGACCTGCACATACATCGTCCAGGAAGGGTGGTCGCCGCGCTCGATGGCCTCGTACAGGTCACGGCGGTGCACATCGGCGTCCCGGCCGGCCAGGTCGTCGGCCTGCTCCTGGGTGAGGAAGTCGATGCCCTGGTCGGTCTTGATGTGGTTCTTGATCCAGAACTTCTCGCCGCCGCCGTTGACCCACATGTAGGTGTGGGAGGAGTACCCGTTCATGTTGCGGTACGTCTTCGGGATGCCCCGGTCGCCCATGAGCCACGTCACCATGTGCGCGGACTCGGGGGAGAGGGTCCAGAAGTCCCACTGCATGTCGTTGTTGCGCAGCCCGGTGACCGGGTGGCGCTTCTGGGAGCGGATGAAGTCCTGGAACTTCATCGGGTCGCGTACGAAGAAGATGGGGGTGTTGTTCCCCACCAGGTCGTAGTTGCCGTGTTCGGTATAGAACTTCAGCGCGAAACCACGGGGGTCGCGCCAGGTGTCCGGGGAACCGAGCTCGCCGGCGACGGTGGAGAAGCGCGCCAGCATCTCGGTGCGCTTGCCGGGCTGGAAGAGGTCGGCCTTGGTGAACTGACTGACGTCATTGGTGACTTCGAAGGTTCCGTATGCCCCACTTCCCTTGGCATGGACCACCCGTTCGGGGACCCGTTCACGGTTGAACTGGGCCATCTTCTCGATCAGGTAGTGGTCCTGCATCAGGATCGGGCCGTTCGACCCGACGGTGAGCGAGTGCTCGTCGCTCTCCACCGGGATGCCCGCATTGGAGGTGGTGTAGGGAACCGACTGCGGTGCCTGAGTCACGAGCGTCCTCCCGTCGTGCTTAAGGGGTCGGTCGGGTCGCTTCGGTCACCTCAGCAGTCAACTCCGCCGACGGGATGTCGGCAACATTTGGACGGGGTCTAATTCCGGCACCCTTCCGGTCGGCGGTCCGGCCCCCGGCGGCCGGACCTCACCCCCGGTTCAGCTCGAACCAGACCACCTTCCCGGTGCTCAGCCGGGTCGCGCCCCAGCGCCGGGCCAAGCGGTTCACCAGATAGAGCCCCCGTCCGCCCTCGTCCGTGGCCCGGGCCTGCCGCAGCCGCGGCAGCTGCGGTACGTCGTCACCGACCTCGCAGCGCAGCACATCGGTGCGCAGCAGCCGTAGCGTCACCGGTCGTGACGCATAGCGCACGGCGTTGGTCACGACCTCGCTGACCAGCAGTTCCACCGAGTCGGTCAGCTCCTCCATGCCCCAGCGGGCGAGCGCCCGGCGGGCCAGGCGCCGGGCCCGGCCAGGGGCCGCGTCCTCGGGCTCCAGGAACCAGTACGCGACATCGCTCGGCGCGATCCCGTCGAAGCGGGCGGCGAGCAGCGCGATGTCGTCGTCCCGGTCGCCCGGGCCGAGCATGTCGAGCACCTCGTCGCACAGCGCCTCCAGCGGCGGCGGGTGGTCCGCGCCGGTGAGCTGGGCGGTCGCGGCGAGCTTCTCCCTCAGCTGTTCTATACCGGTCCACACGTCCCGCAGCCGGGACTCGACCAGTCCGTCGGTGTACAGCAGCAGGGTCGCGCCCGCCGGGGCGTCCAGCTCCACCGCCTCGAAGTCGACCCCGCCCACCCCGATGGGGGCGCCCGCCGGTACCCGCAGCACCTCCGCCCGGCCGCCCAGGTGCAGCAGGACCGGCGGCGGGTGGCCCGCGTTGGCGATGGTGATCCGGTGCGCGACCGGGTCGTACACCGCGTACAGACAGGTCGCCATGCGGTCGGTGCCGAGCCGCTGGGCCTGCTCGTCGAGGTGGTGCAGCACCTCCTGCGGCGGCAGGTCGAGCCCGGCGAGCGTCTGGGCCGTGGTCCGCAACTGCCCCATGATCGCCGCGGATGTCATGGAGTGCCCCATGACATCGCCCACGACAAGGGCCACCCGGCTGCCGGGCAGCGGAATGGCGTCGTACCAGTCGCCGCCGACCCGCGCGGTCTCGGCGGCCGGCAGATAGCGGGACGCGAGCCGTACGCCGGTCGGGTTGGGCAGGGTCTCCGGCAGCATCGTGCGTTGCAGCTCGTCGGCGATGTACGCCTCGCGGCCGTACAGCACCGCCTTGTCGATGCCGAGCGCGCTGTGCGTGGCGAGCTGCGCCGCCACCAGCAGATCGTCCGCCTCGAACGGGAGCCGCTCGGGACGGCGCAGGAACAGCGCGGCGCCGATGACCCGCCGCCGTCCGCGCAGCGGCGCGAGGATCGCGCGCTGGCCCGGCGGGATCGCGAGGTCGTCGCCGAGCAGCTCGGGCAGCGCGGCCCGAGCTGCGGGGGCGTCCGCGAACACCGGCCGCACCCCGCGCAGCACCTCGGCGAGCGCACCGCCGGGCCGCACCTCGCACAGCTCGTTGCTCAGATCGGCGAACCCGGAGTTCTCCGGTACCGGCACCGGCAGTATGCCGTCGTCCAGGTCCCGCTCCTGCGGGATCCGGTCGGTGCGCCGCAGCCGCAGCACCAGCGGCCCGGTGGGCCGCTCGTCGCCCACGGGCAGCGGGTCGCGCAGATAGACGAGGATCGCGTCCGAGAAGGTCGGCACGGTGGCCCGGCACAGGCCCATCACGATCTCGTCGAGGTCCATGCCGCGGGCGATCCGCCGGGTCGCGGCGCCCACGAAACGCAGCCGGTCCCCGTCACGCCGCATGGGCATGGGACCGTGCAGCGGCGTCTGGCCGGTACGCCGGTCCTTGCCCCCGGGCAGCGCCGGGGCCCGGTCCTGGCCGGCCCCCGGCTGGACGGGGATGCCGCCCTCGGGCACGGGCCGCGGCCGGTGCGCGTCCGGCTCGTCGGCGGCAGGCTGGGAGTGTTCGGTGCCGTCCGCGGCGGGCAGCGGGGTGGGCGTACCCCCCTGGTTGCCCGGCGCTCCGTGCTGGGCGCAGGGCAGCGGCACCGCGGGCACGCCGCCGGCCCGTGTCTGAGCGGGTAACGCGGGAGCCGGCGGGGCGCCGGGTGCGGTGGGAAGCGGCTCCGGGGTACGCAGGAGCGCCCCGCGGGGGTCCGCGGGGACCACGCCCGCCTGGGGGCGCTCATGGGAGGTCGGGTGCTCCGTCACGCGTGTCGAATCCGTCCGTCCGGGGCTGCACGCCGTGCGTGCAGTTCGTCCCGCCGAGAAGCCGATACCCGGAATACGTGCCCCAGGAACGGAATTCCCGCATGGTCACAGGCCGTCGCTGATCCACCCGACGGCCGAGCCGTCCCTGTGTGGCCCTCGTACCCCTCGCTCACGTCCTGCCGCCCCTCGGTGACGTTCGGTCAAACCCAGCGCATCTTGCGGGAGTTCCAGTGCTGTGCCCTTGCGGAGGACGATCCTACGGTTGTACCGCGGGGGCGCAACAAGGGTCTCATGAGGCCGTGTACGCGGGCATGCGGTCCCAGTCGTCCGGCAGCGACGGCACTGACCAGGACGGATCCGGTCGCCAGTGCTGCCAGCCGTCCGAGTAGGGCTTCCCCCAGGCTTGGACCACCTCCAGCGCGGAGCGCCCCGCCTCCTTGACCCGCTCGGCCAGTTGAGCGTCCATCAGGCCGTCCCGCTGGGCCTGTGCGAACTCGTCCTCGTCGCGCCAGCCCCAGCTGCGGTCGGGGTAGACGCAGAGGTCGAGGAAGTGGTCCTCGGAGTCGACGCCACCGGCCCAGCGCGCGAGCGGCGCCTCCAGGTTCACGTACCAGTTCTTGAACTGCCAGCCCGGCTCCCAGAACAGCCACACCGACCAGGGCTCGCCCGGACGGGCCAGCTTGAGCACGCCCGTACCGAACCAGCGGTCCAGCTGTACGGTCCGTGGCCTGGTGTAACGGGTGTGGAGCGGTTCGGCGTGCAGCGGCGTGCCGTCGGCGAGGACCGGTTTGACGCACTGGGTGCCGGGGGCCATCCAGACGGCGAGCAGTTCCTCGTCGTCCCTGACCACGGTGACGGGCCGCGCGATGTGGAAGCGCGGGCCGGCGTTCTCGCGGTAGCGCCACAGGATCTGGTCCCCCGGGGCCCAGTACGTCGTCGACCCGTCCGCTTCCACTCGTCTCACCGCTCCACCCTCTGCCATGCACAGATATTAGGTGCCCCAGGCATACGACGCTGCTGCGGCCGTCATGGTTCGCGCCACGGACGGGTGAGCCGGTGCGGGACGTTACGGGTGCGTCATCCGCAGGACATCCAGGGCCTCGTCGAGCTGTTCGAGCGTGAGGTCGCCGCGCTCCACATAGCCGGACTCCAGGACGACCTGACGGATCGTCCTGCGCTCGGCGAGCGCCTTCTTGGCGACCTTCGCGGCCTCCTCGTACCCGATGTACTTGTTGAGCGGGGTGACCACGGAGGGCGACGACTCGGCGTACTCGCGGGCACGTTCCCGGTGGGCGACGATGCCGTCGACGGTCCGGTCCGCCAGCAGCCGCGAGACGTTGGCGAGCAGCCGGACCGACTCCAGTACGTTCTTCGCGAGGACCGGCATCATGACGTTCAGCTCGAAGCTGCCGGAGGCGCCGGCGGTGGTGATGGTCGCGTCGTTGCCGATGACCTGGGCGGCGACCATGAGGACGGCCTCGGGGATGACCGGGTTGACCTTGCCGGGCATGATCGAGGACCCCGGCTGAAGATCGGGCAGACTGATCTCGGCCAGACCGGTCCGCGGTCCGGAGGCCATCCACCGCAGATCGTTGGCGATCTTGGTCAGTCCCACGGCGATGGTCCGCAGCTGCCCGCTGGTCTCGACGATCCCGTCCCGCGCGCCCTGGGCCTCGAAGTGGTTGCGGGCCTCGGTGAGCGGCAGCCCGGTGGACCGGGCGACCTCGGCGATGACGGCGGCGGAGAATCCGGGCGGGGTGTTGATCCCGGTGCCCACCGCGGTGCCCCCCAGCGGCAGTTCGGCGAGGCGCGGCAGCGAGGCGTTGAGCCGTTCGATGCCGTAGCGGATCTGGGCGGCGTAACCGCCGAACTCCTGACCGAGCGTCACGGGGGTGGCGTCCATGAGATGAGTCCGCCCCGACTTCACGACATCGGCGAACTCCTCGGCCTTGCGTTCGAGGGAGGTCGCGAGGTGGTCGAGGGCGGGGACGAGGTCACGGCTGACGGCGGCGGTGGCGGCGATGTGCACGGAGGAGGGGAAGACGTCGTTGGACGACTGGGACGCGTTCACATGGTCGTTGGGGTGCACGTCCCGGCCGAGCCGCTCGCTCGCCAGGGTGGCGATGACCTCGTTGGTGTTCATGTTGGACGAGGTGCCGGACCCGGTCTGGAAGACGTCGACCGGGAACTGGTCGTCCCACCGGCCCTCGGCGACCTCGGCGGCAGCCTCCTGGACGGCCCCGGCGAGCTCCTTGTCGAGCACGCCCAGCTCGGCGTTGACTTTGGCGGCGGCGCCCTTGATCCGGGCCAGCGCCTCGATGTGCGCACGCTCGATCCGCTGCCCGGAAACGGGGAAGTTCTCCACGGCCCGCTGCGTCTGGGCGCGCCACTTGGCCTCGACGGGGACCTGGACCTCACCCATGGAGTCGTGCTCGATGCGGTATTCGCTCATACCGGGTACAGCACACGGGGGGAGGCGGATGTTCCGGTGCGGCGCGCATGAGGGTGACGCTCTGCGGCACGGGGCGGCCTGTCCGGCGATCGGGGGCGAAATCGCCCTGGTGGGGTCCAGGGGCGGAGCCCCGCCGGGGGCCACGGGACCGAGCCCTTGGGGTGGGGAGGGGAGGGGCGGCGGGGGCCGAAGACCTTCCCGCCGCCCCGAACGCGTTACGCCAGCCCCGGCCCGCGGACGGGGATCGTCGTGAACGTCGGCTGGGGTGCCGGGTCCTTGAAGAAGTCGTTGCCCTTGTCGTCCACCACGATGAACGCCGGGAAGTCCTCGACCTCGATCTTCCAGACGGCCTCCATGCCGAGCTCCTCGTACTCGACGACCTCGACCTTCTTGATGCAGTCCTGGGCGAGCCGGGCGGCCGGGCCGCCGATCGAGCCGAGGTAGAAGCCGCCGTGCGCCGCGCACGCGTCCGTGACCTGGTTGCTGCGGTTGCCCTTCGCGAGCATCACCTTTGAGCCGCCCGCCGCCTGGAACTGCTCGACGTAGGAGTCCATACGGCCGGCCGTCGTCGGGCCGAAGGAGCCGGACGCGTAGCCCTCCGGGGTCTTGGCCGGACCCGCGTAGTAGACCGGGTGGTCCTTCAGGTACTGCGGCATCTCCTCGCCGCGGTCCAGCCGCTCCTTGATCTTGGCGTGCGCGATGTCACGCGCTACCACCAGCGGGCCGGACAGCGAGAGCCGCGTCTTCACCGGGTACTTGGTCAGCTCCGCGAGGATGTCGTCCATCGGCTGGTTCAGGTCGACGCGTACGACGTCGCCGTCCTGCTCCAGGTGCTCGTCCGTGGTCTCCGGCAGGAACCGCGCCGGGTCCGTCTCCAGCTGCTCCAGGAACACGCCCTCGGCCGTGATCTTCGCGACCGCCTGGCGGTCGGCCGAGCAGGAGACCGCGATGGCCACCGGGCAGGACGCGCCGTGACGCGGAAGACGCACCACGCGCACGTCGTGGCAAAAATACTTGCCGCCGAACTGCGCGCCGATCCCGATCTTCTGCGTCAGCTCGAAGACCTTCTCCTCCAGCTCCTTGTCACGGAAGCCGTGGCCCAGCTCGGAGCCCTCGGTCGGCAGCTCGTCCAGGTAGTGCGCGGAGGCGTACTTCGCGGTCTTGAGCGCGTACTCGGCGCTCGTGCCGCCCACGACGATCGCCAGGTGGTACGGCGGGCAGGCGGCCGTGCCCAGCGAGCGGATCTTCTCCTCCAGGAACTTCATCATGGAGGCCTCGTTCAGGACGGCCTTCGTCTCCTGGTAGAGGAAGGACTTGTTGGCGCTGCCGCCGCCCTTCGCCATGAACAGGAACTTGTAGGCGCCGCCGTCCGTCGCGTACAGCTCGATCTGGGCGGGGAGGTTGGAGCCGGTGTTCTTCTCCTCCCACATCGTCAGCGGGGCCATCTGCGAGTAGCGCAGGTTCAGCTTGGTGTAGGCGTCGAAGATGCCGTGGGAGAGGGCCTTGTCGTCCTCGCCCTCGGTGAGGACGTTCTGCCCGCGCTTGCCCATCACGATCGCCGTGCCCGTGTCCTGGCACATGGGGAGCACACCGGCCGCCGCGATGTTCGCGTTCTTCAGGAGGTCCAGCGCCACGAACTTGTCGTTCGCCGAGGCCTCCGGGTCGTCGATGATGCGGCGCAGCTGGGCCAGGTGCGCGGGGCGCAGATAGTGCTGGATGTCGTGGATGGCCTCTTCGGCGAGCTTGCGCAGCGCCTCCGGCTCGACCTTGAGGAACGTTCGCCCGTCGGCCTCGAAGGTGGAGACACCCTCGGAGGTCACCAGCCGGTAGGGGGTGGTGTCCTCTCCCTGGGGGAGCAGATCGGTGTACGCGAACTCAGGCATCTCAGCCCATTCCTCACTCGACAGATGGGTGCCCGCCTCCATTGGCGGGCGTTCACCAGCGTAGAACCTGCCGGCGGCGGTGAACTTGTGAGGTAAGGCTCAGTCGGGGCGGGCAGCCCGGTGCGTAACGGTTCTCCCCGGGCCGGCGACCGGGGGTAGTCGCGATCTATCGCGTTTGGGTACGCTGCTGCCGTGGACCTTCAGAAGCAGACCGGACCCCGCGTCGCCGAGCTGCGCGCCTCGGACGCCGATCGTGACCGCATCGCCGACATGCTGCGTGACGCCCTCGCCGAGGGCCGCCTGACCGCGGAGGAGCACGCCGAGCGCGTCGAGGGGGTGCTGAACACCAAGACGGTCGGCGAGCTGGAGGTCTTCGTCCAGGACCTGCCCGCCGCCCACCAGGGACGCCCGGGTCCCGCGCACCCCTATGCGCCGAACCGCCCGGAGGAGGGCACCCTCCCGCCCCGGGCCGACGAGAACGTGGTCGCGGTGTTCAGTTCGGCCACGCGCAAGGGGCGCTGGCGCGCCGGGCGCCGGGTGCACGCCTACTCGATCTTCGGCAGCGTGGAGATCGACCTCAGCGAGGCGATCTTCGAGTACCAGCAGGTCGTGATCAAGGCCGTCTCGATCTTCGGCGACGTCCAGATCCGCGTCCCGGAGAACGTGTCGCTGCGGGGCACCGGCGGCGGGGTCCTCGGCAACTTCGAGGTGCGGACGCTGGATTCGGAGGACGCACAGGCCCCCGTCGTCTACGTCGACGGCTGGGCCGTCCTCGGCAATGTGGAGGCGCGGCCCAAGCGGGGCAAGCTGGTCGCGGACATCCTCGACCGGGTCTCGGACCGGGTGGACCGGGCTTTGCGCAAACACCTGGACCGTTGACGGTCGTGAATTCCCTCCCGTCGGCGCGGAGCCGGTCCCGTACCGACGGCCTCAACCGCCCCTGGAGCGCCAGCGGTTCGGAACTCAGTGCATAGGCACGCGCACAGCGGGTAGGCCTTGCTGCATCGTCTCTCGCTCGCGAAGCCGTCGTCAGGAGTAGACCGTGCTGCAACCGCCGCATTCGTCCCTGCAGGTCGCTGATGTTCCGCACCAGCGGGTGCCAGTGCGCGACAGGGATCAGGACGCCCCATGGCACACGGAGGCGGTGTGCCGGCGGGACGAGGCCGGCCTGTTCTTCGCCCCCTCCAAGGAGCCCACCGCGGCCCGGTTGTCCCGTGAGGAGGCGGCCAAGCGCGTCTGCGCGCGTTGTCCGGTGATGGTGGAGTGCCGGGAGCACGCCCTGTTGCAGCCCGAGCCGTACGGGGTGTGGGGCGGTCTCACCGCCGCGGAGCGCCGTGTGGTGCTGGCCCGGCGGCGCCGCCGCGAGATGGAGCTGAAGAAGGCCGCGCGGGGGACGATAGCGGCCGCCGGCTGAGCGGAGTCCGACCAGGGCCCGCAAGGCAGGGCGCGCTCTCCGCACAGAGCGCGCCCCGTACGAGCCCTTGCCGCTCGGCGATGAGCCTTGCTACTTGGCGCGGTCGAAGTCGACCGCGCTGTACGCACGCAGCTTGCTCAGCCGGTGCACCGAGTCGATCCGGCGGACCGTACCGGACTTGGAGCGCATGACGATCGAGTCGGTGGTGGCCGTCTCGGAGCGGTAGCGCACGCCGCGCAGCAGTTCGCCGTCCGTGATGCCGGTGGCGACGAAGAAGACGTTCTCGCCGGAGACCAGGTCGTCCGTGGTCAGCACCCGGTCGAGGTCGTGCCCCGCGTCCAGGGCCCGCTGCCGCTCCTCGTCGTCCTTGGGCCACAGCTTGCCCTGGATGGTGCCGCCGAGGCACTTCACGGCGCACGCGGAGATGATGCCCTCCGGTGTACCGCCGATGCCGAGCAGCAGGTCGACACCGGTGCCCTCGCGCAGCGCCAGGATCGAACCGGCGACATCGCCGTCCGAGATGAGCTTGATGCGCGCGCCGGTCTCCCTGACCTCCTTGATGAGGCCCTGGTGGCGAGGCCGGTCCAGGATGACGACGGTGACGTCCTCGGGCGTGGAGCGCTTGGCCTTGGCGACCCGGCGGATGTTCACCGAGACAGGGGCGTCGATGTCGACGAAGTCCGCCGCCTCGGGCCCGGTGACCAGCTTGTCCATGTAGAAGACGGCGGACGGGTCGAACATCGTGCCGCGGTCGGCGGCGGCCAGCACCGCGATCGCGTTGGGCATGCCCTTGGCGGTGAGCGTGGTGCCGTCGATCGGGTCCACGGCGATGTCGCACTCCGGGCCGGTCCCGTCGCCGATCCGCTCCCCGTTGAAGAGCATCGGGGCCTCGTCCTTCTCGCCTTCGCCGATGACGACGACGCCGTTCATCGAGACGGTGTGGACGAGGTTCCGCATGGCGCGGACCGCGGCTCCGTCGGCGCCGTTCTTGTCGCCGCGGCCGACCCAGCGGCCGGCTGCCATGGCGGCGGCCTCGGTGACCCTGACGAGTTCCAGGGCGAGGTTCCGGTCCGGAGCCTCGGAGGGGACTTCGAGCTCGGACGGCAGATGATGATTCTCGGTCATCGGAGCGCACCTTTCTGATACGACGACGGCCGGATGAGGGTTGTGCCCCCCGACTCTATCGTTAGGCAGACAAAATGAGCAGGGGGCCCCACGGATGAGCGGACCGTGTACCTGCGACGATAGGGGCGTGGCAGGTACGAAACGCAAGCAGTCGGTCCGGGGCATGGTGCTCTCCCTGGGCGTCATCGGGCTGGTCGCGGGCATCGTCTATTTCCTCTTCATCCCCCATGACGACCACGCCCCCGACCTCAAGCGGGTGGACTACCGCGTCGAACTGATCACCGCGCGCCGCGCGGCGGCCTATCCGGTGGCAGCGCCCGAGGGCCTGTCCGGCTCCTGGAAGGCCACCTCCGTGCGCTACGAGGGCGAGCCCTACAACGCCTGGCACCTCGGTTTCCAGGACCCCGAGGGCCAGTACGTGGCGATCGAGCAGTCGACTCAGAAGGCGCAGGCGTTCATCGACGACGCCAGCCAGGGCGGGCACGCGACGAAGGTCACGCAGACCATCGGCGGGCAGACCTGGCAGCGCTACTCGGGCGGCCGCTACGACGCGCTCGTTCTGCAGGGCAAGGGCTCCACGACCGTGGTGACCGGTACGGCGACGTTCGCGCAGCTGACGAAGATGGCGGAGGCACTGAAGACGGGGTGAGACCCCGACCGACTCGTCCCACCCGTGAGGAAGGGCCCCCGGCGCCATTGACGGGGGCCCTTCTCGTGCGTGCCGGACGTGGCGGACCCGTCAGACGACGGTGACGACCTGGTCGAAGTCCAGGCGCGGGGAGCGCGGGTACCAGGCGTCCTCGCCCGGGTTGCCGATGTTGACGACCATCAGCGGGGTGTGGTCGTCGTCGAGGAACTCCTTGCGGACGCCCTCGAAATCCAGGCCGGTCATCGGGCCGGCGGCGAGACCGGCGGCGCGGACGCCGACGATGAAGTACGCGGCCTGGAGGGCGGCGTTGAGCCGGGCGCTGTTCTCGCGCACCGAGCGGTCGCCGAAGAAGTCCTTGGCCTGCGGGAAGTGCGGGAAGAGGTGCGGAAGCTCCTCGTGGAACTCGGTGTCCGCGGCCAGGATCGCGACCAGCGGAGCGGCAGCCGTCTTGGCCCGGTTGCCCTCCGCCATGTGCTGGACGAGGCGCTCGCGGGCCTCGGCCGAGCGGACCAGGGTGACGCGCAGCGGCGACTGGTTCATGGAGGTCGGGCCGAACTTGACCAGGTCGTAGATCGCCTGGATCTGTTCGTCGGTCACCGGTTCGTCGGTGAAGGTGTTCGCGGTACGGGCCTCGCGGAACAGCAGGTCCTGGGCGGCGGTGTCAAGAACGAGGGACATGAAAGGGAACTTCCTCAAAATGGCGCTGGATCCCGGGGGATGGTCTTGCGGCCCCGGGGGATCGTCTTGCAGCCCGACGATAGTGGCGAATACGTTCAAACTTCAACCAAATCGGGGGTGGGTGATCGGCTTCACACACCCCGGCGGCGGACCGTCCGGCCGGACCGCCCGCCCGGCACTCCGCCGGTTCACTCGCCGCCGTCGGCGCCCTCCGTCCCCGTGTCCTCCCGCTCCTCGGCCAGCGCGGCAGCCAGCCGTCTGCGGGCACCCTCCAGCCAGGTACGGCACACCTTGGCCAGCTCCTCGCCCCGCTCCCACAGCGCCAGGGACTCCTCCAGCGTCGTACCTCCGGCCTCCAGACGTCGTACGACCTCGATCAACTCGTCCCGCGCCTGCTCGTACCCGAGTGCCTCGTCCGTTCTGCTGGTCATGCGTTCTCCCTGGTCATGCGTTCCCTAAGATCCCTGGTTGTCGGCCCGTACCGTGAACTCGCCCTCGGCGACGCGTGCCCGCAGCGTCTCGCCCGCCGCCACATCCTCCGGGGAGCGGACCACATGCCCGTCGGCCCGCTGCAGCACCGCGTACCCCCGCCGGAGCGTCGCGGCCGGTGACAGGGCGACCACGCGCGCGTGCGTGTGGGCCAGCTCCGAATCGGCACGGTCGAGCAGATGCCGCAGCGTGCGTCGGCTGCGGTCGGCCAGCGCGGCGATCTGCTCCGCCCGCTCGTCGACCATGCGGTGCGGGTCCTCCATGCAGGGCCGCGCCAGCGCGTGCGCGAGCCCCCGCTCCTCGCGCTCGACGACCGCCTGGACGCACCGCCGCGCCCGGTCCCGCAGTGCCTGCACCCGCTGGAGCTCCTCGCCGACGTCCGGCACGACCCTCTTGGCCGCGTCGGTCGGGGTGGAGGCCCGCAGGTCGGCGACATGGTCGAGCAGCGGATTGTCCGGCTCGTGGCCGATGGCCGACACCACGGGCGTGCGACAGGCGGCCACCGCCCGGACGAGCTGCTCGTCGGAGAACGGCAGCAGGTCCTCCACGCTGCCGCCGCCACGCGCCACGATGATCACATCGACCTCGTCGAGCGCGTCCAGCTCCTTCACGGCCTGGACGACCTGGGGCACGGCGTGCACCCCCTGCACGGGGACGTTGCGCACCTCGAAGCGGACGGCGGGCCAGCGGTGCCGCGCGTTCTCCAGCACATCGCGCTCGGCCGCCGAGGCCCGGCCGCAGACGAGCCCGATGAGCTGCGGCAGGAACGGCAGGGGCTTCTTGCGCTCGGGCGCGAAGAGGCCCTCGGCGGCGAGGGACTTCTTCAGCCGTTCGAGTCGCGCGAGCAGCTCGCCGACGCCCACGGGCCGTATCTCGACGGCGCGCAGCGACAGCTGCCCTCTCGGCGCGTACCACTCCGGCTTGGCGTGGACGATCACGCGGGCGCCCTCGCTCACCACGTCGGCGACCGCGTCGAACACCTGGCGGTAGCAGGTGACGCCGACGGAGATGTCGTACGACGGATCGCGCAGCGTGAGGAAGACGACGCCGGCGCCCGGCCGCCGCGACAGCTGGGTGATCTGCCCCTCGACCCAGACGGCCCCGAGCCGCTCGATCCACCCCCCGATGAGCCGCGAGACCTCGCCGACCGGCAGGGGCGACTCCGCGGACGTGTTCACAGCCATGCGCCGAGCGTAACGGCCGGGTCCGACAACACGGTCGCCACAGCCTCTCCCCGAGGAGGCGATCTACGGCGGCCCGGGGCGGCCTTACGATGGTGCGCATGACCGCTTCGTCTGGCCGCCGTGTTCTGCTCGCCGCCCCCCGGGGCTACTGCGCGGGCGTCGACCGTGCCGTGATCGCCGTCGAGAAGGCCCTGGAGCAGTACGGGGCCCCGATCTACGTCCGCCACGAGATCGTCCACAACAAGTACGTCGTGCAGACCCTGGAGAAGAAGGGCGCGATCTTCGTCGAGCAGACGGAGGAGGTGCCGCCGGGCAACATCGTCATGTTCTCCGCGCACGGCGTCGCCCCCACGGTCCACGAGGAGGCCAGGCAGGGCCGGCTCGCCACCATCGACGCGACCTGCCCCCTGGTCACCAAGGTCCACAAGGAGGCGGTCCGCTTCGCCAACGAGGACTTCGACATCCTCCTGATCGGGCACGAGGGGCACGAAGAGGTCATCGGCACGTCCGGCGAGGCCCCCGAGCACATCCAGCTCGTGGACGGCCCCGAGGACGTCGCCAAGGTCGAGGTGCGCGACTCCTCCAAGGTCGTCTGGCTGTCGCAGACCACGCTCTCCGTCGACGAGACCATGGAGACGGTCGACGCCCTCAAGGAGAAGTTCCCGCAGCTGATCTCCCCGCCCAGCGACGACATCTGCTACGCCACGCAGAACCGTCAGCTCGCGGTGAAGCAGATGGGCGCCGAGGCGGACCTGGTGATCGTGGTCGGCTCCCGCAACTCCTCGAACTCCAAGCGGCTGGTCGAGGTCGCCAAACTCGCGGGCGCGCGTGCGGCGTACCTCGTGGACTTCGCCGACGAGATCGACGAGGGCTGGCTCAAGGACGTGTCGACGGTCGGGGTGACCTCCGGCGCCTCCGTTCCCGAGGTCCTGGTCGAGCAGGTCCTGGAGTGGCTCGCGCAGCGCGGCTTCGAGGACGTCGAGATCGTGAAGGCGGCCGAGGAGTCCATCACGTTCTCGCTGCCCAAGGAGCTTCGCCGCGATCTGCGTGCGGAGGCGGAGACCCTGGGCGCGGAGCACACCGACGAGCACTGACGGCCCCGGCGCGCACGGCGCGGGGCGTTCGGGGTACGGGCACGGGCCGGGAAGAGACGGACCGCCCCACGTCGTACCGTGGTGCCCATGCAGATCTTCGGCGTTGACATCGGCGGATCCGGAATCAAGGGCGCTCCCGTGGACCTGGACCGGGGCGAACTCGTGACGGAGCGCTTCAAGCTGCTCACTCCGCATCCGGCGACGCCCGAGGCGGTGGCTGACGACGTGAAGGAGGTCGTCGGCCACTTCGGCTGGACCGGTCCGGTCGGCGTCACGTTTCCCGGCGTGGTCACCGGGGGCTCCACCATCCGCACTGCGGCCAACGTGGACCAGGGCTGGATCGACACCGACGCGCGCGCCCTCTTCGGCGAGCGGCTGGGCGGTCTGCCCGTGACCGTGCTGAACGACGCCGACGCGGCCGGCGTGGCCGAGATGCGGTACGGCGCGGGCCGCGACCGCAACGGCACGGTCATCGTGCTCACCCTGGGTACCGGCATCGGCAGCGCCCTGTTCATCGACGGTGCCCTCGTCCCGAACACCGAGCTCGGCCATCTCGAACTGAACGGTCACGACGCCGAGAAACGTGCCTCCACGAAGGCCAAGGAGGACCACGAGCTGACGTGGGAGCGCTGGGCGAACCGGGTACAGAAGTACCTCGCCCACGTGGAGATGCTGTTCTCCCCGGAACTGTTCGTGATCGGCGGCGGCGTCAGCCGCAAGTCCCAGAAGTTCCTGCCGCTGATCGAGGGCATCAAGGCGGAGATCGTCCCGGCGCAGCTGCAGAACAACGCGGGCATCGTGGGCGCGGCGATGCGGGCGGCGCAGTCCGCGTAGGACTCCGGAGTACGGGCGGTCAGCCGCGGCTCAGTGAGCCGCGGCACCCGCCCGTGAGGTCCCGCTCCCGGCCCCTTGCCGTTCCCGGCCCTCTCGCTGTCCCCGTTTCCCGGCCCTCTTGCCGTTCTCGTTTCCCGTTTCCGGACCGCGTCGCTCAGGCCGTCCGGCGGCGTTGTGCGACCCGGCGGCGCATCACGCGCACGCGGCGCACGGTCGAGATGACACCCGCCACGAGCGTGCCGCCGTAGAGCCAGCCCGCCTGAGTGGCGAGCGCGGTGACCAGGGCCACCAGGCGCCCGCTGAGCCCGCCGGAGCCGTCGGCCACGGTCAGCAGGCCGACGGCGAAGGCGATCGGCACCACGATCGGCGCGATCACCAGGTCCCCGCCCCGCACCCACAGCGCGGTCAGCGTGCACACCGGCAGGAACAGCACGCCGTAGACGGTGAGGGACGAGTCGAACAGCAACTGGTCCAGACACCCGATCGCAAGCATCACGGCCGCGCAGAACAGTCCGCCGCCGAGGCCGGTGAGCCGGGGGCCGGGCAGCTGCCGTACCGCCTGGTCCACGGGCGGTGCGTTCCGTCGTGCGGCCGAGGGATACCGCTGGGGCCCGCCGTTGCCCCGGCCGGCAGGGCCGGAAGGGGAGGGCCGGGCGGCCGTGCCGGAGCGCACCGATGCGGCTCCGCCCCGTCTGCCCTGCGGGGGAAGGGGTGCGCTGCGTCGCGGTCCGTGCTGCGGGGGTCGCGTCCTGTGTTGCTCCACTGGACCAACTTAGGTCGGTTTATGTGCGGAATGACCCCTCAGACACGCCGTTGTCACGAGCTTGGCCAAGCGTTCGATACGTCGCCGGAGTGTGGTCCGTTACGCCGTAGACTGGTGGATCGGCCCGCACACACTCCTGACGGACCCGGGCCCCCACCGCCCAGTCCAGTCCAGTTCCACTCTCACGTACGGGAAGTCGCAACGTGTCGCTCACGATCGGAATCGTCGGTCTGCCCAATGTCGGCAAGTCGACCCTGTTCAACGCCCTGACCAAGAACGACGTGCTGGCGGCCAACTACCCGTTCGCCACGATCGAGCCGAACGTCGGTGTCGTGGGCGTCCCGGACGCCCGTCTCGCCAAGCTGGCCGAGATCTTCAAGTCGGAGCGCGTGCTGCCCGCCACCGTGGACTTCGTCGACATCGCGGGCATCGTGCGCGGCGCGAGCGAGGGCGAGGGCCTCGGCAACAAGTTCCTGGCGAACATCCGTGAGTCGGACGCGATCTGCCAGGTCATCCGCGCCTTCAAGGACGAGAACGTCGTGCACGTGGACGGCAAGGTCTCGCCGAAGGACGACATCGAGACGATCAACACCGAGCTGATCCTCGCGGACCTCCAGACGATCGAGAAGGTCCTTCCGCGGCTGCAGAAGGAGTCGCGGATCAAGAAGGACGTCGGCCCGAAGGTGAAGGCCGTCGAGGAGGCGAAGGAGATCCTGGAGAAGGGCGACACGCTCTTCGCGCACGGCATCGTCCAGGGCAGCGAGCGCGCGGAGCTGCTGCACGACCTGCACCTCCTCACCACCAAGCCGTTCCTCTACGTCTTCAACGTCGACGAGGACGAGCTGATGGACGACGACTTCAAGAACGACCAGCGCGCGCTGGTCGCCCCCGCCGAGGCGATCTTCCTGAACGCCAAGCTGGAGGCGGACCTCGCCGAACTGGACGAGGACGAGGCCCTGGAACTGCTTCAGTCGGTCGGCCAGGACGAGCCCGGCCTCGCGACCCTGGCCCGCGTCGGCTTCGACACCCTCGGCCTGCAGACGTACCTGACCGCGGGCCCGAAGGAGTCCCGCGCCTGGACGATCAAGAAGGGCGCCACAGCCCCCGAGGCGGCCGGTGTCATCCACACCGACTTCCAGAAGGGCTTCATCAAGGCGGAGGTCATCTCCTTCGACGACCTGGTCACCACGGGCTCGGTCCCCGACGCCCGCGCCGCGGGCAAGGCCCGCATGGAGGGCAAGGACTACGTGATGCAGGACGGGGACGTGGTGGAGTTCCGCTTCAATGTGTGATCGATTCGTTACTGCAAGCTAGGTGATTCGTCAGCTTGCGAGTCAGAAGGGGTTGGCTCCTCCGGGAGTCGACCCCTTCGTCGTCACCGTGCTGGATGGGTGCTGGATGGTGCCTCGGGGAGGCGGTCCAGGTCCTCCGCGTACCAGCCTTCCTCGCGCGGCGGGCGCATCCAGTCGGGCAGTGCGGTCATGGCTCAACCGTAGCGAGTCGGTGGGGGCCGGGCGACGAGATCGTCGTGCGATGCGACCGCCCGGTAGGTGCGCGGGTGTGCCGTATGCGACTTGTGGCGGAGGTGTGCGGCGGGTCGCACGGATGTGCTGACCTCGCGACGATCGGCCGTCACCCGTGACACTTGATCATCGCGGCACGCTGAAAGCAGTGACCCCGGGCGGGGTCAGGCCGCCTGCTCTCCGGGGGGAGGTACGTGGGCGGCTTGTGCAGGGGCAGGCCCGTTCACTCCCCGTGGCGGGTCTGCCCCTGGTCAGTTCTCGCGTCGAGCCTTGGGGGCAACGCAACGATCCCCACCCGCATCAGCGGGTGGGGATCGTGTTCGAGCGCCGGGCAGGCCTTGCACCTGCATCTCCCCGCAGGAAGCGGGACGTCTTTCCTTGGACCACCAACGCGCGGCCGGTTTCCCGGAGTTCCGGTGACCGGCGCAAGATCGACTGTAGCGCATGCGTGCGATCGGTGTCACGCCGAGATCGTGGGCCGCGTGCGCTCGCCGGCTCCACGGTCGCACCCGCCCTCCGAAGTGACGTAGGTCACTCAAGAAAGACACGCCGCCTTGGGCAACTCTTGGCTGGATTCGGCGGTCCTCTTTGCGAATACAACAGTCACTTCTGTCCCCGAGGTTCGCATGAGAATTCGCCGTTCCCTGGCCCTCGCGGCCGCGAGCGCCGCACTCGCCCCGGCCGTTCTGCTCGTGGCCCCCGTCGCCCACGCGTCCGACGGCAGCCCGTCGCCGACGGCCGGGGAGACCACCACGACGGACGGGACGTCGACGCCCGGTCCCACGGACACCACTCCCGCGGCGGGCGACACGTCCCCGGCCGCGGGCGAGTCCACCCCTGCGTCCGACGACACGACCCCGGCGGCTTCGGCCCCGGCCAGTGCCTCTTCGTCCGCGTCGGCGTCCGCCTCCGCGTCTGCCTCCGCTTCCGCGTCCACGTCGCCGTCGCCGTCGGGGCCGGTGGAGTGCGACGACGAGAACCCCAAGTTCGACGACGACCTGCACACCGGCCTCTCCGGTCTGCCGTCGCAGATCGTCGCGGGCAGCGGCTTCCACGGGTTCAAGCTGAACGTGAAGAACACCGGCAGCCACACCTATCAGCGCGTCGACCTCGGTGTGTTCACCGCCCAGGTGGACGAGGACGACTTCTTCGTCGACACCAGCCACCTCACCCTGCAGTACAAGGACCCGGACACCGGCAAGTGGACCGACATCTCCCTGGACGAGCAGGACGAGGGGGCGGGCTACCTCGGTTACACCGACATCAAGGCGAAGGAGTCCTTCTCCATCGACCTGCGCCTCGCGGTGGACGCGAAGGCCCCGGCCGGGCTCGGGTTCGCCATCAGCATCGGCATGTACGCCGACGACGAGGGCAACTGCGTCGCCTCGGGCGACGACAGCTACTACGAGTTCGAGATCCTGAAGGCTGGTTCCGCCCCCGGCGACGTCAATGACTCCAAGCCGCAGGGCGGCAGCAAGCCGCTGCCGGCCAAGCCGGCCGGAGACAAGCAGATCGACCCCGAGGGCCGGCTCGCGGAGACCGGTTCCAGCTCCGCGCTCCCGACCATCGCCCTGGTGGGCGGCGCCGCGGTCGCCGTCGGCGCGGGAGCCGTGTTCGTGGTGCGCCGTCGCCGGGCCGCCGGGACGGGTGCCGCCATCTGATGATCCGGTGATCCGGTGATCCGTTGTAGGTCGTAGGGGGTCGTGGTGCCGAGCGCGCCGCGGCCCCCTCCGCGTGTCTGCGGCAGCCCGGGCTCACTGCCCAGGAGGCAGGTTCTGCTCGGCCCAGATGGTCTTGCCGGTGGGTGTGTAGCGCGTCCCCCAGCGATGGGTCATCTGGGCGATGATGAACAGGCCCCGGCCCCCTTCGTCGTCGCTGGCGGCGTGGTGCAGATTGGGGGCGCTGTGCCCGGTGTCGGAGACCTCGCAGATCAGGGCCTGGTCGCGGATCAGCCGTACCTGGATGGGCCCTCCGACGTAGCGGATGGCGTTGGTGACCAGCTCGCTGAGGACCAGCTCGGTCGTGAAGACCAGGTCCTCCAGCCCCCACTCGTCGAGCTGCTTGCCGACGGTCGTGCGGATGGCACCCACCGCCGCCGGGTCCGCCGGCAGCTCCCACTGGGCGAACTGTCTCGGGTCGAGCATCCGGGTGCGCGTCAGCAGCAGCGTCGCGTCCTCGTCCACCGGGCCCGGCAGCAGTGTGGACACCACCTGGTTGCTCAGCTCGCGCAGGGACCGCCGGTGATCGCTGAGGATCCGGGCGAGCTGGGCGAGCCCGGCCTCGGTGCTGCTCGTCGCCTGGAGGAGGCCGCCCGAGAACAAGGCGAGGAGACTGCCCGGCCGCAGTCGGAGTTCGGTGCTCTCGTAGGGCGGTCCGGCCACCCCCAGCGGCGGCCCGGGCGGCAGCCGGGGGCAGTCGGCGACGCCGGTGTGCGGTTCGACGACCATCAGCAGCGACTGGCCCGCGTGCGCCAGGCTGCACCGTCCCGAGACCGGGTCGTACACCGCGTACAGGCAGGTCACCCCTCTGGCCGCGTCGGTGTGCGCCTTGGTGCGGTCCCGCTCGTGGGCCGTCACCGGTTCGTTCGCGGTCTGCTCGACCAGGTCGTCGAGACGCGCGAGCAGCTCGTCCGGGGCCAGGTCCAGCCGGGCCAGGACCTGGACGCCCGTGCGCAGGCGCCCCATCGTGGCGGCGGCCCGCAGGCCGCCACCGAGCACATCCCCGACGACCAGGGCGACCCGAGTCCCGGACAGGGGGATGACGTCGAACCAGTCGCCGCCCACACCGGATCCGCTGTCCGCAGGCAGATAGCGGCTCTCTGCCTCCAGGCCGGTCACCCGGGGCAGGGCGCGCGGGAGCAGGCTCCGCTGGAGTTTCAGGGTGGCGGAGTGTTCCCGGGTGACCACCAGCATCAGCAGGAAGCCGAGCAGCAGGGCGCCCAGGCCCACCACCGTGGCCCCGCCCGTGGGTCCGATCACCGGCAGGGTGATGACGGTGGAGTCGAACCGGGGGTTGGCGTAGACACCGAAGGCGGCGTAGAGGAACAGGAGGAGCATGATCAGCCCGCCCAGTCCCGGCAGCACGCCCTTGAAGACGAGATTCCGGGCGCTGCGGCCGAGGACCCTGCGGTGGTACCAGACGCAGGCGAAGCCGGTGAGCCCGTAGTAGAACGTGATCGCGAGGCCGACCGCGTCGATCGAGTCGGCGAGGACGTTCCGGCTGAACGAGGTCAGCACGATCAGGACGACGATCGAGAGCGCGCCCATGGCGACGGTCGACCAGGTCGGTGTGAGGAACCTGCGATGGACCCGGGCCAGCTGGGAGGGGACGACCTTGTGGGCCGCCATGGAGAAGACGGTGCGGGCCAGGGGCAGGATGCTGGTCTGGGTGGAGGCCAGCGCCGAGGTCAGCACCATCAGGATCAGCAGTCTCGACAGGAATGGTCCCGCGCCGTGGCCGCCGAAGACGGCGTTGCCCAGGCCGGACAGCACATCGCCCGCGTTGTCGCGGTTGCCCAGCCCGATGCCCGAGGTTCCGACTCCGGCGAACGCCTGCGCCGACGTGGACACCAGCCCATAGGTGATGAGGAGCAGCGTGACGGAGACGATCACGGCGCGTCCGGGGGTGCGCGCGCTGTCCACGGTCTCCTCGTTGACGGAGGCGGCGGTGTCCCAGCCCCAGTAGAGGAAGACCGCCGCGAGGATGCCCGAGGTCAGCGCCTTCGCCGAGGGCACTTCGAAGGGGTTGAACCAGGAGGTGGACACGTGCAGGGCCGTCGGGGGAGCGTTGGTGTAGGCCCTGATCAGTGCGGCGACCGCGAAGAGGATGAGTACCGCGACCTCCAGGCACAGCAGCCAGCGCTGTACGGCGGCCGAGAGCTCGATGCCGATGTAGCAGATCGCGGTCATCACGGCGATCCAGACGACGCCCGCCAGGGTCGTCCACATCCGGCTGTGCGCCAGCGACTCGTAGCCGAGCAGCCGGAAGCCGTAGATCCCGGCGATCTCGGCGACGTTGGTCATGAAGAGGATGTCGGCGACGATGATCCCCCAGCCGCCCATCCAGCCGACGCGTGGCCCGAAGGCGCGGGTCGCCCAGGTGAAGGCGGTGCCGCAGTCGGCGTCACTGGCGTTCAGTTCCCGGTAGGCGTACGCGATCAGCAGCATCGGCACGAACGCCATGATGGTGATGATCGGGGCCTGGAGCCCGACCCCCGCCACGATGAGGCCCAGGGTGGCCGCGAGGCTGTAGGCGGGTCCGGCGGAGGCCAGGCCCATGACGACCGAGGAGAACAGGCCCAGCGCGCCGCTCTTCAACCCCTTCCGGCCCACCCCGGAGCCAGGAGCGGGGCGGTCGGCGGACGCGGCTCCACCGGGGATCCTCACGCCCGGTGCCCGCTTCGGAGCCGGGGCGGGCGGCGCGGGGCGGCCGCCGGGAACAGCGGGGAGGCAGGCCTGTCGGCCGCCGCGAACCGCCGGAAGGCAGGCCCGTCGGCCGCTCGCCCGGCGGTCCGGGGGGTGCGCATGCTTTCGTACGGGATCCGGCCACCTGTTCGTGCGTGGGGCATGATCCCTCCAGGCGCGACTATCACCCGTGATGTCGGACAAGGTCGACTGTGCGGCACTGTCACCCACCCTGCCCCTCCTCTTCGGGATTAACAACAGAAGTGGCTTTCATCCCCCCGATGGAGGGCCGGACGGCGGTGGCCCTGCCGTGCGGCCCGGCTGTGACCCGGGCTTCCCCGCGAGGCCGTCCTGTCGGTGCCCCGTGGAAGGATGTGCGCGCATCGGGGCGGGAGTGCACATGAGGGGCGACATGGAGGTGGCCGGGACGGCCGGGGGCGGCGGCGCGGTGCCGGTGGGGCGCAGGGCGCGGGCCCTGTCGGCCGAGGCGGCGCGGCTGCACGATGCCGCGCGTGCCCTGCTCGACGACCACGCCCGTGCGGTGGAGGCCGTGCGGACGGCCCTCGCGCCGCTGCGCGCCGAGCTCGTCGCCGGAGAGCTGGCGGGCATCCCGGTCGCCCGGCTGAAGGACGCCACCGAGGGGCGGCTGCGGATCGCGGCGATCGAGGCCGCCGGGTTCGCGACCGTGCGGTCCGTGTACGAGGCCCGCCGCCACGACCTGCGCCGGCTGCCCGGTGTGGGGCAGCAGACCGCCGACCGCGCGCTCGCCGCCGCCCGGCAGATCGCGGCGGCCGTCGAGGAGACGGTCACCGTCCGCCTCGATGTGGACGAGCCCGCCCCGCGCACCGTCGCCCTTCTGGCCGCCCTGTACCCGCTGGTCGAGGCCGGGCCCGAGCTGCACCGGGCCGTGGACACCGCCGCGCGGCTCGACCAGCGGCTCGGCAGCCTGCTGCCCGCGGCGCGGACCGCCGGCGTACGGCTGCGTCTCGCGCTCCTCGGGCGGCGCAGACGCCAAGAGGTGCTCGCCGCGGTCGCCGGGATCGGGGACCTGCTGGCCGACGCCGCCGCCCGCGGCGTACCGCTGCTGCTCGCGCAGGCCGGCGCCGACCTGCTGCGCGGCCCCGTCTCCGATCTGGAGGCCGTGGTCGACTTCGAGGTGCGGTCCGCTGAGTACTACGGACTGCTCGCCGAGGTCTGCGCTCAGGGCCCCGCCACGGCGGCCGGCGAGGGCTCGCTGCCCGCCGAGGTGGCCGAGCGGGTGCGCGCCCAGCCCCTCGACGACACCCACCGCCGGGTCTCCCTGCGCGGCTACCAGTCCTTCGGCGCCCGGTTCGCCCTCGCCCAGCGCCGGGTCGTGCTCGGCGACGAGATGGGGCTCGGCAAGACCGTCCAGGCCATCGCCGCGCTCGCCCATCTCGCGGCCGAGGGGCACCGCCACTTCCTCGTGGTCTGTCCGGCCGGAGTACTGATCAACTGGACCCGGGAGATCGGCGCCCGCAGCACCCTGCGCGCGCTGCTGGTGCACGGGCCGGACCGCGTGGAGGTCTACGAGGAGTGGCGCGAGCGCGGCGGTGTCGCCGTCACCACGTACGACACGCTGCACACCCTGCCCGCGCCCGGCGGCGCGCCCCCCGGGATGCTCGTCGTGGACGAGGCGCACTACGTGAAGAACCCCGGCACCCGGCGGGCCCGGGCCGTCACGGTGTGGACCGAGGCCTGCGACCGCGTTCTGTTCCTGACCGGCACGCCCATGGAGAACCGGGTGCACGAGTTCCGCGCCCTGGTCCGTCATCTCCGCCCCGATCTGCTGCCCGCGGACCACCAGGGCGGCGGTGGCGGCGGACCGGGGGCCTTCCGCGCGGCGGTAGCCCCCGCCTATCTGCGCCGCAACCAGCAGGACGTGCTCACCGAGCTGCCCGCGCTGGTGCAGGTCGACGCCTGGGAGGAGCCGAGCGCCGCGGACCGGGACGCCTATCGCAAGGCGGTCACCGAGGGGAACTTCATGGCGATGCGCCGGGCCGCGTACGCCGACGCCGAGCACTCCGCCAAGCTGCGGCGGCTGCGCGAGCTGGTGCGGGAGGCCGCTGAGAACGGGCTGAAGGTGGTGGTGTTCTCGTACTTCCGCGAGGTGCTCGCCACGGTGCGCCGCGTCCTCGGGGACGGGGTGGTCGGGTCCGTCTCGGGGGACGTGCCCGCCGCCCGCCGGCAGCGGCTGGTGGACGACTTCGCCGCGGCCGACGGACATGCGGTGCTGCTCGCCCAGATCGAGGCGGGCGGCACCGGCCTCAACCTTCAGGCGGCCTCCGTGGTGATCCTGTGCGAGCCGCAGCTCAAGCCGACGCTGGAGCACCAGGCCGTCGCGCGCGCCCATCGCATGGGCCAGGTCCGCACGGTGCAGGTGCACCGTCTGCTGGCGACGGACACGGTGGACGACCGGCTGCTGCGCATCCTGAGGAACAAGGACCGCCTCTTCGACGCCTACGCGCGGCGCAGCGAGGTCGCGGAGGCCACCCCGGACGCCGTCGACGTCTCGGACGCGACCCTGGCTCGCCGTATCGTCGAGGAGGAGCAGCTCAGGCTGGCCGCCGAACCGGTCTGACGCGGGGCCCGTACACCTGCGCCGGTCAGGTCCGGGCCGGTCCCGTCTTCAGTCCGGCCCCGCACAGCGGCACCACCACCGGGGCGATCCCCCCGTCCGAGCGGAGCCGGGACGGCGGGATCGATTCGAGCAGTCCCTCCCGCGCCGCCGCCCAGCCGGCCGCCGCCGTCGGCTCGACGTACAGGCCCTGGGACGCCAGGTCCAGCTGGGCGTGCCGGATCTGATCCTCCGTCACGGTCAGGAACCGGCCGCCCGAGTCGCGTACCGCGCGCAGGATCTGGCGGGCCCGCGGAGGGCGCGGGATCGCGATGCCCTCGGCGAACGTGGGGGCCACGGGTGTGGGGCCCGCCAGGTCCTCGGCGCCCTCCTCCCAGGCGTGCGCCAGCGGCGCGACCGCTGCCGCCTGCACCGCGTACAGCGCCGGGCGGCGGTCGATCAGGCCCGCCGCGAACAGCTCGGCGACGGCCAGGGCCGCGCCGAGCAGCAGGGTGCCGTTGCCGACGGGCAGCACGAGCACGTCCGGCAGCCGCCCTCCGAAGTCCTCCCACAGCTCGTGCACACAGGTCTTGGTGCCGTGCAGGAAGTACGGGTTGTAGGCGTGCGAGGCGTAGAACACCCCCGGCTCGTCCGCCGCTTGGCGGGCGGCCTGCGCCGCCGCCTCCCGGTCGCCGTCGACCAGGTGCACACGTGCCCCGTGCGCGCCGATGTGTTCCCGCTTCTCGGCGGACGTCCCCTCCGGCACGTACACCGTGCACGGCAGCGCGGCCCGGGCGCAGTACGCGGCGATCGAGGTGCCCGCGTTGCCGCTGCTGTCGGAGACCACCTGCCGCGGACCCAGCCGCTGTGCCAGCCCGATGAGCAGGACCGCCCCGCGGTCCTTGAAGGACAGGGTCGGCATCAGGAAGTCGAGCTTGGCGCAGATGCCGTCCCGCAGCTCCACGAGCGGCGTACGGCCCTCGCCGAGGCTGATCGAGGGGGTGGCCAGCGGCAGGGTCTCCGCGTAGCGCCACAGGGAGTTCACCCGTCCCTTGAGGGACTTCAGCGGTGCGGGGGTCGGCGCGAAGTCCAGGTCCAGCGGCCCCTGGCAGACGGGACAGCACCAGGCGAGCGACTCCGCGGTCACGCGGGTGCCGTCCGCCGGGCAGAAACAGTCCGGCAACAGTGTCATGCGGCCAGGGTAATTGTCCGGTTGGTAACGGTATGTCATGATCGCCGCCTGGTGCCCGTGTTGGGCTCGCATGCGTCGCGCCCGCACCGTCGTACGCCTCGCGCACCCGTACCACCGACCGAGGCGTCATCAACGTTCCACCGATGAGGAGGACTCTCGGATGCCAGTGATGCGGCATGCTCGGCGGCGACTGGCCGGGATCGGCGCGGCGGCCGTGCTCGTCGGTCTCGTCTCCGCCGCTCCCACGCACGCCACGCCCGCTGCCCAGGGCACGGTCCGGTACGAGGGCGCGGCGAACACCGTCCCGGGCAGCTATATCGTCCTGCTCAAGGACGGCGTGCGGGCCGACTCCGACGACGGCAGGGCCCTTGCCCTGAAGTACGCCTGCACGATCGGGCACACCTACGTCAAGGCGCTCAACGGCTACGCGATCCATGCCACCGCGTCGGCGGCGCGGCGGTTCGCCGCCGATCCGGCGGTCGCCTCCGTCGTCCAGAGCCATGTCTTCCACATCGCGTCGACCCAGACCGATCCGCCCTCCTGGGGGCTGGACCGCATCGACCAGAAGACCCCGCCCCTCGACGGCAGATACAGCTACCCCGACTCGGCGGGCCAGGGAGTGACCGCGTACATCATCGACACCGGTGTCCGTGTCACCCACAGCGACTTCGGCGGGCGCGCCTCCTACGGCTACGACGCCGTCGACAACGACAACATCGCCCAGGACGGCAACGGCCACGGCACCCATGTCGCGGGCACGGTCGCCGGCGGCGCGTACGGCGTCGCCAAGAAGGCGAAGGTCGTCGCGGTCCGCGTCCTGGACAACTCGGGCTACGGCACCACCGACGAGGTCGTCGCGGGCCTCGACTGGGTGGCCCAGCACCACAGCGGTCCGTCCGTGGCCAACATGTCCCTCGGCGGCTCCGCCGACAGCGTGCTCGACACCGCCGTCCGCAACACCATCGCCTCGGGCGTCACCATCGCGGTCGCCGCGGGCAACAGCAACGACGACGCCTCCGGCGCCTCGCCCGCCCGGGTGGCCGAGGCGATCACCGTCGGCGCCATCGCGCAGGGCGACGCGCGCGCCAGTTACTCCAACTACGGTTCGGTGCTGGACCTGTTCGCGCCGGGCTCCTCGGTCAGGTCCCTGTGGAACTCCAGCGACACGGCCACGAACACGCTGTCCGGTACGTCGATGGCGACGCCGCATGTGACGGGGGCGGCGGCCCTCTATCTGGGGAACCATCCGACGGCCACGCCCGCGCAGGTCGCCGCCGCGCTGACGGGCGCCGCGACCACCGGTGTCGTCACCGCCCCGGGAACCGGCTCGCCCAACCGGCTGCTCGATGTCGCCGACGGCAGCGGCACGCCCGTCCCGCCGCCCCCGGCCCGGCCGCGTTTCGTGAACACCACCGACTACCCGATCCGCGACTTCTCCACCGCCGAGTCGCCGATCACGGTCACCGGGGTCCCCGGCAAGGCGCCCGCGAACCTCGCCGTCGAGGTGCACATCCAGCACACCTACATCGGTGATCTGCAGATCCAGCTGATCGCGCCGGACGGCATCGCGTACCTGCTCAAGCCCCTGGGGGCCGGCGGCAGCACACATGACATCAACACCACGTACACCGTGAACGCCTCGTCCCGGACGGCGAACGGCACCTGGCGGCTGAGGGTCGGCGACTACGCGATGTTCGACACCGGGAAGATCGACTCCTGGGCGTTGCAGTTCTGACTCCCCGGCCCAAGAGACCCGCCGCCCTGCACCTACCATGCGCGTCGTACATCTGTTCTGAGCGCATGTCGGACGAGGAGCGGTACCCGTGGCCATACCCCCGCCCCCCGGGCCCCAGCAGCCCGGGGGCCCGTCCCCGCAGGGGCCCTACCAGCAGTCGTACGGGCTGCCGTACCAGCCCTGGGGGCAGGGGTACTCCCCGTACAACCGTCCGGCGCCCGTCAACGGGCTCGCGATCGCCGCGCTCGTCCTCGGCACCCTCTGCTTCCTGCCGGCCGTCGGTCTGGTCCTCGGTCTGATCGCGCTCGCGCAGATCCGACGGCGCGGCGAACGCGGCCGGGGACTCGCGATCGGCGGCATCGTGATGTCCTCGATCGGGCTCGCCCTGTTCGGGACCGCCCTCGCGGCGGGCGGCACGCACGACTTCTGGGAGGGCGTCAGGGACGGGGCGCGCGGTGACGGCGCGACGTTCTCCGTACGCAAGGGCGAGTGCTTCAACGCGCCCGGCGGCTCGCTCCAGGGCGAGGCGTACGACGTGGACAAGGTGCCCTGTTCCGGGCGGCACCAGGCCGAGGTCTTCGCGAACTTCGCGCTTCCGGGCGGCCGTTTCCCGGGCGACGACGCGATCACCGAGACCGCCGACGACAGGTGCTACGCGCTTCGCGGTACGTACGCCATGGACTCCTGGGCGATCCCCGACGATGTCGACGTCTACTACTTCACTCCCACCCGGGAGAGTTGGGGCTACGGCGACCGCCAGGTCACCTGCATGTTCGGCGGCACCGACGGGCGGGGTGCCCGCACCGGCACGCTGCGCCGCGACGCCACCACTCTCAACGACGACCAGCTCGCCTATCTGCGTGCGGACGCGGTCCTGTACGCGGCCCTGGACACCGCTCCCGACTCCGCGTACGTCGAGGACGACCTGCCGGGCCACCGCAGATGGGCGGCGCGAGTCGCCACGGCGCTCGCCGACCAGAACGGGCGGCTGCGGGCCCGCTCCTGGCCGGAGGGTGCCCAGGAGCCGGTCACCGGACGGACGGCGGCCCTCGACCGGGCCCGCGAGGAGTGGGGCAGGGCGGCCGCCGCCACGGACGCCGACACCTTCTACGTGCACTACGACCGGGGCAGCACGCTCCTGGAGGACCGGACGGCGGTCACCGCACGCAAGGCTCTGGGCCTGGCCACGACTCCTCCGTCACGTGACGCGGAGGGCGGTTCCGGCTCCGGAGGGTCATCGGGCGACGGAAAGCAGGTGTGACGGCCGCCATACCGGGCAGGAAATGCCTGCGTAAAGCCGTCGGACAAGCCAAGTCATCACATCGAGTGATTCTCTGGCCACTACTTGCGTGGCACAACCCACGGTTGCCAGGCTGTTGCTGTCTGTACAAGCTGATGGGAGCGGCCAGTGACTTTCGGTGAGCAGCCGGCGTATCTGCGTGTCGCGGGTGATCTCCGTAAGAAGATCGTGGACGGGCTGCTGCCGCCCCGCACACGCCTCCCCTCCCAGGCCCGCATCCGCGAGGAGTACGGCGTCTCGGACACGGTCGCCCTGGAGGCGCGCAAGGTCCTGATGGCCGAGGGGCTCGTCGAGGGCCGCTCCGGGTCCGGCACCTATGTCCGGGAGCGGCCGGTGCCGCGCCGGGTGGCCCGCTCGGGGTTCCGGCCGGAGAGCGGTGCCACCCCCTTCCGTCAGGAGCAGACGGACGCCTCCGTGCGCGGCACCTGGGAGTCGCGCAGCGAGCAGTGGGAGGCGAGCGGCGCCATTGCCGAGCGGCTCGGCATCCAGCCGGGCGACCGCGTGATGCGTACGAAGTACGTCTTCCGGGAGGCGGGCGAGGCGATGATGCTCTCCACGTCCTGGGAGCCCCTCGCGCTGACCGGCCGCACCCCCGTGATGCTCCCCGAGGAGGGACCGCTCGGCGGCATGGGGGTCGTCGAGCGCATGGCGGCCATCGATGTGATCGTGGACAACGTCACGGAGGAGGTCGGCGCCCGCCCCGGCCTCGCGGAGGAGCTGCTCGCGCTGGGCGGCGTCCCCGGGCATGTCGTCCTGGTCGTCCAGCGGACCTACTACGCGTCAGGCCGCCCGGTGGAGACGGCGGACGTGGTGGTGCCGGCGGACCGCTACCGGGTGTCGTACCACCTGCCGGTGAAGTAGGGATGTATCGCCTGCCGGTGAAGTGGGGGTGTGTTGCCCGCGGGTGAAGTGGGGGTGTGCCGCCCGCGGGTGAAGTGGGGGTGTGCCGCCGCCGGCGAAGCGGGGACGTGCCGCCTGTCGGCGAGCCAGGGGGCGCGCGGGGGCCCGGGTGCGCCCTCAGGCCGGTGTTCGAGTGCCCTCCGCCTGGGGTTCTGATCGCTTCCGTCCCGCGCCTCCCTCGGTGCCGCACGCCCCCGGTTCGCGTCCGGGCCGCGCTCGCCCTGGTGCGGGCGGCTGGTAGCGAGGTCGTTCAAGTGGCTTGGAGCCAAGGGAAGTTGACCCGAGTCGCTCATGCGACAGCCCCGGCTTCCGGCGCGGTCGCAATCCGGTCGTTTCTTCGCGCCCTTCACCTCGCGGTCCGTCGATGTTCCAGGCTGTTCTGCATGCGCGCGGGGCGCATGTGACGGCGCGAACGACGGCGTGCGCCCCCTGTGGCATGGCTGGTTGCGTACCTCTTTGTGAAAAGCCGTATTCGCTGCGTGAAGGTTAGGCGTAGGCTCGGGCATATGCGCAGTGCGGTTTCCTTGGTGGGTGGGGCGCGGCGGGAGCCGGGGGCGGGAAGTGGAGGGGCGCGATGAGCGACGGCACGGTCACTCTTCCCTGGCTCGTCATACGGCAGGACGACAACGGCAACCGCTACAGCGTGGGCAGGTACGCCACCCGCGCCGAGGCTCAGAAGATCGTGGACAGCCTCGACGACCGCGGGCACAAGCAGCTCTACTGGGTCGAGCGCATCGGCCAGGGCGGCGCCCGGCGGGGGGAGCGGTCGGGAATGTGATCCGCCGCGTGCTCCCGTAGGCTCCGGCGCATGACGCAACCGATCGTGGTGGTCGGCGCCGCCCTGCTGGACGACGACCGCCTGCTGGCCGCGCGCCGTAGTGCGCCCCCGGAGCTCGCCGGTCGCTGGGAGCTGCCCGGCGGCAAGGTCGAACCGGGCGAGACCCCCGAGCGCGCCCTGGTCCGCGAGCTGCGGGAGGAGCTCGGGGTGACCGCGGAGCCGGTCGGGCGTGTGCCGGGGGAGTGGCCGCTGAAGCCCGGGTACGTCCTGCGGGTGTGGACCGCGCGGCTGCTCGCCGGCCGCCCCGAGCCTCTGGAGGACCACGACGAGCTGCGCTGGCTGACCCCCGATGAGATCTGGGACGTGGACTGGCTCGACCAGGACGTGGCGGCGGTCAAGGCCGTGCTGACCGTGTGGAATCGATAGACCTCCGAAGGAAGACGGACGCTGGCGGGGCGCAGGGTGCTCCCGCGTCCGGCCCGCCGTACGCCGTCCGTGCCACAGTGCGCCCGGGCGCACGGTAAGGCTCTCCTGATACCGGGTATGTGCCAATTAACCCCCCAAAACCGGACACGATGAGCATCTGGCCCGGGAAGTGATCGGTGTGCTCGACACCGAAGGCACCAGCGCCGAGTGGACGTTCCACGCAGACCCCGGTGCGGTTCGGACGGCTCGTGCCGTTGTCCGGAGCCAGCTGCGCGCCTGGGGGCTCGACGAGATCTGCGACGTCGCCGCGCTGCTGGTCAGCGAGCTGGTGACCAATGCGCTGCGGCACGCCACCGGCCCCATCGGGCTCCGCCTCGTGCGCTCTGGCGGCGCCGCCCCCAGCCTGCTCGTCGAGGTCTCCGACACCCTGCCCGACCCGCCCCGCGAGCGCGCCGCCGACTCCGAGTCCGAGGACGGCCGCGGCCTCCAGCTGGTCGCCCACTCCTCGCGGCGCTGGGGGACCCGCCCGGCGGACACCGGCAAGACGGTCTGGTTCGAGCTGGCGGTTCCCCGCTGACCGTAGGCCGTGCAAGGGGGGTTCGACCGGGCTTCACCTGGTTAGAAGACTGGGAGTATGGCCCGGCCGGTCCAAAAAGCATCGGGACCGTGCTGTGATCGTGAACACCGTGTTGTGCGGCACCGTAGTGCTGGATACTGCGGGCAGCCGCCCCCGGTGACCGGTGCCGGATGCGGTGAGCTGGAGGGGACGGTTCGCGTGAGCGAGATACCAGCGAAGGCCACGGAGTCCGAGGACCCGTCGGGCGGCGCGAGGGACGGGGCCGCGGTGGATTCCGCCGTGGCCGTCGAAGCGCGCGACGCGGCGAGCGGTCTTCTGTGGCAGAGCAACCCGCCCGGCTCCATCTACGACTACATCAAGGTCGCCTCGTTCTCCATCGGCCCCGACGGACACGTCGACCAGTGGAGCCTGCGGGCCGAGCAGCTCTTCGGCATCCCCCGCGAACGGGCCGTCGGCATGGACCCCATCGAGGCGTTCGTCGCCCCCGAGCTGCGTGAGCGGGGCCAGCGCAAGATGGCCGAGATCCTCGACGGCCGGGAGTGGACGGGCGTCATCCCCTTCCGGGCGACCGACGCGCGGCGAACCGAGGGGCTCGCCGAGGTCTATGTGATGCCCACGGTCACGGAGGACGGCGACCGGGCCGCCGTGTGCATCATCGTCGACGTCCGTACGCTCCGTAGCATCGAGACCGATCTCGCCGCCTCGCAGGCGATTTTCGGCCAATCTCCCTTCGGCTTCCTGCTGATCGACCCGGATCTGCGGGTACGGCGTGCCAACGAGCAGTTCGCCTCGACCTTCGGCGGCACCCCCGACCGCCACCGCGGCCACTCCGTCCACGACTATCTGCAGTCACCGGAGGCCGAGCGCGTCTCGGCGACCCTGCGCCGCGTCCTGGAGACCGGCGAATCGATCACGGACATGCATGTCACGGGCTTCATCCCGGGCTCCGAGGAGCGCAAGCACTGGTCCGTGAACCTCTACCGCGTGCACAGCGGCAGCGGTCACCCCATCGGCGTCGCCTGGCTCGGCATCGACGTCACCTCCCGCCGCGCCGCCGCCCGCGAGGCCGCCGCCGCCCGCCGCAACCTCGCCCTCCTGAACGAGGCGGGCGCCCGCATAGGCAACTCCCTCGACCTGGAGACCACCGCGCGGGAACTCCTCGACGTGGTCGTGCCCGGCTTCTGCGACCTCGCCACCGTCGACCTCTACCAGGGCCTCCTGGCCGGCGACGAGACCCCGCCGGGCCTGGCCGACGGCAGCGCCGAGATGCGCCGCGTCGCGTTCTCCAGCGCCGTCGCGGACCTGCCCTTCACCGGCGGGACCGAGCCCGTCGCCGTCGGTGCCGTCCACCACTACGCCTTCAACTCCCCTTACGCGGACGCCCTGCGGGCCGCCCGGCCCCGGCACATCCCCGCCGCGGACGGTGGCCTGATCCAGTCCACGCTCGCCGTTCCGATGGTCGCGCACGACACCGTCGTCGGCCTCGCCAAGTTCTCCCGCACCAAGGGCAGCGAGCCGTTCGGCGAACGCGACCACGCGCTCGCCGTCGAACTGGCCGCGCGCGCCGCGGTCTGTATCGACAACGCGCGCCTGTACCGCCGCGAGCACGAACGCGCGCTGATACTGCAGCGCTCCCTGCTGCCACCCGGCGACCCGGAGGCCTCCGGCCTGGACATCGCCTGCCGTTATCTGCCCGGCAACGCGGCCACCGGCCGGCCGAGCGAGGTCGGCGGCGACTGGTTCGACGTCATCGAACTCCCCGGCCACCGCACGGCCCTGGTCGTCGGCGACGTCATGGGGCGCGGCCTGCGCGCCGCCGTCGCCATGGGCGAACTGCGCACAGCCGTCCGGACGTTGGCGCAGCTCGACCTCGAACCGGCCGAAGTCCTCGCCCAGCTCGACGAGATCGCCCGCAACCTCGGCGCGCCCGGAGGCGTCCAGCAGGCCACCCGCGCCGCCCGCCGGCCGCGCGAGGCCGACCTGTCCGAGGTGTACCTCGCGACCTGTGTCTACGCGGTCTACGACTCGGTCACGCGCCGTTGCACCTTCGCCAACGCGGGTCATCTCCCGCCAGTGGTCGTGGAACCGGGCCAGCCCGCGCTGATGCTGGACGTGCCGCCCGGGATGCCGCTCGGCGTGGGCGGCGAGCCCTTCGAGGAGGTGGAGGTCGAACTGCCCGAGGGCGCCCTGCTCGCGCTCTACACGGACGGACTCGTGGAGTCCCGGGACCATCCGCTGGACGAGGGCCTCCAGGCGTTCGTGGGCGCGCTCACGGACCCCTCCCAGCCCCTGGAGGACGTCTGCGACCACGTCCTCAACACTCTGGACTCGCATCACGGCGAGGACGACATCGCGTTGCTGATGGCACGTGTCCAGGGGCTGTCGGCCGAGTCCGTCGGGGACTGGACGCTGCCGCGGGAGCCGCGCAGCGTGGGCCGGGCCCGGGAGTACGCGCGCGGTCAGTTGCTCGCCTGGGACCTGGAGCCGCTGGTGGACACCACGGAGTTGCTGGTCAGCGAGTTGGTGACGAACGCCCTGCGGTACGGCGAGGGCGAGATCAGACTGCGGCTGCTGCTCGACCGGACGCTGGTGTGCGAGGTCTGGGACGCGGGCCTGGTCCAGCCCCGCCGTCGGCGGGCCCGGGACACCGACGAGGGAGGGCGCGGTCTGCAACTGGTCGGGCTGCTTTCGGCGGCCTGGGGTTCGCGGCGTACGCCGCGTGGGAAGACGGTCTGGTTCGAACTGCCGCTTCCGGACGGCGAGAACGGGATCGTGGACCCGGCGGAGGCCCTGCTGAGTCTGTTCTAGATCCGGTCGTCCGCCTTCGGTCGCCGGAACAGGTCCCCGCCGCCCCTGCGCGCCCGCGTGCCCGGTCCGCCGTAGCTCGCGGGGCCGCTGTCGCCCGGGGCGCCCGGACGGCGCGGGGCGTCGAGGAGAATCCCGCCGAGTACGGCGCCCCCTGTCCACAGGCCTTCGCCGTACGGCGTCCCGTACGTACGCACATCCCGCTCCGCGAGCTGCCGGGCCTGCCGGCCGAGCGCGTCCGCCTCCCGGGCGTCGCACAGGGCCGCCGCGGGGGCCGGGGCGGCGGACACGGGAGTGCCCGCGCGCTCCGCCGAGCGCAGCCGCCGCTCCGCCTCCGCGAGCCGGGTGCGGGCCTCGCAGCCGACCGCTCCGCGGTGCGTGGTCACGTAGTCCGCCGCGGCCCCGACACTGCCACGGGCGACGAGCAGGGCACGGTCCAGCCGGTCGAGGGCCGAGGCCCCCTCCGGCCGCCGGTGTGACGCCCGGTCCAGCCCCGCGGTCACCTCCTCGATCCGCCGCAACGCCCTGACCGGATCGAGCACGCCCCGTCCCACCGCCCCCGGCCCCTCGGCTTTCCGTCCGCCGGCCGCCGCCCCCGGCCCCTGCGCTCTCAGCCGCCCCCCGGCCGCCGTCTCGTCGCCGGAGGTGTCCTCACCGTCGGCCGGGGCCTTTGCGCCCGGCTCGCCCCGTAGTTCGGCCACCAGCGCCCTGCCCTGGGCGGTCCGGGTCCGCAGATCCGTGTGGGCGGGTTCCGCGGCGGCCTGAGCGAGGTCGGTCTCCGTCGCCGTCAGGGCGGCGGGCAGAACGTGCGCCGCCTTCGTCAGGGCCGCGGCCAGTCGTGCGACGCCCGCCGTCAGCAGGTCCGCCTGGCCGACGGCGGCCTCGGCCGCGCGCAGCAGGGCCGTCGCGTCCCCGGTCTCCCCGCGCTCCACGGCCCGGTGGCCCCGGTGGAGGCAGGACGCGGCGAAGGCCAGCCGGTCCTTGGCCACGTCCTGATGGGCCGCCACCGGCAGACACGCGGACAGCGCGTACCGCTCGCGCAACCCGGCGAGCGTGTCGTCCGTCTCCGCGGCCCGCGCCACCGACTCCCGGGCCTGTGCCTCGGCACGCTCCAGCGCCTCCCGTGCGGTCCGCTCCAGCGCCCGCGTCCGGTCGAACCCGGGCGCCTGGGCGTCCAGCCTCCGCCCGGCCGCCTTGCACCGCGCCACGATCTGCTCCAGCAGCGCCCGCGCCCCGCCTTCCCCGTCGTCGAGCCGTTGCCGTATCCCGAAGGACGCCGCCAGTTCCGACGCGGCGTCCTGCAGAGCCTGCTCGTGCCCCCGTATCGCCTCGTCCCCGAGCTGCGCGGCGGCCCACCGCAACTCCTCCCGGCTGGTGCGCACACAGTCGTCGGTCTCGACGAGCAACCGCCGCGCCCGCCGGTCGAGTTCGTCCAGCGGTACGACGGTGGGCACGCGTCCGCCGGGCGTCGTACGCGTCCTCGTACGCCGTCTGCGCCGCACCGACGTGTACACCGCCACGGCCACGGCGGCGACCGCGGCGATCAGCGGCAGCGCCAGATCACCGGTGGCGGCACGGTCGCGTCCGGCCCCGGCCGCCGCTCCCACCACGACCGCCGACAACACCACCCCGAACGCGACAGGGGCCCGTCGCACGGCTCGGAACGCGGCGGCCCGGCACGACCGGCGCCGACGGGTGGGCGGCGTCACATTCCGGAGCGTAGGGCGGATGGCGCGGCTCCGCGAGCGGAGTGTGCCGGTGCGGGGGCGGCTCTGAGCATCCGCAGACGGTGGTGCCATGATCAGGGCACCACACACCGGGGGGCCGATGCTGCACGTCATATCTCTGATCGCCGTTGTGGTGGTCCTGGCCCTCTACGCCGCCACGGGGGTCGTGGCCCTGACCACCGGCCGGATGCTCGTGCCGCCGTGGCGTGCGGGGGTGCTGCGGCCCCGACTGTGGGGCTGCGGAGCCCTGCTCTTCGTCTCGGGGATGGCGCTGTTCAGGTTCGTCGTCCCCGGGAGCGGCACGACCGCCCTCGACTTCGTGGCCCCCTGCGGGTTCGTTCTGCTGCTGACCGGCGGGGTGCTGCAGATGCTCGGGCGGCGCCCCGGCCGTGTGCGGGCCTGATGGACGCCCGGGCCCCGTACGGCCGCGAACAAACGCTCACCCGGTCGCCGGACGCCTCCCGATCTTCGACCCGAGCCACACCAGCGGGTCGTACTTGCGGTCGGCCGCCCGCTCCTTCATCGGGATCAGCGCGTTGTCCGTGATCTTGATGCCCTCGGGGCACACCTCCGTGCAGCACTTGGTGATGTTGCAGTAGCCGAGGCCGTGTTCGTCCTGGGCCGTGCGCCTGCGGTCGAGGCCCGTCTCCGAGGCCGCGTCCAGAGGGTGCATGTCCAGCTCCGCCACCCGCATCAGAAAGCGTGGGCCCGCGAACACCTGCTTGTTCTCCTCGTGGTCGCGGACCACATGACAGGTGTCCTGGCACAGGAAGCACTCGATGCACTTGCGGAACTCCTGCGACCGGTCGACGTCCTCCTGCATCATGCGGTACTCGCCGGGACCGATGCCCCGGGGTGGCACGAAGGACGGGATCTCGCGCGCCTTGCGGTAGTTGAAGCCCACGTCGGTCACGAGGTCGCGGATCACCGGGAAGCCGCGCAGCGGGGTCACCGTGATCGTCTCGTCCCGGTCGAACACCGACATCCGTGTCATGCACATCAGCCGGGGCCGCCCGTTGATCTCCGCCGAGCACGAACCGCACTTGCCCGCCTTGCAGTTCCAGCGCACCGCGAGGTCGGGTGCCTGGGTGGCCTGGAGACGGTGGACGATGTCCAGCACCACTTCGCCCTCGTGGACCTCGACCGTGAAGTCCTTCAGGCCGCCGCCCTCCGTGTCGCCCCGCCACACCTTGAATCGGGCCTCGTAGCCGCTCATTCGTACAGCTCCTCTTCGGCCAGGTACTTGACCAGCTCCTCCTTCTCGAAGAGGGCGAGCAGGTCGGGGCGGATGGGGTCGGTGGTCTCGCGGGACAGGGTGATCTGGCCGCGGACCGGGTCCGTCGCGGCCAGACCGCCCGTGGGGTCGGCCAGCCGGCCCAGCAGATTGACGCGGCGCCATGCGCGGTCCATCGCCGGGAAGTCCTCCCGGGTGTGCCCGCCGCGCGACTCCGTCCGCTCCAGGGCCGCCCGTGCCACACACTCGCTGACCAGCAGCATGTTCCGCAGATCCAGGGCGAGGTGCCAGCCCGGGTTGAACTGGCGGTGTCCCTCGACACCCGCCCGGCGCGCCCGCGCCCGCAGCTCTCCCAGTTTCTGCAGCGCCTGCCGCATCTCCGCCTCCCGGCGGATGATCCCTACCAGGTCGTTCATGGTCTGCTGGAGTTCCTGGTGCAGGGTGTACGGGTTCTCCGGCGGGCCTCCGGCCGCCTCGCCGGGCGCCGGCCCCTCCGCCGAGAACGGCCGCAGGGCCTCCGCCGCGGCGGCGTCCACCTGGGCGTCGTCGACCGTGGGGCGCTCGGCGGCCTCGGTCGCGTACCGCGCCGCGTGCAGGCCCGCCCGCCGTCCGAAGACCAGCAGGTCCGAGAGCGAGTTGCCGCCCAGCCGGTTGGAGCCATGCATCCCGCCGGCCACCTCGCCGGCCGCGTACAGGCCCGGGACCCCGCGGGCCGCCGCCGTGTCCGAGTCGACCGCGATGCCGCCCATCACGTAGTGGCAGGTCGGCCCGACCTCCATCGCCTCGGCGGTGATGTCGACGTCCGCCAGCTCCTTGAACTGGTGGTACATGGACGGCAGCCGGCGCCGGATGACCTCGGCGGGCATACGGGTGGAGACGTCGAGGAACACACCGCCGTGCGGGGAGCCGCGGCCGGCCTTCACCTCGGCGTTGATGGCGCGCGCGACCTCGTCACGGGGGAGCAGGTCCGGCGGGCGCCGGTTGTTGTCCGGGTCCTCGTACCAGCGGTCGGCCTCGTCCTCCGTCTGCGCGTACTTCTCCTTGAAGACGTCCGGGACGTAGTCGAACATGAACCGCTTGCCGTCGGAGTTCCTGAGCACCCCGCCGTCGCCGCGCACCGACTCGGTGACGAGGATGCCCTTCACCGACGGCGGCCAGACCATGCCCGTCGGGTGGAACTGCACGAACTCCATGTTCAGCAGCGGCGCCCCGGCGAGCAGGGCCAGCGCGTGTCCGTCGCCCGTGTACTCCCAGGAGTTCGACGTCACCTTGAAGGACTTGCCGATGCCGCCCGTCGCGATCACCACGGCGGGCGCCTGAAGGACGAAGAAGCGACCGGACTCGCGCTCGTAGGCGAAGACCCCCGACACCCTGTCCCCGGACTTGAGGACCCGGGTGACCGTGCACTCCTGGAAGACCTTCAGCCGGGACTCGTAGTCCCCGGTCTCCTTCTTGTCCTCCTGCTGGAGCGCGACGATCTTCTGCTGGAGGGTGCGGATCAGCTCCAGCCCCGTACGGTCGCCGACATGTGCGAGGCGCGGGTACTCATGACCGCCGAAGTTGCGCTGGGAGATGCGGCCGTCCTTCGTACGGTCGAACAGCGCGCCCCAGGTCTCCAGTTCCCAGACGCGCTCGGGGGCCTCGCGTGCGTGCAACTCGGCCATCCGCCACTGGTTGAGGAACTTCCCGCCGCGCAGGGTGTCGCGGAGGTGCACCTGCCAGTTGTCGTGCGGGTTGGCGTTGCCCATCGCCGCGGCGATGCCGCCCTCCGCCATCACGGTGTGCGCCTTGCCGAACAGCGACTTGCAGATCACGGCCGTACGGGCGCCGCGCTCCCGGGCCTCGATGGCGGCACGGAGGCCGGCCCCGCCGGCCCCGACCACGACGACGTCCCACTCCTGCCGGTCGACCACGGACATCACAAGGCCCCACTCACTAGAAGAAGCGCGGATCGTCGAAGGCGCCGGACGCCACCAGGTACACGTAGAAGTCGGCGAGCGCCACGCTGACCAGCGACGCCCAGGCCAGCAGCATGTGTCGGGCGTTCAGCCTGCTGACGAAGCCCCACATCCGGTAGCGCACGGGGTGCCGGGAGAAGTGTTTGAGCCTGCCGCCGACGATGTGCCGGCAGGAGTGGCAGGAGAGGGTGTAGGCCCAGATCAGCACGATGTTCACCAGGAACACCACGGTGCCGAGCCCCATGTGTCCCCAGCGGTAGTGGCTGTCGCGGAAGGCGAGCACCGTGTCGTAGGTGAGGACGCCCGCCACCAGCAGGGCCGCGTAGAAGAAGTACCGGTGGAGGTTCTGCAGGATCAGCGGGAAGCGGGTCTCGCCCGTGTAGGTGCGGTGCGGTTCCGCCACCGCGCAGGCCGGCGGCGACAGCCAGAAGCCGCGGTAGTAGGCCTTGCGGTAGTAGTAGCAGGTCAGGCGGAAGCCGAGCGGGAAGATCAGGATGATGATGGCCGGGGAGATCGCCCACCAGCTGCCGAAGAGATCGGCGTTGGGGCCCGCGTGCATGGTCCGGCAGCGCTCCGCGAGACAGGGCGAGTAGAACGGCGAGACGTACGGCGCCGCGTAGTAGTCCGCGTCGGCGAAGGCCCGCCAGGTCGAGTACACGACGAACGCCAGCAGCCCGGCGGCGGTGGCCGCGGGCGCGAGCCACCAGCGGTCGGTGCGCAGGTGCGGAACGGCGATCGCGGCGCGGGTGCCGGTGCGCACTCCGCCGCCGGGCGGCCGGGGTTCGGTGTCGGGGGGTTCCGTTCCAGTGGTCCCAGTGCTCAAGGAAAGCGCACCTTTCTCGTGGGTCGGTCGCCTCCGGGGCGCGCCGGGGGTCAGGGCGCGTGCCGGTCCCGGGCGCCGAGTCCCTCGTCGTCCGAGTCCGTCCACAGAGTGCTGTCGTACGGGGCGTCGGAGATCGTCACCAGCTCGACACGCGGGGCCGCGCGGGAGGCGTCGGCCGCCTCGCGCAGCAGGGCCACGCTCTCGCGCAGATGGTCGGCGTCGGTACGGACCCGGCGTACCTCGAGCCCGCCGCCGCCCAGCTGCTGTTCCAGGCGTCCCACCGACCGGTACAGGTCGTCGAGGCACCGCTGGACCGATGTCAGTTCGTCGTACACGGACATGACGTGACCTCACTTCCAGGGCCAGAGGGGCCCGAGGTGGTGACGTTCATGCGCCTGCGAGTGTTGCGCGTCACACCTGCCGGTGTGAAGGGACGTGCAGTGATTGGCCGACGCACAGGGGGGCGTGCGGACCTGATTCGAGCCTCCCGTCCCTCATCGTCCCAAATGCGGGGGCCCGGCGCCGGGGAGCAGGGGGATCTTTGCGCCGAACGGGTATGTTTCCGGGCCTTGTCGCCGTGTCGCCGCATTCCGCTGGACTCTTTCCACTTCAGTGGGCCCATACATCTGATCAGCTCCAAATAGCAACAAACCTGATCACAACGCCCGCTCATCTGTGAAGTGGCTCCCGGAGGTAGACGTGATGTCCCACGACGGCGTCGGACGGAGCGCGGTGCTGCGCTCGGTCGCTTTCCTCACCGCGGGAGCCCTCGCGGTGACCGCGCTCGCCGCCTGCAGTTCCAACGAGAAGAAGGCGAGCACACCGGCCGCCGGGCAGGACATCGCCCCGGCCGGCCGCACCCTCGTCAGCGACGGCGGCACCCTGCGCTGGGCGGTCGACGCCGTGCCCGGGACCCTGAACGCCTTCCAGGCCGACGCCGACGCCGCGACCAGCCGGATCGCGGGCGCCGTGCTGCCCTCGATGTTCCGGCTCGATGTGAACGGCCGGCCGCAGGTGAACTCCGCCTATCTGGAGTCCGCCAAGGTCGTCTCGACCGAGCCCAAGCAGGTCGTCGTCTACCGCCTGAACCAGCAGGCCGTCTGGAGCGACGGCCGGGAGATCGGCGCCGACGACTTCGCCGCCCAGTGGCGCGCCCTGTCCGGCAAGAACCGCGCGTACTGGACCGCCCGCAACGCCGGCTACGACCGGATCCAGAAGATCGAGCGCGGCGCGAACAACCTTGAGGTCAAGGTCACCTTCACCAAGCCGTACGCCGACTGGAGGTCGCTGTTCTCGCCGCTGTACCCGAAGGACGTCATGGGTACTCCGGGGAGCTTCAACGACGGGGCGAGAGGGGGCCTGAAGGTCACCGCCGGCCCGTTCGGCATCCAGTCGGTCGACCGCGACCACGGCACCGTCACCCTCAGTCGCAACCCGCGCTGGTGGGGCCGGCCCGCCAAGCTCTCCGAGATCGTCCTCGTGGCCGTCCCGCGCGATCAGCGGGCCGCCGCGCTCGCCGACGGGAAGCTCGACATGGCGGAGGTGGACCCGGAGGAGGCCGACCGGATCACGCTCGCCGCCCGCGACAAGGGCAGCACCCCCCTGCAGGGCTCCTCGCCGGGCGCGGAGACGAGCGGGAGCGCCTCGCCGGGCACGGAGTCGGACGACAGCGCCTCGCCGGGGTCGGAGTCGAGCGGGAGCGCCTCGCCGGGCGCGGCGGGCCCCCACAACCAGCAGACGCTGAACGGCTTCGTGCTCCGCAGGTCCCTGGAGCCCGCCTACACCCAGCTGGCCCTGAACGGCGGCCGGGGCCCGCTCTCCGACGAGCGGGTGCGCCGGGCCGTGGCCCGGTCTCTGGACCGCACCCAGCTGGCCGGACTCGTGCTCAAGCCGCTCGGGCTGCCCGTGGTCCCGGTCGGCAGCCATCTCGCGCTCGCGGGGCAGGACGCCTACGCCGACGGCAGCGGTGCCATCGGCAACCAGGACACCAAGGAGGCGCAGAAGCTGCTGGCCGAGGCGGGCTGGGTGAACGGCTCGGCCAAGGCGAAGGCGGCCGGCTCCGAGGGCGACAAGGGCTCGGGGGGCGCGGGCAGGACACAGGGTGCGGGCAGCACGGCGGGCTCGGACCGGCGCGACGACTCGGGCGAGGACGACAAGCCCCGTCACCCCGTCCGGGAGCCCGCCCAGCAGGGTGGCCCCCCGCCGGGGGCCTACGCCCCCAAGGGCACCGCCGCTCCGGGCGGCGCCGCGGCCGGGGTGCTCGCCAAGAACGGCAAGCCGCTTCAGCTGAAGTTCGTGCTGCCGTCCGGGCCCGGTTCGCGGTCGCTGCAGACCGTGGGGGACCGTATTGTCCGCATGCTGGACAAGATCGGGATCCGTACGGAGATCACCAAGGTCCCCGACGACGCCTTCTTCAAGGACCACGTCGCGTCCGGCGACTACGACCTGGCGCTGTACTCGTGGCCGGCGACCGCGTTCCCCGCGACCGACGCCCGGCCGATCTACGCCAAGCCGGTGCCGGCGTCGGACGGCTCGCTGAGCGTGGAGCAGAACTACACCCGGGTCGGCACCGACCAGGTGGACCAGCTCTTCGACCAGGCCATCGCCACGCTGGACCAGGACGAGGAACGGGACCTGGTGCGCAAGGCCGACGCCCACATCTGGGCCGCCGCGGGCTCGATCCCCCTCTACCAGCGCCCCCAGCTCACGGTGACCCGTGCCGACCTGGCCAACGCGGGCGCCTTCGGCTTCCAGACGCCGGTCTACGAGGACATGGGCTTCCTGAAGAAGGGCGCGAAGCCGTCCGCGAGCCCGTCCAAGTCCGACTCGGGGCACTGAGACCCCGACACGCACCCAAAGCCGAGGCCCGGCCGCCCAGGGCGGCCGGGCCTCGGAGAGATCCAGCGGGGGTGTCTGCGCGATCAGCCGTGCTTGGCACGGCTCGCGGAGCGGGCCCGCTCACGCTGGTCGAGGACGACCTTGCGGATGCGGACGGCCTCCGGCGTCACCTCGACGCACTCGTCGTCGCGGCAGAACTCCAGGGACTGCTCCAGCGACAGCTTGCGCGGCGGCACGATCGACTCGGCGATGTCCGACGTGGCCGACCGGATGTTGGTGAGCTTCTTCTCCTTGGTGATGTTGACGTCCATGTCGTCGGAGCGGGAGTTCTCACCGACGATCATGCCCTCGTACACCTCGGTGCCCGGCTCGATGAAGAGCGTGCCGCGCTCCTGGAGGTTCGTCATCGCGAACGCGGTGACGCTGCCGGAGCGGTCGGCGACCAGCGAGCCGTTGTTACGGGTCTGGAGGGGGCCGAACCAGGGCTCGTGGCCCTCGTGGATGGAGTGGGCGATACCCGTGCCGCGCGTGCCGGTCAGGAACTCCGTACGGAAGCCGATCAGACCGCGCGAGGGCACCACGAACTCCATGCGCACCCAGCCGGAGCCGTGGTTGGACATGTTGTCCATCCGGCCCTTGCGGACACCCATGAGCTGCGTGACCGCGCCCATGTGCTCCTCGGGCACGTCGATGGTCAGACGCTCGACGGGCTCGTGGACCTTGCCGTCGACGTCCTTGGTGACGACCTGCGGCTTGCCGACGGTCAGCTCGTAGCCCTCGCGGCGCATGGTCTCCACCAGGATGGCCAGCGCCAGCTCACCGCGGCCCTGCACCTCCCAGGCGTCCGGACGCTCGGTGTCCAGGACCCGCAGCGAGACGTTACCGATCAGCTCGCGGTCGAGGCGGTCCTTGACCTGGCGGGCGGTGACCTTGCGGTCCTTGACCGTGGCCTTGGCGTTGGCGCCCTTGCCGGTGCCGCCCCTGCCGACCAGCGGCGAGGTGTTGGTACCGATCACCATGGAGATCGCGGGCTCGTCCACCGTGATCAGCGGGAGCGCGACGGGGTTCTCCAGGTCGGCCAGGGTCTCGCCGATCATGATCTCGGGGATACCGGCGACGGCGCAGATGTCACCCGGCCCGGCCTTCTCGGCGGGCTTGCGGGTGAGGGCCTCGGTCATCATCAGCTCGCTGATGCGCACGTTGCTGATCGTGCCGTCGCGCTTGATCCAGGCGACGCTCTGACCCTTGCGCAGCTCGCCCTGCTCGACGCGGAGCAGCGCGATACGGCCGAGGAAGTTGTCGGCGTCCAGGTTGGTGACGTGCGCCTGGAGCGGGGCGTCCTCGTCGTAGCTCGGGGCCGGGATGTGCTCCAGGATCGTGGAGAAGAACGGCTCCAGGCTGTCGCTGTCGGCGGGGACCGTGCCGTCCTCCGGCTTGGTGAGCGAGGCGATGCCGTCACGGCCGCAGGCGTAGACGATCGGGAACTCGATCTGGTCCTCGTCCGCGTCCACGTCCAGGAACAGGTCGTACGTCTCGTTCACGACCTCGTCGATACGAGCGTCGGGGCGGTCCGTCTTGTTGATGCAGAGAATGACGGGCAGCCGGGCCTGCAGCGCCTTGCGCAGCACGAACCGGGTCTGCGGCAGCGGGCCCTCGGACGCGTCGACGAGCAGCACGACGCCGTCGACCATCGACAGGCCGCGCTCGACCTCGCCGCCGAAGTCGGCGTGGCCGGGGGTGTCGATGATGTTGATCGTGATGGGCTCCCCGCCGTCCTTGGGGTGATACTTCACCGCCGTGTTCTTGGCGAGGATCGTGATGCCCTTCTCACGCTCCAGGTCGTTGGAGTCCATGACCCGGTCGTCGACCTGGTCGAGCTGGTGGGCGGCGAAGGCACCGGCCTGCTTCAGCATGCCGTCGACGATGGTCGTCTTCCCGTGGTCGACGTGGGCGACGATGGCGACGTTGCGGATGTCGTGGCGCGTGGCCATATTGCGCAGTACTCCCGGAGTGGTGAGGACGGCCTGCGCGTACATCTGTGTTACGCGGGCCCTGCCGGGCTGAACATGCCACGGCCTCACCCCATGGTACGGGTGCCCGGACGGAGGCGCCTCGGCAAGTCGCGCGGCCGGGACGTATGGGCGCTCCGGGGCTTCCGGGGCTCGCGTTCCCTCACGCTCTGTGACCGCCGGAATGACGTGGCCGTATATGAGGACTGTGGACCGGCCCGGCCGGCGAATGCAGGGTTTTCCCTACGGTCTGCTTCGAGGGGTCGGTTCGCCCCTGTCTCGGGGCCTTCGGCGCTAGGGTCGCCGAATTGTGCCGTTGCCGCCCTGCGGTTTGTCGCGGTTCGTCTCACCCTCGGCGTCGAGTGCACTTTCCCTCCGCCCAGCGCAACTGCTTTACAGCACCTTGTCCGCTATACGGACACTCCGCATCGATAGTTGTGTAACAAGTCCGTTTCGCAGGGATCTTTCGGCAAACCGTTTGTCCGGATTTTGGAAGAAGTAGCCGTCAGGTGTGATCGAACCGAGACCTTGGAGGTGTGGTTCAGCCATAGCCCATGGCAGATAGTTAGGCGCGTAGAGCTCGGGTCAACGGGTCATGCGCCGACGGAGGCGCCCGACTCACGAGCGTGCGGGTGTACCCGATCTTCCCCGTTCTTACTGTCCGTGGGATGTCGTGTGCTCCGTCTTGCGGTGAACAACAGGACTCATGAGGAGGAACCCATGCGTGGTGCCAGGAGCGCCAAGTGGGTCGCCGGGACGATACTCGTCGCCCTCGCTGCGACCGCCTGTGGTGGCGGCAGCGATGACAGCGGCAAGGGCAGCAGCAGTGGCTCCGGCAAGGACGGCGGCACCTTCAGGCTGGGTATCACCGAGCCGGTAGCCATCGACCCCTACAACGCGCAGGAGTCCGAGGGCACCCTCGTCGCGGACAACCTCTTCACGGGTCTGTACGACCCGACCCCGGACGGCCAGGTCGTTCCGGCGCTGGCGACCTCGAAGAAGGTCAGCGCCGACGGCAAGACCTGGACCTTCACCATCAAGAAGGGCACCAAGTTCTCCAACGGCGAGCCCGTGGACGCCGCGGCGTTCATCCGCGGCTGGAACCGTGTCGCGGTGAAGTCGGCCGCGTCCGACGTGGCCTACCACATGGCGGGCATCGCGGGCTTCGCCGACGTGCAGTCGGGCAAGGCCCAGACGATGAGCGGCCTCACCGCGCCGGACCCCTACACGCTTCAGGTGAAGCTGTCCGCGGCGGACTTCGAGTTCTACATCAAGACCACGCACACGGTCTTCAGCCCGGTTCCCAAGGTCGCCGGCGACGCCCACAACAAGGCGTACAACGAGGCGCCCATCGGCAACGGCCCCTTCAAGATGCAGGGTTCGTGGCAGCACAACAAGTCGATCACGCTGGTCCGCAACGACTCGTACGGCCTGAAGAAGGCCCACCTGGACAAGGTCCAGATCGACATCCTGAACCCGAACAACAGCAGCACCCTGGAGCTCCAGGGCTTCCAGTCGGGTCAGTACGACTGGGCGCGTATGCCCACCCCGCAGCTGACGTCGGCCAAGGCCACGTACAGCCCGCAGGGTGAGTGGATCCAGCAGGACACCAACGGCATGAACTACCTGCTGCCGATCATGGACAACGGCCCGCTGAAGAGCGTCAAGGCCCGCGAGGCCGTGTCGTACGCCATCGACCGGGACGCCATCATCAAGGGTGTCTTCCAGGGCATGATGACGAAGTCGACGACGATCCTGCCGCCGGTCTTCAAGGACGTGTACCAGAAGGACCTGTGCACCTCCTGCATCAGCCAGGACAAGGCCAAGGCCAAGGAGCTCGCCAAGGAAGGCGGCCTGAAGCCGGGCGACACCATCGAGCTGGCCTACAACACCGGTGCCGGCCACGAGGAGTGGATCCAGGCCGTCCAGGCGCAGCTGCAGGACGTCCTCGGCCTGAAGGTGAAGACCGTCGGCAAGCCGTTCGCCGAGCTCCTCGCCGACCAGCAGAAGCCGGGCGCCTCGGGCCTGTACCGCTTCGCCTGGGGTGCGGACTACCCGACGCCGGACAACTACCTCTTCCCGCTGCTGGACACCGCGTCCATCAACAAGGACGCGTCCGGCAAGGTCACCGGTGACAACCGGGAGCGCTACAGCAACAAGGACTTCGACGCCCTGGTCGCCAAGGCCCGGGCCACCGCGGACCAGTCGGGCCGCAACGCGCTGTACAAGCAGGCGGAGAAGAAGGCCCTGGACGACATGGCGCTCATCCCGCTGTGGAACCGCACCCAGGAGCGTCTCGCGAACACCAAGAAGTTCGGGAACATCCAGATGGACTTCCACGAGGACCCGAACCTGCCGGAGATCAGCCTGAAGTAGTCAGGCGCCGCTGACAGCGGTGTCCGGTGAATTGGGGGTCGTGGTGCCGAGCTGTGGCTCGGACACCGCGGCCCCCGACGACCGTCGGGAGGGTGTGACCGCCCTCCCGCCCCCACCCCCACACCCCCCGTCCGGGGCTGGGAAGCCGCTGGGAAGCGGCAGCGAGGCGCAGAGAGGCATGTCATGGGAAGGTACGTGGTCCGCAGGCTGGGCCAGTTGATCGTCGTCACGCTCGGCGCGACGTTGATCCTGTTCGCCTGCCTGTTCGTGTTGCCCGGTGACCCGGTCGGGCAGATCGCGGGCAGCGACAAGGCGCGTGACCCGGCGGTGATCGCACAGCTGCACAAGCAGTACGGGCTCGACAAGCCGCTCGTCGTGCAGTACGGCAACTACGTCGGCAAGCTCGTCACCGGTGATCTCGGCACGGACTACACGCAGGGTCGGCCGGTGACGGAGATCCTCAAGCCGAAGCTGGCCAACACGGCGAAGCTGGCGGTGTTCGCCATCGCGATCGACATCGTGATCGGTCTGGCCGTGGGCATCGTCTCGGCCATTCGCAGATACTCGATCTGGGACGTGTCGGCCACCTTCGTCACCACATTGGCCATCGGCGTCCCCTCCATCGTGCTCGGCATGATCATGCAGCGTGTCTTCGTGGTGGAGCTGGGCTGGTTCCCGCTCATCGCGGACGGCGGCTTCAAGTCGATGGTGCTGCCCGCGGTGACCCTCGCGATCATCGACGCGGCGCTCGTCGCGCAGCTGGCCCGGAGCGCCATGCTCGAAGTGCTGCGCGCCGACTACGTCAAGACCGCGGTGGCGAAGGGGCTTTCGGGCCGGACCGTGCTCTTCCGCCACGTCCTGCGGAACTCGGTCATCCCTGTCATCACGTACCTGGGCATCTCGTTCGGGTCTCTGCTCGGCGGCGCGATCATCACAGAGACGATCTTCAACTGGAACGGCATCGGTCTCGCGCTGGTCCAGGCGATCCAGCAGAACAACAACCCCGTCATCGTGGGTGTGGTGACGATCAGCGTGGCGATCTTCGTCGTGCTCAACCTGGTCGTCGACCTGCTGTACGCCGCCCTCGACCCGCGTATCCGGCTCGCCTGACCGGCTGGGTCGCCCTCATCTAGGAGTCACACCATGACCGAACTCGTCACGGGCACGGGAGGGCCGACACAGGCCGAACCCGCCGCGGCACAGCCGGGCGCGGAACCCAGCGTCGCCCGGGTCAGCCAGTGGGCCGACATCCGGCACCGCTTCTTCGCCAACAAGCTGGCCGTGGTCGGACTGGCCATCATCGGCGTGCTGGTCCTCGTCGCCGTGCTGGCCCCGGTGATCGCGCCGTACGACCCGCTGAAGCAGGACCTGAACGCGACGCTGCAGTCCCCGGGCGGCAGCCATCTGCTCGGTACCGACGCGCTCGGCCGGGACCAGCTGTCCCGCCTCATCTACGGCAGCCAGATCGCGGTGATCGTCGGCCTCGCCTCGATCCTGCTCGCACTCGTCATCGGTGTCACCCTGGGCGCCCTCGCCGGTTACTACGGCCGCTGGGTGGACACCGTGATCATGCGCATGGCGGACATATTCTTCGCCTTCCCGCTGCTCGTCGGCGCCATCGTGATCATCCTGCTGATGGGCCGCGGTGTGCTGCCCGTCGTGATCTCCCTCGGTGTCTTCACCTGGGCCACGTTCGCCCGCCTGCTGCGCAGCCAGATCCTCTCCGTGCGCGAGATGGACTATGTGCACGCGGCGAAGGCGCTGGGCGCCGGCCAGGGCCGGATCATCCGCAAGCACATCCTGCCCAACTCCATCACCTCGGTGCTGGTGTACGGCACGAGCAACGTCGGTATCTCGATCGTCGCCGAGGCGTCGCTGTCGTACCTGGGCGTGGGTGTGGACCCGCAGGTGGCCGAGTGGGGGAACATGATCTCGGCCGGTCGCAACTTCATGGGTGTCAAGGACTTCATGTGGACCTACCCGAGCCTTGCGATCGTCATCACCGCGCTGGGCTTCATCCTGCTCGGCAACGGCCTGCGCGACGCCCTCGACCCGAAGCTCCGGTGAGGCACCGCCGTGAGTCGACCCCTTTTGAAGCAAGACGAAGGTGATGGCATGACCAGCCTCGACATGGCCCCGGCGAACACCGGGCCGGACGGGACCGCCCCACTGCTCGAAGTCCGTGACCTGCACGTGGAGTTCAAGGTCCGGGACTCGGTGACCAAGGCGGTCAACGGCGTCAACTACAGCGTCAATGCCGGCGAGACGCTCGCCGTTCTCGGTGAGTCGGGTTCGGGCAAGTCCGTCACCGCCCAGGCGATCATGGGCATCCTGGACAGCCCGCCCGGACGGATCAGCCAGGGACAGATCTTCTTCCAGGGACAGGACATCCTGACCCTGTCGGAGAACGAGCGGCGCAAGCTGCGCGGCGCCAAGATGGCGATGATCTTCCAGGACGCCCTGTCCTCGCTCAACCCCGTGCTGTCGGTGGGCTTCCAGCTCGGCGAGATGTTCCGGGCGCACAAGGGCATGTCCCGCAAGGACGCCAAGGCCAAGGCCATCGAGCTGATGGACCGGGTGCGTATCCCGGCCGCCGCCCAGCGGGTGGGCGACTACCCGCACCAGTTCTCCGGCGGTATGCGCCAGCGCATCATGATCGCCATGGCGCTGGCCCTGGAGCCGGACCTGATCATCGCCGACGAGCCCACGACGGCCCTCGACGTGACCGTCCAGGCCCAGGTGATGGACCTCCTCGCGGATCTCCAGCGCGAGTACAACATGGGTCTGATCCTGATCACCCACGACCTCGGCGTGGTCGCCGACGTGGCGGACAAGATCGCCGTCATGTACGCGGGCCGGATCGTCGAGACCGCCCCGGTGCACGAGCTGTACAAGCGGCCCGCCCACCCCTACACCCGAGGCCTGCTCGACTCGATCCCGCGCCTCGACCAGAAGGGGCACGAGCTGTTCGCGATCAAGGGTCTGCCCCCGAACCTGCAGCAGATCCCGTCCGGTTGCGCCTTCAACCCCCGCTGCACCAAGGCGCAGGACATATGCCGTACCGACGCCCCGGCACTGGTCCAGGTGACCGAGCAGGACGGTACGGAACTGGTGGGCCGCGCCTCCGCGTGCCACTTCTGGAAGGAGACGATCCATGGCTGAGCTCCGTAAGAAGGAGGACGTCACGGACGCCACGCCCAACGTCTCCGACGTCGAGGTCGTGGACGCGCGCACCGAGGACGAGGCGGTCGCGGCCGTCGAGGCGCCGGTCGAGCGCGGCGAGCCGATTCTTCAGGTGCGCAACCTGGTCAAGCACTTCCCGCTGACCCAGGGCATCCTGTTCAAGAGGCAGCTCGGTGCGGTCAAGGCCGTCGACGGTGTGTCCTTCGACCTGTACCAGGGCGAGACCCTGGGCATCGTGGGCGAGTCCGGCTGCGGCAAGTCGACGGTGGCCAAGCTCCTGATGAACCTGGAGCGGGCCACGGCCGGCGAGATCTTCTACAAGGGCCAGGACATCACCAAGCTGTCCGGACGCGCCCTGAAGGCCGTGCGCCGCAACATCCAGATGGTCTTCCAGGACCCGTACACCTCGCTCAACCCGCGGATGACGGTGGGCGACATCATCGGCGAGCCCTTCGACATCCACCCCGAGGTGGCCCCGAAGGGCGACCGGCGGCGCAAGGTCCAGGAACTGCTGGACGTCGTCGGCCTCAACCCCGAGTACATCAACCGCTACCCGCACCAGTTCTCCGGCGGTCAGCGCCAGCGCATCGGCATCGCCCGCGGCCTCGCGCTCAACCCCGAGGTCATCATCTGCGACGAGCCGGTCTCCGCGCTGGACGTGTCCGTCCAGGCGCAGGTCATCAACCTGATGGAGCGACTGCAGGACGAGTTCAACCTCTCCTACGTCTTCATCGCGCACGACCTGTCGATCGTCCGGCACATCTCGGACCGGGTGGGCGTGATGTACCTCGGCCGTGTCGTCGAGATCGGCTCGGACGAGCAGATCTACGAGCACCCGACGCACCCCTACACCCAGGCGCTGCTGTCGGCGGTCCCCGTGCCGGACCCGGATGCCCGCGAGCACCGCGAGCGGATCATCCTCTCCGGCGACGTGCCGTCCCCGGCCAACCCGCCCTCGGGCTGCCGGTTCCGCACCCGCTGCTGGAAGGCCCAGGACAAGTGCTCCGTGGAGACGCCGATCCTGGCGATCCCCGAGCGTTTCAAGAACGAGGACTCCCCGGTGGCCCACGAGTCGGCCTGCCACTTCGCCGAGGAGAAGGACGTCGTGAACGCGGCCTGACGGCTTCGCGGCTCCGCTCGGTTCCCGGCACCTCGCGCGAGGTGCCGGGAACCGGCTTTTCCGGGCCCGTACGACCCCGTACACCGAGGAAGGGCGAGATGCTCCATCACATCGAGCTGTGGGTACCGGACCTGCCGCGCGCGGCAGGGGAATGGGGCTGGCTGCTCGGCCGGCTCGGCTATCTGCCCTACCAGGAGTGGCAGCACGGCCGTAGCTGGCGTCAGGGGCCGTCGTATCTCGTCGTGGAGCAGTCGCCCGCGATGGACGGCACCCGTCACGACCGGATGCGTCCGGGGCTGAACCACCTCGCGTTCCATGCCGGAACCCGCGAGAACGTCGACGCCCTGGCCGGTGAGGCGCCCCGGCACGGCTGGAATCCGCTCTTCGCGGAGCGCTACCCCCATGCCGGGGGTCCACAGCACTACGCGGCCTACCTCGTGAACACCGACGGATTCGAGGTCGAGCTGGTCGCCGGCGACCGGCCCGCGCCGCAGATCAGTTGACCACCTGGGCCCCGGCCCAGTGACACGCCACCTGTTCCCCGCTGCCCCCGTCGAGTATCTCCAGGTCCTGGCCCCGGCACGCGCCGGCGACACCAGCCTGCTCCGCCGCGCCGCTCGCCAGGACCGGGCAGCGGACGTGGAAGCGGCAGCCGGCGGGGATGCGGGAGGGGTCCGGGGGCTCGCCGGTCAGCACCACGGGTTCGCCCGGCGTCTCCGGCAGGACGGAGAGCAGGGCCCGGGTGTACGGGTGCCGGGGCGCGGTCAGCACCTGTTCGACCGGGCCGGTCTCCACGATCCGGCCCAGGTACATCACCGCGACCCGGTCGGCGATGTTCCACGCCAGGCCCAGATCATGGGTCACCACCAGGGCGGCGAGGCCGAACTCGGTCCGCAGCCGGAGGAGCAGAGCGAGGATCTCACCGCGCACGGACGCGTCGAGCGACGCCACCGGCTCGTCGGCGACGATGAGTTCGGGCTCCAGGACGAGCGCTCCCGCGATCACCACGCGCTGCCGCTGGCCTCCCGACAACTCGTGCGGATAGCGCAGGAAGAACCGTTCGGGCGGTCGCAGCCCCGCCTTGGCCAGGGCCTCGGCGACCGCCGCCCGTTCGTCCCCCGCGTACCCGTGGATCCGCAGCCCTTCCGCCACCGCGTCGTACACCGTGTGCCGCGGGTTGAGTGATCCGCTCGGGTCCTGGAGCACCAGTTGGACGCGTCTGCGGTAGGCCTTCAGGAAGCGCGAGGTGTACTCCAGCGGCTTCCCGCCGAAGCCGATGTGCCCCGCGGTCGGCCGCACCAGGCCGAGCAGCGCGCGGGCCAGGGTCGTCTTGCCGCAGCCCGACTCGCCCACCAGCGCCACGATCTCCCCGGGCCGGATGTCGAGTTCCACGCCGTCCACGGCCCGGCTCGGCGCATCGCCGTGCCGCCCGGGAAAGGCCACGTGCAGTCCCCGGGCGCTGAGCAGGGGCGGTGGTGTGGTCATGCCGTGCTCCTCGTGTCCTCGGCCGCGGCCGCCGTGCCGGAGTCCGTGTCCGCCACGTGCACACAGGCCGCTCGGCGCCCCTGCCCGAGGTCCCGCAGCGCCTGGTCCTGTGTGGCGCACAGGTCCAGTGCCACCGGACAGCGCGGGTGGAAGGCGCAGCCGGGGGGCAGGGCGGAGGGGTCCGGAGGGTCCCCGGCAAGTCCGCGCGGGGCGAACCGGGAGGCCGGGTCGCCGATGCGCGGGAAGGCGGCCGACAGGGCGTTGCCGTAGGGGTGGCGGGCGTCCTCGTAGACCGTCCTGGCGGCCCCCTCCTCCACCACGCGGCCCGCGTACATCACCGCGAGCCGGTCGCAGGTGTCGGCGAGCACGGCCAGATCGTGACTGATCATGATCAGGCCCAGGTCCTGTTCGGTGACGAGGTCCCCGATCAGCCGCAGGATCTGTGCCTGGACCATCACGTCCAGGGCGGTGGTGGGTTCATCGGCGACGACCAGCCGGGGATCGCAGGCCAGGGCCATGGCGATCATGACTCGTTGGCGCTGGCCGCCCGAGAGTTCGTGCGGATACGCCGTTGCCCGCGCGGCCGGAAGGCCCACCTGCTCCAGCAGCTCCCCGGCCCGCCTTCTGGCCGTGGCCGGGGTTGCCCTGCGGTGCAGCAGGATCGGCTCGGCGATCTGGTCGCCGATACGGTGGACGGGGTTGAGGGAGTGCATCGCGCCCTGGAAGACGATCGAGGCGCCCGCCCAGCGGACCGCCCGCACCCGTCCCCACCGCATGGTCAGTACGTCCTCGCCGTCCAGCAGGACTTCCCCGGTGATCCGGGTGCCGGCCGGCAGCAGCCGGAGCAGTGCGAGCGCCAGCGAGGACTTGCCGCAGCCCGACTCGCCCGCGATGCCGAGCTTCCGGCCCGCGTCCAGCGCCAGGTCCACGCCTCGCACCGCGGCGGCGCCGCCCGGATAGGTCACTTCGAGGTTCCGGACCTCCAGCAGGGTCAACGCGCCACCCCCAGCCTGGGGTTGAGAACGGACTCCACCGCGCGACCGCACAGCGTGAACGCCAGGGCGACCACGGCGATGGCGATGCCCGGCGGCACCAGGTACCACCAGTCCCCGGAGCTGACCGCGCCCGCCTCGCGCGCGTCCTGGAGCAGTCCGCCCCAGGACACGACCGTGGGGTCGCCGAGACCGAGGAAGGCGAGCGTGGCCTCGGCGAGGATCGACGAGGAGATCATCAGAGTCGTCTGGGCCAGCACCAGCGGCATGACGTTGGGCAGCACATGCCGGACCATGATGTGCCCGTGCCCGCCGCCGAGCGCCCGGGCCCGTTCGATGTACGGCCGGGACTCCACCGCCAGGGTCTGCGCCCGTACCAGCCGGGCGGTGGTCGGCCAGGTGGTCACGCCGATCGCCAGGATCACGGTGCCCAGGGAGCGGGACATGACGGTGGCGAGCGCGATGGCGAGGACCAGGGTCGGCATCACCAGGAACCAGTCCGTGACGCGCATCATCACGGTGGCGTAGGTGCCGCGGAAGTGCCCGGCCGTGACCCCGACCAGCGTGCCGATGGACACGGACAGCACCGCCGCCAGCAGCCCGACCAGCAGCGACACCCGCGCCCCCCACACCAGCAGGCCCAGCAGATCGCGTCCGAACCGGTCGGCGCCCAGGAGGAGGTGCCCGCTCGGCCCCTCCAGGGGGCGGCCCGGTGCGGCGGTCACGCTCGACACGTCCGAGCCCACCGTCAGCGGTGCGGTCATCGCGACCAGTGCGAAGAGGGCGAGGGTGACCAGACCGAGGACACCGGCGCGATGGGTGCGGTACTGCCGCCAGAACCGGGCGGCGGAGTGCCGGCGACGCTGCCGGGCGAGTGCCCGGGGACCGGGCCCAGTCGTCGGGGGAGTGGTCTCGGTCGTCATCGGCCCACCCGGGGGTCGAGCAGGGGGTAGAGGAGGTCGGCCAGTGTGTTCATCACGATCACCGCCGCGGCGAAGACGAAGAAGAGCCCCTGTACCAGGGGGAGGTCGGGCACGCTCAGGGCCTGGTAGAAGAGTCCGCCGAGGCCCGGCCAGGAGAACACGGTCTCGACGAGGATCACTCCGGCGACGGTCCGGCCGAGGTTGACGAAGATCAGCGTCACGGTCGGCAGCAGCGCGTTGGGTACCGCGTGCCTGCGTCGGACGAGGTCGTCCCTGAGGCCCTTGGCGCGCGCGGTGGTCAGGTAGTCGCCGCCCATCTCGTCGAGCAGTGCCGAGCGGGTGACCAGCAGCGTCTCCCCGTACTGCACCGCGATCAGCGTGAGCACCGGCAGCACGAGGTGGTGTGCGACGTCGACGGCGTAGGCGAGTCCTTCCTCGCCGCCCGATTCCATGCCTCCTGTGGGGAAGAGTCCGGGGACGGGTCCCGCGCCCACCGCGAACACGATGATGAGCAGCAGGCCCAGCCAGAACGACGGGACGGAGTAGAGGGTGAGTGCCAGTCCGGTGTTCACCCGGTCGCCGATGCTTCCGTGGCGCCATGCCGACCGGGTGCCGAGGACGATGCCGAGGACGCTGTACAGGACGAACGCGGTGCCGGTGAGCAACAGGGTGTTCGGGAGCGCCTCGGTGATCTTGTCGATGACGGGTTCCCGGAACTGGTACGAGGTGCCGAGGTCCCCGGTGAGCGCCTTCCCGCAGTAGTCCGTGAACTGCTCCCACAGGGGCAGATCGAGGCCGAACTCCCTTCGGTAGGCCGCCAGTTGCTGCGCCGATACCGGACGGCCGCCCGTCATGAACTTGACCGGGTCGCCGGGGATCAGCCGGAACAGGAAGAAGCCGGTGACGAGGACGGCCAGCAGGGAGACAAGGGCGCCGAGCGTCTTCCCCGCCGCGTAGCGCAGATAGGCGGTTGCGCCGGGTGCCCGCGGGCCGCGGTCCGGCGGCGGGCCCGGGGGCGGGGCGTCCGGCCCGGCGGTGGGCGCGGACGCCGCTTCGGCGGTCATGAGGCCCCTGCCGGGTGGGGGGCCGGTGCGGTGGGTCTGTTCATGGGCTACTCGCGGTCGTCTGCGGAGGTTCGGCGGCGCGTCGTGAAGAGGAGCCCGGCGCCGCCGAGGAGCACGACGCCCGCACCGATCCAGATCACCGTGCCGGTCGAGCTGTTGTCGGGTGAGTTGCCGGCGTCGGCCGGAACCGCCGACCACCAGCTCCAGTAGCCGTCCTGGCCGTAGATGTTGCCGCTCTTCTCCGGCATGGTGGTGATCGACTCGATCTGGTCCGTGCGGTAGGCCTCCATCGCGTTCGGATACGCCATGACATTCATGTACCCGAGGTCGTACAGCCTTGACTCCATCTGCTTGACGAGGTCCGCCCGTTTGACGGGGTCGTACTCCGCGAGCTGCTGTGCGTACAGCTCGTCGTACTTCTTGTCGCAGATGAAGTTGTCGGTCGCGCCGGTGTCCTTGGGGGTCGCGGGGAGGGCGGCGCAGGTGTGGATGGAGAGGACGAAGTCCGGGTCGGGGTTGACGGACCAGCCGTCGATCGCGAGGTCGTACGTGCCGGCGAGCCAGGGGTCGGTCACGTTGTCCAGGCAGTCGAGCGTGACTCCGATGCCGAGCTTGCCCCACCACTCCTTGAGGTACTGGCCGACGGCCTTGTCGTTCGGGTCGGTGGCGTGGCACAGCACACGATAGGTGAGCGGTTTGCCGTTCTTGCCCGTGCGCTTGCCGTCACCGTTCTTCCGGTAGCCCGCCTCGTCGAGAAGCTGGGCGGCCTTGGCCGGGTCGTAGGAGAGCTCCTGGGCAGCCGACGGCTTCCAGAAGTACGTCGAGAAGCGCGGCGGGATGTACCCCTGGCCCTCGACCGCGTGGCCCTGGAAGACCTTGTCCAGGAGGGTGGTGCGGTCGACCGCCATGAACAGGGCGTGCCGTACGCGCTCGTCCAGCAGGGAGGGGTCTCCGTCGCCGAACTTCTGGCCGTTCCTGGCCTGCGCGCCCGGGTTGGTGGCCAGTGCGTAGAAGCGGCGGCCCGGGGCCTCGTTCACCTTGATGGCCGACTGTCCGCGCAGCGCGGTGGTCTGTGCGGGCGTCAGGCCGCTGACGAAGGACACCTCGCCCTTCTGCAGCGCCGCGACCGCCGCGTCACCGTCCTTGTAGTACTTGAAGACCAGCTCGTCGAACTTCGGAGCGCCGCGCCAGAAGGTCTTGTTGGGTTCGAGGCGCACATAGCTGTCGGGCTTGTAGCCGGTGAGCACGAACGGTCCGTCGCCGACGATGGGAAACGTCTTGTCGTTGGTGAACTTCGAGATGTCCTTGACCTTCTCCCAGATGTGCTTGGGGACGATCGGCACATCCAGCGCAGTCATCGTGGCCTGGGGTTTCTTCAGTTCGATGACCAGCTTGGTGGGGCTCGGCGCGGTGACCTTCGCGAAGTTCCCGACGAAGCTGCCGTTGGCGGTGGCGGCGCCCTCGTCGGTCATCATCTTCTGGAAGGTCCAGGCCGCGTCCTCGGCGGTGACCTGCCGGCCGTCCGACCACTTGGCGTCGGAGCGGACGGTGTACGTCCAGGTCAGCTTGTCCGGCGACGGTTTCCACGCGGTGGCCAGGCCCGGGACGGCATGGGCGTCCCCGGGGTCGTAGTCGGTGAGGTACTCGTACATCAGCCGGTGGATGCTCGTACTGACCAGGCGCGTCGCGAGAAACGGGTTCAGCGAGTCGACGCTCTGGGCGACCGCCACGGTGAGGACCCTCTTGTCCTTCGCTTCGGCCTGCTGCGGTGCGGGGGCGAGGGAGGTCGCGAGAGCCGTCGCGAGCGTCAGGCCGGCGGCCAGGATCCGGGGGATGCGAAGCCGTGGTCGGGCCGGGCGAGGGGGTTTGCTGTCGTGCAGTTCTTGCGTGCTCATCGATCGACCTCGCGTCATCGCTCGTGCAGGACGGCTTGCTGGACTGCTTGATCGGTATCGGTCGGCCTGGCGGGTGAAGGTGTGTCTATCAGCGGCCGTCTGCGTGCGTCAACGGCGCGTGCACCCCATCTGGCCTGCGGAAAAGCCAAGTTGACGCACGCATGTGCAGTCATTGGTCCACACCGGTGAAGTCTCGCTGGTGGAGCCCTGGCGCCGGACGCTCCCCTTGTCGTCGACCCCCGGGCAGCACAACGCCCCGCTGGAGAAGTCCAGCGGGGCGGAGCGGGGAACCGATGTCCTCCGTGCACAGCGGTTCCCTCGTGGGAAGGGTCCGGCGGACGTCGTGCCCGTCGGGTCACCGGTCATCCGTACTGGATGCCCCACAGGTTGTTGTTGCGCTTGGCCGGCGCGACGATGCCCGTCTTCTTCCAGATCTTGTGCTTGACGCACTGCTGCCGGCCGTTGGGCTCCAGGTGGTACTTGGTGACGCTGAAGCCCTTGGCCTCGTGGTACATCATGAGGCGGCCCTTGGTCTTGCCCTTCTTCTTCTCGACCTTCGCCGAGTAGGTCCAGGTGTCGGACTTGGACCAGGTCTTGCCGACCGAGACGCTGAACGAGGTCGAGGCCTTGGCGAAGATGACCCCGGCCTCGGTGCCGAGCTGCACGGTCCCCGTGGCCGACCAGCTGCCCGTCTTGTTCTTGGCGTAGCTGATGGTCACGCCGGGTCTCGCCCAGTCGCTGTGGACGTTGGTCGGCTCCCACACCGACTTCTTGTCGCCGATGGTGTAGATGGGGGTGTCGTCGCACTTGATGCCCGCGGACGCCGTCGGAGCGGACATCGCCACGGCACCGGCACTGATCAGCGCGGTCGACAGGACCGCACCCATGGCACGCTTCATGATCACCTTTCGGTGGAGGAAAAGGGCGACGCGGCGTTCCGTTCGGCCCCCGTTGTTCGATACACGACAGATCTTTCCAGCCAACTCGGCTGAGTCGAAAGCGATTTGAGTGACGTTTGAGCTTCGTAGCGTGATCACCGGGTGGACGAGGGGACCCTCCGGGACGGGCACCCGAGCCGGGGGCCGCGCGCGGATGCCGCCAGACGGGGGACGGTCGGTCCGGACGGGTCGGGGGACTGCGTGCCTCGTCCGATATGGGCTGGTAGTGGCCGATAGTGGATCAGTGCTCCGACGTCAGTGACGCGGCGCCGGTCGGGAGCGGTCATGAGGAGGCACCCCATGCGGGGCACTAGGCACACCGGACGGGCGGCGGCCGCGATGGCGGCGGTCCTCTCGGCGGCGGCCTGCGGCGGGGGCGCGGTGGAGGGCGGCCCCGGGGTGCTCAGCGCGTCCTGGAGCGACCCGCCGAACCCGCTGGAACCGGCCAACACCAACGAGGTGCAGGGCGGCAAGGTCCTCGACATGCTCTTCCGCGGGCTCAAGCGCTACAACCCGAGAACCGGCGCGGCCGAGAACATGCTCGCCGAGAAGATCGAGACCTCCGACTCGCAGAACTTCGCCGTCACCGTCAAGAACGGCTGGACGTTCAGCGACGGCGAGCCCGTCACCGCCAGGTCCTTCGTCGACGCCTGGAACTACGGCGCCGGCCTGAAGAACAACCAGAAGAACGCGTACTTCTTCGGATACATCGACGGCTACGACAAAGTGCACCCCGAGAACGGTACCCAGAGCGCCGACACCCTCTCCGGGCTCAGGGTGACCGGCCCCCGCACCTTCACCATCAGGCTCAGCCAGAAGTTCTCGACGTTCCCGGACACCCTCGGCTATGTGGCCTTCGCCCCGCTGCCCCGGGCGTTCTTCGACCACCACGCGGACTGGCTGAAGAAGCCCGTCGGCAACGGCCCGTACCTGGTCAAGTCCTACGCCAGGGGCTTCATGATGTCCCTGCGGAAGCGGGACGGCTATCCCGGCCCGGACCCGGCGCGCAACAACGGGGTGGACCTGAAGGTCTACACGGACGGCAACACCGCCTACACCGATCTGCTGTCCGGCAACCTCGACCTCGTCGACGACGTGCCCGCCGCCCAGCTCAAGAACGTCAAGGCGGACCTTCAGGGCCGGTACATCAACACCCCGGCCGGCATCATCCAGACCCTCGCCTTCCCGTTCTACGACCCGCGGTGGAACAAGCCCGGCATGGAGAAGGTCCGCACGGGTCTGTCCATGGCGATCAACCGCGACCAGATCACCCGCACGATCTTCCACGACACCCGCACCCCGGCCTCCGACTGGACCTCCCCGGTGCTCGGCGTCGACGGCGGTTTCCAGGCGGGGCTGTGCGGCAGCGCCTGCACCTACGACCCCGCCCAGGCCAAGAAGCTGGTCCGGGAGGGCGGCGGACTGCCCGGCGGCCAGGTCAGGATCGCGTACAACGCGGACGCCGGCTCCCACGGGGAGTGGGTGGACGCCGTGTGCCACTCCATCGACAACGCCCTCGGCGACGACAAGGCGTGCGTCGGCAACCCGATCGGCACCTTCGCCGACTTCCGCAACCAGATCGGCGGGCACAAGATGCCGGGCCCGTTCCGGGCCGGCTGGCAGATGGACTACCCGCTCATCCAGAACTTCCTTCAGCCGCTCTACTACACCGGCGCCTCCTCCAACGACGGCAAGTGGTCCGACAAGCGCTTCGACAAGCTCGTCGACCAGGCGAACGCGGAGGCGGACCGGGCCCAGGCCGTGAAGCTGTTCCAGACGGCCGAGGGGGTCGTACGGGACAACATGGCCGCCATCCCGCTCTGGTACCAGAACGGCAGCGCCGGCTATGCGCAGCGTCTGTCCCATGTGGCGCTCAACCCGTTCAGCGTCCCCGTCTACAACGAGATCAAGGTCGGCTGAGCCCCACGGCCACGCCCTACCCCCGGAGGCCCCATGGGACGGTATGTCATCCGGCGTCTGCTGCAGATGATCCCGGTCTTCCTCGGCGCCACCCTGCTGATCTTCCTGATGGTGAACGTGATGGGCGACCCCGTCGCGGGCCTGTGCGGCGAGCGGCAGTGCGATCCCGCCACGGCGGCCCAGCTGCGCCGGGAGTTCGGCCTCGACAAGCCCGTGTGGCGGCAATACGCGACCTACATGGGCAATGTCTTCACCGGCGACTTCGGCACCGCCTTCAACGGACAGCCGGTCACCGAGCTGATGGGGACGGCCTTCCCGGTCACCATCCGGCTGACCGTGGTCGCGATCGTCTTCGAGGTCCTCATCGGGATCGCGCTCGGTGTGGTCACCGGCATGCGCCGCGGGCGGCCCGTCGACACCTCGGTCCTGCTGCTCACCCTGGTCGTGATCTCGGTGCCGACCTTCGTCACCGGTCTGCTGCTCCAACTGCTGCTCGGGGTCAAGTGGGGCTGGGTCAGACCGTCGGTGTCCCCCCTGGCGCCCGTCGACGAGCTGATCGTGCCCGGTCTCGTCCTCGCCTCCGTCTCGCTCGCCTACGTCACCCGGCTGACCCGGACCTCCATCGCCGAGAACCGGCGGTCCGACTACGTCCGTACGGCCGTCGCCAAGGGGCTGCCGCGCCGCCGGGTGATCACCCGGCATCTGCTGCGCAACTCGCTCATCCCCGTGGTCACCTTCATCGGCACCGACATCGGCGCCCTGATGGGCGGCGCCATCGTCACCGAGCGGATCTTCAACATCCACGGCGTCGGCTACCAGCTCTACCAGGGGATCCTTCGGCACAACACCCAGACGGTCGTGGGCTTCGTGACCGTCCTCGTGCTGGTCTTCCTGGCCGCCAACCTGTTCGTCGATCTTCTGTACGCCGTACTCGACCCGAGGATTCGCTATGCCTGAGCAGCAGCCCTACGAGCCGGAGGGTGCCGTGGCGGGGACGGGGATGGGCGGTGCCATGGACCTGGCGGCGAGCGAGGCGACCACGCTGGAGCGGCCCCCGCGCGCACCGCGGGGCACGGGCCCGGCGGGCAGGCCGAGAAGCCTGTGGTCGGACGCCTGGCGCGATCTGCGGCGCAACCCCGTCTTCCTCGTCTCCGCGCTCGTGATCCTCTTCCTCGTGCTGATCTCGCTCTGGCCGTACCTGATCGCCCCCGGCGACCCCCTCCAGTGCGATCTGGCCAAGGCCCAGGAGGGCTCCCAGCCCGGGCATCCGTTCGGGTTCGACGGGCAGGGCTGCGACGTGTACACCCGGACCGTCCACGGCGCCCGTACGTCGGTCACGGTCGGTGTCTGCGCCACCCTCGGCGTCGCGCTCCTCGGCTCGGTCCTCGGCGGGCTCGCCGGGTTCTTCGGCGGCGGCTGGGACGCGATCCTCTCCCGCACCACCGACATCTTCTTCGCGATCCCGGTCGTGCTGGGCGGCCTGGTCCTTCTCTCGGTCGTGACCAGCAACACCGTCTGGCCGGTCGTCGGGTTCATGGTGCTGCTCGGCTGGCCGCAGATCTCCCGCATCGCCCGCGGCTCGGTCATCACCGCCCGGCAGAACGACTACGTCCAGGCCGCCCGCGCCCTCGGCGCGTCCCCCGCCCGGATCCTGCTGCGGCACATCGCGCCCAACGCCGTCGCCCCGGTGATCGTCGTCGCGACCATCGCGCTCGGCACCTACATCGCGCTGGAGGCGACCCTGTCGTATCTCGGGGTGGGCCTGAGGCCGCCCAGCGTGTCCTGGGGGATCGACATCTCCACCGCCTCCCCCTACGTCCGCAACGCCCCGCACGCGCTGCTGTGGCCCTCCGGCGCCCTCGCGATCACCGTGCTCGCGTTCATCATGCTCGGCGACGCGGTGCGCGACGCCCTCGACCCCAAGCTGAGGTGAGCCGTCGTCATGCTGCTCGAAGTGCGGGATCTGCACGTGGAGTTCCGGACCCGGGACGGCATCGCCCGGGCCGTGAACGGCGTCAGCTACCGCGTCGACGCGGGCGAGACCCTCGCGGTGCTCGGCGAGTCCGGCTCCGGGAAGTCCGTCACCGCGCAGGCGGTCATGGGGATCCTCGATGTGCCGCCCGGCCGGATCACCGGCGGCCAGGTGCTCTTCCGGGGGCAGGACCTGCTCACCCTGAAGGAGCAGGAGCGCAGAAGGATCCGCGGTGCCGCCATGGCCATGATCTTCCAGGACGCGCTGTCCGCGCTCAACCCCGTGCTCACCGTCGGCGACCAGCTCGGCGAGATGTTCGTGGTGCACCGCGGGATGTCGCGGAGGGACGCCCGGGCTCGGGCCGTGGAACTGATGGAGCGGGTACGGATCCCGGCCGCCGCCCAGCGGGTGCGCGACTATCCGCACCAGTTCTCCGGCGGTATGCGCCAGCGCATCATGATCGCCATGGCGCTCGCGCTCGAACCGGACCTGATCATCGCCGACGAGCCCACCACCGCCCTGGACGTCACCGTGCAGGCCCAGGTCATGGATCTGCTCGCGGAGCTGCAACGCGAGTACCGCATGGGCCTCGTCCTCATCACCCACGACCTCGGCGTGGTCGCGGACGTCGCCGACCGTATCGCGGTCATGTACGCGGGCCGGATCGTCGAGACCGCCCCCGTGCACGACCTCTACAAGGCGCCCGCCCACCCCTACACCCGGGGCCTGATCGACTCCATCCCGCGGCTGGACCGCAAGGGCCGGGAGCTGTACGCGATCAAGGGCCTGCCGCCGAACCTGATGGACATCCCGCCGGGCTGCGCCTTCCACCCCCGCTGCCCGCTGGCCCGGGACGTGTGCCTCACCGATGTGCCGCCGCTCCACGAGGTCTCCGCGGAGCGCAGGAGCGCCTGCCACTTCTGGAGGGAGTGCCTGGATGGCCGGTCCTGAACCGATCCTGGAGGTGACCGGGCTGGTCAAGCACTATCCGCTCACCCGGGGGATCCTCTTCAAGAAGCAGATCGGCGCGGTCCGGGCGGTCGACGGCGTCGACTTCACCCTGAGCCGGGGCGAGACCCTCGGCATCGTCGGCGAGTCCGGCTGCGGCAAGTCGACGCTCGCCAGGATGCTGGTCACCCTGGAGCGGCCGACCTCCGGGGCGATCCGCTACCGGGGCGAGGACATCACCCGGCTGTCCGGGCGCGGCCTGAAGGCGGTGCGGCGCAACATCCAGATGGTCTTCCAGGACCCGTACACCTCCCTCAACCCCCGGATGACCGTGGGCGACATCATCGGGGAGCCGTACGAGATCCATCCCGAGGCCGCGCCCAAGGGGGACCGGCGCCGGCGGGTGCGGGAGCTGCTGGACGTGGTGGGGCTGAACCCCGAGTTCATCAACCGCTATCCCCACCAGTTCTCGGGCGGCCAGCGCCAGCGCATCGGCATCGCGCGGGCGCTGGCGCTGCGCCCGGAGATCGTCGTCGCCGACGAGCCGGTCTCCGCGCTCGACGTGTCCGTCCAGGCACAGGTGATCAACCTGCTGGCGCGGCTCCAGGGCGAGTTCGGGCTGTCGTACGTCTTCATCGCGCACGATCTGTCGGTGGTCCGGCACATCTCCGACCGGGTCGCGGTGATGTACCTCGGACGGATCGTGGAGACCGGCCGGGACACGGAGATCTACGACCATCCCACGCACCCCTACACCCAGGCCTTGCTCTCCGCCGTGCCGGTGCCCGACCCGGACGCACGGGAGCACCGGGAGCGGATCATCCTCAGCGGCGATGTGCCCTCCCCGGCGGACATCCCCTCCGGCTGCCGCTTCCGCACCCGCTGCTGGAAGGCCCAGGAGCGGTGCGCCCTGGAGGTGCCGCCGCTCGCGGTCCCCGACGGGTTCCGGGCGGCGGGGGGACCGGCCGCGCACGACTCGGCCTGCCATTTCGCGGAGGAGAAGCGGGTGGTGCCGCCGGAGGAGGCGGCACGGAGCCGGCCGCCCCTCCAGCCTCCGGCGCCGGGAGATCAGCCGCACGAGGAGCCCGCATAAGCACATGAATGCGGAGGAACTTCGTTAACACACAGGCAACTTGACCGACGCGGTTCCGATATACGGACGCAGGAGAGTGAACAGCGTACGGCCGTGCGGGTGCCGTAGACGGGCCGGGATCCGCCATGTGATCCCGGCCCGTCGCTGTTGCCTACGGCTCAGCCCAGGTTGAGGGCCTTGCGGAGGAAGTCCCGCTGGAGCAGCAGCAGGTTCTCCGCGACCGCTTCCTGCGGGGTCATATGGGTCACCCCGGACAGCGGCAGCACCTCATGGGGGCGGCCCGCGGCCAGCAGGGCGGAGGACAGCCGCAGTGAGTGGGCGACCACCACATTGTCGTCCGCCAGACCGTGGATGATCATCATCGGGCGGGCCGGGTCGGCGGCGTCCACCAGGCCCGCGTCGTCGATCAGGGAGTTGCGGCGGTAGACCTCGGGCTGCTCGCCCGGGTGTCCCAGATAGCGTTCCTGGTAGTGGGTGTCGTACAGCCGCAGATCGGTCACCGGGGCGCCGACCACCGCCGCGTGGAACACATCGGGGCGGCGCAGCACCGCGAGGGCCGCCAGATAGCCGCCGAAGGACCAGCCGCGGATCGCGACCCGGGACAGGTCGAGCGGGAAGTCGCCCGCCAGGGCGTGCAGCGCGTCGACCTGGTCCTGGAGCACGACGTCCGCGAGGTCGTCCTTGACCGCCTTCTCCCAGGCGGGGGAGCGGCCCGGGGTGCCCCGACCGTCCGCGACGATCACCGCGAAGCCCTGGTCGGCGAACCACTGCGAGGTCAGATGCGGGTTGTGTGCGGCCACCACCCGCTGCCCGTGCGGACCGCCGTAGGGGTCCAGGAGGACGGGCAGGGAGGTGTCACCGGAGTAGTCCCTAGGCATAAGCACGGCGCACGGGATCCGCCGTGCGCCCCCCTGGGTGAGCGTCACGCGCGGGGGCATACCGGGATGTTCGGCGTGAGAGGCCACGGTCGCGATGCGCTTGCCGTCCCGCAGCACCTGTACCTGGGCGCCCGGGTGCTCCGGAACCGAGGAGACGAGCACGGTCACGCCCCCGGCGCGTACCGCCGAGTGCACCCCGGGCTCTTGCGACACGCGCTCCACACCGAGTTCATTCACCCGGTACACATGAATCTCGCCGACCTCCGGATCGGCGGCGGCCTCGCCGGCCGAGGCCGACACGAGGACATCGTCGTCCGACACGTCCAGCACCGCCCGCAGCTGCAACTGGGCCCCGGTCAGCGGTCGTTCGCCCACCGCGAGCACCCGCGCGCCGCCCTCGTCGGCGACCCTCACCAGCTGGCCGGAGGGGCTCCAGCACGGCACCCCGCCGAAAAGTTCCAGCCAAAATGGATCTTCCTCGGCGTGCACCATCCGCGTCGCCCCGGTGTCCGGGTCGACGGCCAGGTACAACTGGCCGCGCTGGTCGCGGGACTGTACGAGAATCAGCGGAGCACCCGCCGCTGACCAGTGCACTCGCGCGAGATACGGGTAGTTCGCCCGGTCCCAGGAGACTTCGGTGCGCATTCCGTCGAGGCCGATGACGAACAGACGGACGTCCGCGTTGTCGGTACCCGCCGCCGGGTACGCCACCTGCTGCGGCACCCGCTCGGGGTGCGCCGGATCGGAGATCCACCAGCGGCGCACCGGCGTGTCGTCCACGCGCGCCACCAGCAGCCGGTCGGACTCCGGTGACCACCAGAAGCCCCGCGTACGGCTCATCTCCTCGGCCGCGATGAACTCGGCGAGCCCGTAGGACACCCCCTCCGACTCCGGCTCGGCGAGCGCCCGGTCGTGCTCGCCCTCGGCCCCGACGACGCGCAGGGCGCCCTGGGCGGCGTAGGCGATGTGCCGTCCGTCGGGGGCCGGGCGGGGGTCGATCACCGGCCCCGGTACGGGGAGTTCGCGTGCCGTGCCCGCCCGCAGCTCCGCCGCGAAAAGCCGCCCTGACAAGGCGAAAGACACCAGCTCCAGGGCCGAGTCGGTAGCGTAGCCGACGATGCCGGCGCCGCCCTCGCGACTGCGTTCGCGGCGGGCGCGCTCCTCGGGCGCCAACTGCTCGGCGGCGCCCCCGAGCAAGGCGCCCGGGTCGGCCGCCACGCGCTCGGTGCCGTCCGTCAGGTCGAGGACCCACAGCTGGTGGGCGCGGTCCGTGCCCGAGGCGGACCGCAGAAACGCGACACGGGAACCGTCGGGCGCGACGATGAAGGCGCGCGGCGCGCCGAGCGTGAACCGCTGGGTCCGCGCGTGCCGTCGGGGGAAGGAAGCAGGCTCGGTCGTCATGCCCCGACCATATTGGCCATGCGCCCCCTTGTGCGGCCGTGCGCCGACCGATGCGCACGTACGGATAGTTATGATCGTTAGCGCATAGTGGGTATGAACCCGCTGGCATCCATGTGGATTTATCTGCCCCTGATGGGTCCGCATGGATACATTGCCCCCATAGTCCGACCCACCCGCGTCCCTGTGGATCTTTGGAGGTGAACCGCCGTGGCACTCTCGATTTCGGCGGTGGTGCTGCTGGCGATCATCGTCGTCCTGCTGATCAGGAAGTCGGGTTTGAAGGCCGGGCACGCCATCGTGTGCATGCTTCTGGGGTTCTACCTCGCCTCGTCGACGGTCGCCCCGACGATCCACGATCTGACGACGAACATCGCTGGGATGATCGGGAGCATCAAGTTCTGACGCGCGGCTGACGGCGGGCTCGGGGATGTGTGGACCCCTGGGCCCGCCGTCGGCTGCGGGTTACGCGCCTGCGTACGGGACGAAGGCGGCCCAGGTGGCGGGGGAGAAGGTCAGGCTGGGGCGGGTGATGTCTTTGGAGTCGCGGACGTGCACCGTGTCGTGGCTGCCGGCGATCTCGACGCAGGAGTCGCCCTCGCTGCTGCTGCTGTAGCTGCTCTTGAACCAGGCCAGTTCGGCGGGGCCCCCGGCCGAGGTGTTGCGGATCATGATTCCCCCAGCAGTTGCTCGATGAAGGCCATTGACTCACGCGGAGTGAGAGCCTGAGCCCGGATGATGCCATACCGCAGTTCCAGGATACGGAGCTGCTTGGGCTCGGAGACCGGTCGGCCGTTGGCCAGCGCCGGCGAACGGCCTACCGCTGACCCATCGTCGAACTTCAGCACCTCGATCCCACCAGCCAGTCCGGCGTGTTCCTCCCGGTCCATCGGCATCACCTGAAGCTCGACGTTCCGGAACTGGGCTGCCTCCCTCAGATGGTCAAGCTGGCGGCGCAGCACCGCCTTCCCCCCGAGCGGGCGTCGCAGCGTCCACTCCTCCTGGATGAAGCTGATCTCAGGCGCCGGGTCTCGTTCGAAGACGGCCTTGCGGGCCACGCGCGCGGCGATGAACTGCTCCACCTCCGCCTCGGTGTATGCGGGGCGCCGCATCAGGAGCAGCGCGCGTGCGTACTCCGGCGTCTGCAACAGACCGTGGATGTTCAGCGGATCGTAGAGCTGAAGCTCAACCGCCTTGGCCTCCATCTGCGCCAGGTCCCGTACCTTTTTCGGGTACCGGACCCTCCTCACATCCTCCTTCATCGCGGCGAGTAACCCGCCCGCCCCCAGCACCTCGTCCGCCCTGTCCAAGTACTCGGGGCGGGGGATGCGCTTGCCGCTCTCGATCTTGTAGACCATGTCCTCGCCGTAGCCGACCGCCACCCCGAACTCGGCGGCCCGCATCCCCACCGCTTCCCGCCGCAGCTTCAGCTGGCGCCCCACGGTCGCGACGACCGCCACTCCCCAGTCGTCGTCCGGGTCCACCTCCCAACCCGGTTCGTCCGCCTCGCTCTTGAGCCGGACCGCTTCACCGTCCACGTGCATCGCCGCACCCCTCCGTCGGACCGTCGTACCTCCATGCCCTCAACGCGTACGACCGCTCCGGACCGGCTGGACACGCCCGGACAACGTCCGGACAGTCACCGTACGCATGGGCATCGTCACTGTTCACGGTAGGCGGACGTCGCCACGCTGAGTGACGTGAATCAAGGAACCGCCTCGCCGGAAGCCCAACTCGGCCCGTTCGTCCCGAACTTCGATGTCCGGCTGTCGCCGACCCCCCGCGGTGCCCGCCTCGCCCGGCTGCTCGCCACCGAACAGCTCCGGAGCTGGGGACTGCCCACGGACCGCGCGGAGCACGTCGTCGCCGAGCTGGCCGCCAACGCCGCGACGCACGGACGCGTCCCCGGGCGCGACTTCCGGCTCCTGCTCTACGTCGTCGGCGGCACACTCCGGATCGAGGTCGCCGACACGCGTGGTGACTGTCTTCCGAGCGCCCGGCAGCAGGCCGCCGACGCCGAGTCCGGCCGGGGTCTCGTTCTGGTCGAGGCGCTCGCCGACCGCTGGGGTGTGGCCCCCGGGCCGCGCCCCCGCAAGACGGTGTGGGCGGAACTCGACTTCGCACCGGAACCCGGCCGTGCAGGCTCCGGTGCCAGGGGCGCTCTCTCTCAAGGAACGGAGGGATGAAAGAACCCGGCCAAGCCCCACCCCTCCCGCCCGCGGGCCGCGATCACCCGCGTGGGTGAACATCGCCGACTCGGCTGGATTCGGGGGCCGTTGGCTGTCCTACGCTCAGCGCGACACCACCGCAGACATGCGACGGCCCTCGCCGGGACTGGCATCCCAATGCGAGGGCCTGACCACCGAGGAAGAAGGCCCTTCCCGATGGATACCCAGCACCCTAGCGCGCCCCCGCACACCCAGTCCCGGATTGCCGGCAACGGCCACCCGAACCGGGGCCCCCACTCCGGCGGACTCGTCCACGACAACACCCGCCACACCAGCCGCTTCACGGTGATCGGCAACCACCTCGCCCAGCACGCCCAGTTGTCGCTGCTCGCGATCGGACTGGGCGTCCACCTCCAGTCGCTGCCGAACGGCGCCCGCGTCGACATCAAGAGCCTCGCCGGGCGCTTCCCGGAGGGAGCGGCCCGGATCGCCGCCGCCCTGCGCGAACTGGAGGCCCACGGTTACCTCCGACGCGTCCGTGAACGCGCCCCCGGCGGCCGTATCGTCACCCGTACGATCTCCTGCAACCAGCCGTCGGCCGCCAGGCGTCACGCGGACGAGCCCGTCTGCGCCGCCCCGGCCCGACCGGCGGCGGCCCCGCAGAAGCGCGCGTCCCGCAAGCCGCTCCCCGCCGTGCCGGGCCCCGCCCACCCCGCACCCGCGCTGATCCAGGCCGCCACCGACCTCCTCGCGGACCTCCGCCGCCATGACCCCCGCCTGCTGCTGTCCGCGTGCGACACGGCCCATCTGGCCCCCGGTGTCGCGGCCTGGCTCGAGCGGGACACCGGCCCGGACGCCGTACGGCACGCACTGACCGACGACCTGCCTGGGGAAGGACTACGGCGCCCGGCCGCCCTCCTGGCCCACCGCCTCACCGCCCGGCTGCCACCCCTGCCCCCCTTCCAGCCGCCCGTACGGCATCCGCTCCAGACCTGCGACACCTGCGACCGCGCCTTCCGCGCGCCCGTACCCGGCCGCTGCCGCGACTGCCGATGCGATCCCCAGGGCACGGACGAGAAGCGAGCACCATGACCGTCGCACCCGATGACACGCGCCGGGGCGGCTCCCCCGTCTACCGGGCCATGCGGGAGGTTGTGCGGTCCCTGGACGACACGCCCCCGGCAAGTTCGAGATCACGAAGAGGGGGATCGTCCACGACTTGTCGGCGCCCGGGGGGCCACATGCGCTGACCACCCTGCGCCTGCGGAAGCGGCTTGAGAGGGTGATGCCGGAGGGCATCGTGGCCCACACCGGAAGGCCGGATGCCGAGGACGAACCCGAGGGCTGGCGCCGGGCCGCCGGGAGGTGCCGGGGCGGCGGGCCGGGGCTCTCGTAGGGTGGTGCCATGACGGATCTGCCGGACCGACGTCTGCTCCTGGTGCACGCGCACCCCGACGACGAGTCCATCAACAACGGCGCGACCATGGCCCGGTACGCGGCCGAGGGCGCCCGGGTGACGCTGGTGACCTGCACCCTCGGTGAGGAGGGCGAGGTCATCCCGCCCGAGCTGGCACACCTCGCGCCGGACCGCGACGACGCCCTCGGGCCGTACCGGGCCGGTGAACTGGCCGCCGCCATGAAGGAGCTGGGCGTCACCGACCACCGTTTCCTCGGCGGCCCGGGCCGCTACCGCGACTCCGGGATGATGGGCGCCTCGCAGAACCACCGCCCGGGCGCCTTCTGGTCCGCCGACCTCGACGAGGCGGCCGGCCATCTGGTGGCGGTCGTCCGGGAGGTCCGTCCCCAGGTCCTCGTCACCTACGACCCGAACGGCGGCTACGGCCACCCCGACCACATCCAGGCCCACCGTGTGGCCGTACGCGCCGCCGAACTGGCCGCCGACCCCGGCTTCCGGCCGGACCTCGGCGCGCCCTGGGACATCCCCAAGGTCTACTGGAACCGGACGCCGCGCTCGGTCGCCGAGTCCGCTTTCACCCGGCTCGGCGAGGCACTCGGCACCACGCCCTTCGCCCGGGCGGCGGTCCTCGACGACGTCCCCGGCGTGGTCGACGACGCCGTGGTCACCACGGAGATCGACGGCACCGACTTCGCTGCCGCGAAGGCCGCGGCGATGCGGGCGCACACCACTCAGATCGAGGTCGTGGAACCCTGGTTCGCCCTTTCCAACGCACTGGCACAGCCGCTGTTCACCACGGAGTACTACGAGTTGGCGCGCGGCGGGCGGGGCGGCGAGCGTGAGACCGATCTGTTCGAAGGAGTGACCCCATGACACCCACGGGCAAACAGCAGAGTGCGCTTGCACAGCCGCTCGTCCTGCCTTCCCCCAAGCGGGTCGCCGCCTACCTCGGCCTCCTCGTGCTCGGCGCGGCGACCGGAGTCGCGGGCGCGCTCGTCCAGGGCGGCCTGTTCCCCGGCGGACTGCTGCTCGCGCTCGCCGGCGCGGCCGGGCTGTACGTCGGAGGCGCGCTGGCCACAGGGACCAGGGCCGGGGCCATCGCGCCCGCCGTCGGCTGGATGATCGCTGTGGTCCTGCTCACCGCCAGCCGTCCGGAAGGTGACTTCGTCTTCGGGGCGGGCATCGGCTCGTATCTGTTCCTGATCGGCGGGATGGCCCTCACTGTGATCTGCGCCACTCTCGCTCCGGGGCGGCAAACAGGCGGCCCCGACGCCCGACTTGGCAAGTGACGTACCACTTCGCCCGCCCGGGTCATGGGATGTCCCCGGGAAAACGGGGCACGTCCGTAAGGGTCCCGTGCGGGTTTCCCTCAAGGGCGAGGTTTACGGGCCCCGAGCGGCCAGTATGGTGGTGCGCGCCGCCGAGCCTCCCGCGCGCTGTCGACTTCGTTCGAGCAGGGGGGCCCTCCTGTTGGGGTCGAAAACAGGCGGTGGAGCCAACCGGGAGAACCTGCCTTGAGTCGTGAAACTGACAGTTCGTCCGCCGGACCCAACGGACGCGGCGGATCCGCGTACCCGTCGGGGACGCCGCCATACGGGACCCCCATGGCTTCCTCGGACGGCATGGACGCGAGCCGCCCGGCCACGCAGCCGGAGGAACGCAAGACCGAGACCACGCTGACGACCCGTATCCGGATCAACATCCCTGGGTCGCGGCCCATTCCGCCGGTCGTCGTGCGCAAGCCCGTCGCGGGCGCCGAGAACGCCGACAGCGCGGCCGACGCGGGCGTGGACGCCGAGACCACGACCACCGTGCGTGCGCTCGGCACCCTTGACGCCTCGGCGGAGCCCTCCGCCCCGGCCGAGGAGAAGCCGGCGAGCGACTGGTTCGCGCCCCGCAAGGCCTCGGCGGGCCCGGGCCCGCAGGGCGGCGCCACCAATGGCGCGGGTCTGCCCGGGGTCTCCGGAATACAGGGCCCGCCCAGCGCGCCCGGCATCGGCGCGCAGGGCGTGAACGGCGCCTCGGGTGCGCCGACCGGCCCCGGCGCGGGCGGTGCACGCCCCGGTGCCCCCGGCACTCCCGGCGCGAACGGTGCGCGGCCGGGTGCTCCCGGCGCGAACGGCATCGGTGGTCCGCGCCCTGATGCTTCCGGTACGCCGAGCGCCCCCGGCGCACGGCCCGGAGCGGCCACGGGCGGCGCGGGCATGTTCGGTGCGCGCCCCGGTGCCACGAACGGCAAGGGGCTCCCGAGCGCCACCGGTGCGGGCCCCGTCGCGCCGGGACACGGCGGCGGCACCGGCTCCTTCGACGTGTCGGACGCGGTCGCGGCCAGCACGGCTTCGTTCCCGGTCATCGATCCCGACGCGGCCCGCGAACCCCGCCGTGACGACCTGCCGTACTTCACCGAGCCGGGCCGTTCCGGCCCCTCCGGACCCACCGGCGGCCCCGTCACGGGCGACGGACCGGTCATCCCTCCGGCCCCCTCCGGCCGGAACCCCGGCGGCCCTGGCGTTCCGGGCCTGCTGGCACCCGGCATGCCGGGCACGCCCGGCGGCGCACCCGGCGGACCGTTCGGCCCGGGTACGCCCGGCGGGCCGCTCGGTCCCGGGATCTCCGGCGGGCCGCTCGGTCCCGGCGCGCCCGGAGCCGCCGCGGGTCAGGGCCGTCCCGGCGGCGGCCTCAGCGACGACACCGCGATCCTCACCCCGCAGAAGCAGGTCCCGGAACCGGGCCTCTCGGGCTTCGGCGGCCCCGGCGACAACGTCTCCGGACACACCCTCACCAGCGGCATCCCGGTCATTCCGCCCGGCGGGGCCCAGATCGGTGCGTTCGACGACGGTGCCCCCTCCGACGGCTCGGTGTCGCACACGCCCCCGAAGCTTCCCGACCCGCCCAAGGCGCAGAACACCGCCGCGGCGAAGCCGGCCAAGAAGAAGGGCCGCAGCAAGCTGGTGCTGCTGGTCGGCGGCCTGGTCTTCATCGCCGGTGTCGCCTACGGCGCCGGGCTGTTGATGAACCACTCCGACGTGCCCAAGGGCACCACCGTGCTCGGCGTCGACATCGGCGGCGGCACCCGCGACGAGGCGACCCAGAAGCTGGACTCCGCGCTCGGCAGCCGTATGAACAAGCCGCTTCAGCTGTCGGTCGACGGCAAGACGGTCGCCCTGCGGCCCGACCAGGCGGGCCTTCAGCTCGACAGCAAGGCCACCGTCGCCGCCGCCGCGGGGAGCGACTACAACCCGGTGTCCGTGATCGGCTCCCTCTTCGGGCAGCAGCGCGTCATCGAACCCGTCATGCCCGTCGACGAGGAGAAGCTCCAGGCCGCGCTGGAGAACGCCGCGGGCGGCGCCGGCTCGATGACCGAGGGCACGATCAAGTTCGAGTCCGGCAAGGCCGTCGCCGTGTACGGCAAGGCGGGCAAGGGCATCGACGTCGCCGGTTCGACCCAGGCCGTCGTGCAGGCCTACCGCACCCAGGTGGAGACCGACACCAGCACGCCGGTGCGGGTGCCCACGACCACCCGGCAGCCCACGGTCCCCAACGCCGAGGTCGACCGCATGATGAAGGCGTTCGCCGAGCCGGCGATGTCCGCCAACGTGATGGTGCGCGCGGACGCCACGCACGGCGTCGCGTTCAGCCCGCAGAACTCGCTGTGGAAGTTCCTCGGGGTGAAGGCCGTCAACGGCAAGCTCGTCGAGTCCTACGACAAGGCGGCCCTGCAGAAGCTGTACGGCCACGCCTTCGACGGCGTCCTCATCGCCCGCGGCACCGGCAAGAAGACGCCGGTCACCGTGGAGGACGTGATCGGCACACTGCGGCCGGCGCTGCTCGGCAAGACCGCCGCGGCGCGCATCGCGACGCTCGACACGAACCCGAGCTAGTCGTAGCAGCCGTCGACGAGGGGGCGCCCGGTCCTGACCGGGCGCCCCCTCGTGTCATGCCGCCGGGCATGACATCTGTCATGCGGGACTGACGACACCCGGCACTGCCCGGGGCCACCCCCGCACCGCCACGATGAATGCATGACGACGACAGTGGCGGCCACCGAATCGGTGGTCGGGTTCGACCAGGTGACCAAGGCCTACGGGCAGGTCCGGGCCGTGGACGGGCTGACGCTCCGGCTGCACCCGGGGGAGACGGTGGCCCTCCTCGGGCCGAACGGCGCGGGCAAGTCCACCACCCTGGACCTGCTCCTCGGGCTCAAGCACCCGGACAGCGGCTCGGTGCAGGTGTTCGGGACCAGCCCCCGCGAGGCCATCGTGGCCGGGCGGGTGGGCGCCATGCTGCAGAGCGGCGGGCTGATGGACGAGGTCACGGTCGCCGAGCTGGTCAAGCTCGCCTGCGCGCTGCACCCGAAGCCGTACAAGGTCACCGACGTGCTCGCCCGCGCGGGCATCGACCAGATCGCCGACCGCAAGGTCAACAAGCTCTCCGGCGGCCAGGCCCAGCGCGTCCGCTTCGCCCTCGCCACCGCCGGGGCCAACGACCTGATCGTGCTCGACGAGCCCACCACCGGCATGGACGTCTCCGCCCGGCAGGCGTTCTGGGCCACCATGCGGGAGCAGGCCGACCAGGGCCGTGCGGTCCTGTTCGCCACGCACTACCTGGAAGAGGCCGACGCGATAGCGGACCGGGTGCTCGTGCTGCACCGCGGACGGCTGCTCGCCGACGGCACCGCCGCCGAGATCAAGGCGAAGGCCGGCGCCCGCCGGGTCTCCTTCGACCTCCAGAACCCGGTCGAGGAGGCAGCGCTGCGCGCGCTGCCGTTCCTGACCTCGCTCACGGTGTCCACGAACGGCTCCGGGCAGACCGTCCGGATCCAGTCCACCGACGCCGACGCCACCGTGCACGCCCTGTACGGCCTCGGAGTCTTCCCCCGCAACCTCGAAGTCGCCGGGCTCGGACTCGAGCAGGCGTTCGTCGCCATCACCGAGGCCGAGGAGGCCAAGCAGTCGTGAACTCCCTGATCAAGCTGGAACTGACCCGCGCGCTGCGCAACCGCAAGTTCCTCTTCTTCTCGGTGCTCTACCCCGCGGCCCTGTTCCTGCTCATCTCCAGCACCTCCGGGGGCTCCGACACCAAGGTCCCCGGCAGCGGACTGACCGTGCCGACGTACATGATGGTCTCCATGGCCTCCTTCGGCGCCCTGACCGCCGTGCTCATGGGCAACAGCGAGCGCATCGCCAAGGAGCGCGAGAACGGCTGGGTGCGGCAGCTGCGGCTGACCAGCCTGCCGGGACGCGGATACGTCCTGGCGAAGACCGCCAGCGCCGCCGTCGTCAGCCTGCCGTCCATCGTCGTCGTCTTCGGGGTCGCCGCCGCCCTGAAGCACGTCCGCCTCGACGCCTGGCAGTGGGTCGCCCTCACCGGCGCGATCTGGGCCGGCAGCCTGGTCTTCGCCGCGCTCGGCGTCGCCATCGGCTACCTCGCCAGCGGGGACGCGGTCCGCCCGATCACCATGATCACCTACTTCGGCCTGTCGATCCTGGGCGGCCTGTGGTGGCCGTCGGCGGTCTTCCCCACCTGGTTGCAGGACATCGCCAAGTGGCTGCCCACCCACGCGTACGCTGCTCTGGGGCAGGCCATCGAACAGAGTCACGCCCCGCACACCAAGGACATCGCCATCCTCGTCGCCTTCTTCCTCCTGTTCGCGGGCGGCGCGGCCTGGCTGTACCGGAAGGACACGCTGAAGGCGTGAGCACGATGACCGAGTGCCCGCAGACGGAGACCGTTCGTGCGGAGCGGACGATCCCCCTGGGACAGCCGCCCCGCACCGGGCGTGACCTGCTCCTGCGCAAGTTGCTGTGGATCGGCGTCTGGCTCGTCTTCCTCAGCGCGCCGGTCCACGACCTGGCCTCCGGGAGCCACGGCACCGCGGGCACCGTGGGCGGCTGGCTGGGCCTGGCTGTCTTCGTCGGGGCCTATCTGACACTGGTCTTCCGGAACATGGGCACACCGCTGCCCAGGCGGCTCGTGGTCGTTCTGGTCGTCTTCCTCGGTCTGCTCGCGACGCTGATGTGCCTCACGCTCGGCTGGCACTGGCTCGGCCTCTACTGCTACGTCTCCGTGGCCTGCGGGGCGACCCTCCCGCTGCGGGCGGCCTACTGGGCGATCCCGGGGACGGCCGGGCTGATGCTCCTGGTCGGACTGCGCGTCGGCGAGCAGGAGGCCCAGGACCTGGTGATCCTGGTGCTGCTCATCGGCTTCGCGATGACCGGCGTCGTCCAACTGGTCCGTACGACCATCGAGTTGCGCAAGGCCCGGGCCACCGTCGCCCAGCTCGCGGCCAACGAGGAGCGGCTGCGGCTGGCCCGCGATCTGCACGACCTGCTCGGCCACTCCCTCTCCCTGATCACCCTGAAGAGCGAGCTGGCCGGCCGTATGCTCCCCGACCATCCCGACAAGGCGGCCCAGCAGGTCGCCGACATCGAGCGGGTCAGCCGTCAGGCCCTCGTCGACGTGCGCGAGGCGGTCACCGGCTATCGCCGCCCGCGCCTGGCCGCCGAACTCGCCGGCGCGCAGGTCGCCCTCACGGCGGCCACGGTCGTCGCGGACGTCCCCGCGGGGGCCGACCTCACCGGCGTCCCCGAGGAGAGCGAGTCCGCCCTCGCCTGGGCGCTGCGCGAGGCGGTCACCAATGTCGTCCGGCACAGCGGCGCCTCGCGCTGCACGGTGGAGGTGCTCCGGCGGCAGACCCTGGACGGGCCGATGCTGGAACTGTCCGTCGAGGACGACGGCTCGGGCGGCTCCGGCAACGGCCCGGGCAACGGTCTGACGGGCCTGACCGAGCGTCTGGAGAAGGTCGGCGGCACCCTCCGGGCGGGCCGCGAGAAGCACGGGTTCCGGCTGGTCGCACGGGTCCCCGCCCCCGCCGTAGGATCCGGGCCATGAGCCGCACGATCAAGGTCCTGCTCGCCGAGGACCAGTCGATGGTCCGCGAGGCGCTGGCCGCCCTCCTCGGCCTGGAAGAGGACATGGAGGTCGTCGTCCAGGTCGCCCGCGGCGACGAGGTGGCCGCGGCGGCCCACGCCCACGAGGTGGACGTCGCGCTGCTGGACATCGAGATGCCCGGCGCCACCGGGATCGAGGCGGCGGCGGTCCTGCGGCGGGAGCTGCCGGACCTCAAGGTGGTCGTCCTCACCACCTTCGGGCGCCCCGGCTATCTGCGGTCCGCGATGGAGGCGGGCGCCGACGCCTTCCTGGTGAAGGACGCCCCCGCGGCCCAACTCGCCGAGGCGGTGCGCAAGGTGCTCGCCGGGGAGCGCGTCATCGACCCCACGCTGGCGGCGGCCGCCCTGGCCGACGGCGCCAACCCGCTGACCGACCGCGAGCGCGAGGTCCTGCGCGCGGCGGCGGACGGCTCGACCAACGCGGAACTCGCCGCGGCCCTGCATCTGTCCCAAGGCACGGTCCGCAACTACCTCTCCACGGCGATACAGAAACTGGCGGTCCGCAACAGGGCGGAGGCCGTCCGGATCGCCCGCGAGAAGGGCTGGCTCTAGTGCTCCTCTCCTGTCGGGGCATTGGTGAGCACTCAGCTCAGTTGAGCAGCGCCCGGGCCGCCCGCGCCTGCCCCCGTACCCGCTCGGCGGCCGTCTCGTCCACGCCCGCCACGACCTCGGCGTACGCCTCCAGCTCCGCGGCCCCCAGCAGAAAGTCCCCGCGCTGGACGAGCAGCTGAGCCCGCTCGTAGCGCAGCCGCGCCGGATGCGACGGCAGCAGCAGGGACAGCTCGACCGCCCACAGGGCGACATCGGTGCGCTCCGGCCGGGAGGCGGCCCAGGCGCGGACGTTGTTCAGCACCCGCAGCACGACGTCGAGCGGATCCGCGGGCGTCAGCATCGAGGGATCCAGCGACGCCCCGGTCGCGCCGGCCACCAGCAGTCCGGCGTCGGCCTCGCTCAGCAATCGGCCCCCGTCGAAGGGATCGGCCAGCACCTGCTGCTCCTGCGGCCCGAACCCCACGACGAAGTGCCCCGGCAGCGCGACCCCGTACACCGGCGCACCCGCCCTGCGGGCCACTTCCATCCACACCACCGACAGCAGGATGGGCAGCCCTCGCCGCCGTCGCAGCACCTCGTGCAGCAGCGAGGACTCCAGCCGCTCGTAGTCACCGGCCGAGCCGTGGAACCCGTAGCGCCCGCCGAGGAGGTCCGCCAGCGCCTGCGCCCAGGCCCGGGGCCCGCCCGGCGCGAACGGCAGCTGCCCGGCGAGCCCGTCCAGCTCCATCTGCGCCGCGTCGAGCCCGGCCTCGTCCAGGCCCCCGTCGGCGGCCGCGCCCACGAGCAGACACAGGGCCGCGAGATCGGGCCGCGCGGCGCGCGCCTCCTCGCCGAACCGCCGTCGTACCTCGGCGGCCCGCTCCGGGTCCGGGGGACAGGGACCTTGCATGGCAGCCTCGAAACCTCTCATGCCGCCGGACCGGTCCCGGTGCCCGACGGGCCGCCCGCGCCCGGACCACGGGAGCCCTCCGGCTCCCGGTAGTGGTGATACGCATGATGCGCCGCGAAGCCCAGACGTGCGTACAGCGCCCTCGCCTGCGCGTTGTCGGTCTCCACCTGGAGCCAGGCCGCCGAGGCGCCCTCGTCGAGGGCCTGCCGGGCCAGTGCGGTCATGATCGCCGTGGCCAGACCCCGGCGGCGCTGCTCCGGATCGACCTCCACCGCCGCGAAACCGGCCCAGCGACCGTCCACCACACACCGCCCGATGGCCGCCGGAGGAGCGCCCTTCGGGCCCGGCACCGTCGCGAACCACACCGAGGAGCCGCCGCCGAGCACCGTCAGCGCCACCTCGCTCATTCCCTTGCGCTGGTAGCGGGCGAGCCACGCCTCGTCGGCCGCCCGGGACAGCTGGACCCCGGACGTCTCACGGTCCGCGACCGGCGCCAGCGCGGCCGTCCACAGCTCGGCGGTCACCTCGCGTGACCAGCCGCGCGCCTCCAGCTCCGCGCACAGCAGTTCCTGGGCGTCCTCGGCCCCGGTCGCGAGCTGTGCGTAGGCAGGCAGTCCACGGGCCGCGTACCAGCGCCGTACGGCCGTCAGCGCCTCGTCCAGCGGCAGCCCGGGGTCGCCCAGCGGCAGCACCGAGTTGGCGCGGCGCGTGAACCCGGCCGCGGCGCGCAGCTCCCACTCCCCGAGCCGCTCCCGCTCCACCGGCTGCCAGGCCCGCGCGGAGATCCGCGCGAGCTCCTGCCAGGACGCGGCGGGACCCCGCCGACGGGCGGGCGCCGCGGGCGCCACCTTGCCCGCGACCAGCGAGGATTCCGCGATCCGGACCTGCTCGCCGTCACGGCGCATGATCTCTAGCACACCGTTGTCCCATGATGTGAGAACCCCGACCGTGTCGGTGAACCTCTCACCCTCGGCGGCATGTTCGCTCCACCGCCGTACTGAGACGCGTTTTCCCACGTCAGCAGCGGTGATTCGGATCTCCAGCCGGCCGCCCGCAGAGATTTCCACAGGTCAGTTCACCCCTCCTGTTCGGATCATGCCCAAGAACGGAGATACTAGGGGCGGGCATCGACGACGCCGCGCTCCCGCGCGCCAGGCGGCGGAGCCTGTGGAGGCCCGCCAGCGCCCTACCGAGGAGGAACGACAGCGTGACCTACGTCATCGCAGAGCCTTGTGTCGACGTCAAGGACAAGGCGTGCATCGAGGAGTGCCCGGTCGACTGCATCTACGAGGGCCAGCGGTCCTTGTACATCCACCCGGACGAATGCGTCGACTGCGGAGCCTGCGAGCCGGTCTGCCCGGTCGAGGCCATCTTCTACGAGGATGACACTCCCGAGGAGTGGAAGGACTACTACAAGGCGAACGTCGAGTTCTTCGACGAGCTCGGCTCGCCCGGTGGCGCCAGCAAGCTGGGGCTGATCGAGCGCGACCACCCCTTCATCGCGGCGCTGCCCCCGATGAACCAGTAAGCGACAGCACAACCGTGCCGTCTCGGTCCCGTACGGCGCTCACCGGCGCCGTACGGGACCGAGCCGTTTTGGCGGCCCTACCCTCGTAGAGGGCGCCCGTCGTCCCAGAAAGTGAGCCGATCCCGTTGTCCGCAGTCACCGACCGCCTTCCGACCTTCCCCTGGGACAAGCTCGAGCCGTACAAGAAGACGGCCGCCGCGCACCCGGGAGGGATCGTCGACCTGTCCGTCGGCACCCCCGTCGACCCGGTCCCCGAGCTGATCCAGAAGGCGCTCGTCGCGGCGGCGGACTCCCCGGGGTATCCGACCGTGTGGGGCACGCCCGAACTGCGCGACGCGATCACGGGCTGGGCGGAGCGCCGCCTCGGCGCCCGCGGGGTGACCCACCGGCACGTCCTGCCCATCGTCGGCTCCAAGGAACTGGTCGCCTGGCTCCCGACGCAGCTGGGCCTCGGCCCCGGCGACACGGTCGCCTACCCCCGCCTGGCCTACCCGACCTACGAGGTCGGCGCCCGTCTGGCCCGCGCGGAGCACGTGGTCTACGACGACCCGACCGAGCTGGACCCGGCGAACCTGAAGCTCCTGTGGCTCAATTCCCCCTCCAACCCCACGGGCAAGGTGCTGGGCAAGGAGGAGCTGACCCGGATCGTCGCCTGGGCGCGGGAACACGGCGTCCTGGTCTTCTCCGACGAGTGCTATCTGGAGCTGGGCTGGGAGGCCGACCCCGTCTCGGTGCTCCACCCGGATGTGTGCGGCGGCTCGTACGAGGGCATCGTCGCCGTCCACTCCCTGTCGAAGCGGTCGAACCTGGCGGGCTACCGGGCGGCCTTCCTCGCGGGCGACCCGGCGGTGCTCGGCCCGCTCCTGGAGATCCGCAAGCACGGCGGCATGATGACCTCCGCGCCGACGCAGGCGGCGGTGGTGGCGGCGCTGGGCGACGACACGCACGTCCGCGAGCAGCGCGAGCGCTACGCGGCCCGGCGCACGGCCCTGCGCGAGGCCCTTCTCGGACACGGGTTCCGGATCGAGCACAGCGAGGCGAGCCTGTATCTGTGGGCGACTCGGGACGAGTCCTGCTGGGAGACGGTCTCCCACCTGGCCGGTCTGGGCGTCCTGGTCGCACCGGGCGACTTCTACGGCCCGGCGGGCGAGAGGTTCGTACGGGTCGCCCTGACGGCGACCGACGAACGGATCGAGGCGGCGGTGCGGCGGCTGGCGTGAGCGTCACGGTTCCGTGATCACACGCGCGGAGGGGTCCAGGGAACAGCTCCCTGGACCCCTCCGGCGTACGAGGCCGAGGCTCAGCCGTGCAGCGGCAGCCCCTGCATCGGGAGCTGCTGCACCGGGAGCTGCTGCCCCGGCAGCCCGCTCCGGGCGGTCTCGCCGAGCAGTCCGCCGGCCTGACCGGCCGCGTCCCCGGCGACCTTCTGCGCGACCGGCGTGGCCTTCTTGCCGGCCGCCCCCACGGTTCCGGCCGCCGTCGGCACCGCCTGGCCGCCGGTCTTCACCACCTGGCCGCCGGCGTCACCCGCGAGCCCGGTGACCTTCTGGGCCGCACCGTCGACCTTCTGGGTCGCACCGTCGAGGGTGGGGCCGACCTGCGCGTGGTCCAGGGCGGTCAGCCCGCCGAGGTCGGGGGTGGCCGGCAGGCCGGCCGTCGCCGCGCTGGCGGAGCCGGCCGCACCGACCACGGGCGCCGCTCCCGCCGCGATGAGCAGCGCGGCACGGGCGATCCGGCGGGTCAGGGGGAGGGACATGATGCTCCTTAGACGGAAGAGAACGGTGAAGTGTCCGACCGCACCCGGAAGTTGATCGTTCCGCGCTCGGACGCAGTGACTACCGCTCGAAACCCCCGAAGGTTGCGGTGCGCAGGCGCAAAGAGTTGGTAATGTGTCGCATTATCGGGTGGGGAGGAAATCGGGCAAACGGCAACCGAGTTGACGGCCCGCCGAATCCTTACTTCCCTGTGTTCCCAAGGAGTTCGGCACCCTCGGCGGCGCCGGAGCGAAGAGCGGCGCGCCCCGTCGACGAGGCGCGCCGCGTATGACCCGGAGGAGTGAGGACTCGTACGGTCGGCCGGTCTACTCGCCGGTGACGATCCGGACTTGGCCGGCCGAGCCATGGGCGGCCGAGCCCCCGGTGGTCGTCCGCCACTCGTTCGCGAAGCCGCCGCGCGACCACTCCCGGCCCTCGAAGGAGACGCGCGCGATGTGCAGCGCCGACGAGTTGGCCACGGCCCAGTGCGCCAGTTCCCAGCCGCGCTGGCGGGCGGTGCCCGAGGCGGTGGACTTCCGGGGCACCGGGATCGTCAGCGCGTCGGACTCGGCGGCCGGCTTCGCCGTGGACGGGTCGGTGGGCGCGGCCGTGGACGTGGATGCGGCCGGGTCGGTGTCCGTGCGGGACGAGGACGAGGTCCCGGTGGCCACCTCCGCGCCGGCCGTCTGGAGCACATCGCGCCCGAAGTCCCGCACCAGCGCGGACCGTACCGCGTCGGCGCCGCCGGTGGTCGCCGGGGCCGGGCGCCCCTGGCAGGTCAGCGTGGCCGCCGACCGCCCGGTCAGCGCGGCGGCGAGCAGCGTGGCGTCCGGTTCGTGCTTCGCGTACGCCTCCGGATAGCCGCTGCGCTGCACGCGCTGCGCGGCCACGGTCAGCGGCAGGTGGGCGTAGTCCGGCACCTTGGCGAGGTGGTCGTAGAACACGGTCGCCGCGTACGTCGGGTCCATGATCTGCTTCTCGGTGCCCCAGCCCTGCGACGGGCGCTGCTGGAACAGACCGAGCGAATCCCGGTCGCCGTGCTCGATGTTGTGCAGACCGGACTCTTGGATCGAGGTCGCGAGCGCGATGGTCACCGCGCGCTCGGGCAGGCCACGCGTGGTGCCCACGGCGGAGATCGTCGCCGCGTTGACCGCCTGCTCGGGGGTGAACGAGTACGACGCCCCGTCGCCCTTGCCGGAGATCACCTTGCAGCTGGGTGCTGCCGGGCCCGTGAGGTACTGGACGGCGAGATAGCCCGCGACGGAGAACAGGACCACGAGGGCCGCCCCGAAACGGAGAAGGCGGCCACGGCGCTTGGGTTTGGGGGACGGCTCTGGCACGCGTACAAGGTACTGGAGGTGTTCCAGAGCCTTGCCCGGGGTTGTGGACAACCGGGGGTCCGGGTGCGCGCTATAGGGTCGGTTCCATGGCCGATACCCCGCTTGACCTCACGCTGGACGCCGCTCAGCTCACCGCGCGGCTCGTCGACTTCCCCTCCGTGAGCGGAACCGAGAAGCCCCTCGCGGACGCCATCGAGACGGCACTGCGCTCCCTGCCGCATCTGACGGTCGACCGGTACGGCAACAACGTGGTGGCCCGGACCCGGCTGGGACGCCCGGAGCGGGTCGTCCTGGCGGGCCACATCGACACGGTCCCCATCGCCGACAACGTGCCCTCCCGGCTGGACGAGAACGGTGTGCTGTGGGGCTGCGGCACCTGTGACATGAAGTCGGGCGTCGCGGTCCAGCTGCGCATCGCGGCGACCGTCCCCGAGCCGAACCGGGACCTCACGTTCGTCTTCTACGACAACGAAGAGGTCGAGGCACACCTCAACGGACTGAAGCATGTGTCCGAGGCCCATCCGGAGTGGCTGGAGGGCGACTTCGCGGTGCTGCTGGAACCCTCCGACGGCCAGGTCGAGGGCGGCTGCCAGGGCACGCTGCGGGTCCAGCTGAAGACGAAGGGTGAGCGCGCGCACTCGGCGCGCGGCTGGATGGGGTCCAACGCGATCCACTCGGCGGCCCCGATCCTGGCCCGGCTGGCCGCGTACGAGCCGCGCTACCCGGTGATCGACGGCCTGGAGTACCGCGAGGGCCTGAACGCGGTGGGGATCTCGGGCGGCGTGGCCGGGAACGTCATCCCGGACGAGTGCGTGGTCACGGTCAACTTCCGCTATGCGCCGGACCGCAGCGAGGAGGAGGCGATCGCGCATGTCCGCGAGGTGTTCGCGGACTGCGGGGTGGCCGAGTTCGTCGTGACCGACCACAGCGGCGGCGCGCTCCCCGGCCTCACGCACCCGGCCGCCGCGGCGTTCATCGAGGCGGTCGGCGGCACCCCCCAGCCCAAGTACGGCTGGACGGACGTCTCCCGTTTCAGCGCGCTCGGCGTCCCGGCGGTCAACTACGGCCCCGGCAACCCGCACCTGGCGCACAAGCGGGACGAACGCGTCGAGACCGCGAAGATCCTTGCCGGGGAGGAGCGGCTGCGGGCCTGGCTGACGTCCTGACCGACGGCGCCCGTGCGGCACCGCGGCCCACGGCGGACATGCACACGTCCCCCCTCCGTAACCTGCGTGGATCTACGCTGGGGTGGAACGACTTTCCCCGACCCGTCGGTCTCCCCCCGGCTCCGGCCCCGCCCGAGCCGGGGGGAGAGACCGGTGACGGGAAAGGCCCCGATGCGGAGGGAGCGCAGATGCCCACTGGCAACCCCGAGGGCAAGAAGGTGCCGCCGGACGAGCAGCGGCTCGGTCCCGTGCTGCGCAGGCGGGAGCAGGTCACGAAGAGCACCACGGACCAGCGGCTGCTGGACGCGGGCGGCCCTTCGGACTGGGTCCACACGGACCCGTGGCGTGTGCTGCGCATCCAGTCGGAGTTCATCGAAGGTTTCGGCACACTGGCCGAACTCCCTCCCGCCATCAGTGTGTTCGGCTCCGCGCGGACGCCGGTGGCCTCGCCGGAGTACGAGGCGGGCGTGCGGCTCGGACGCGGCCTGGTGGAGGCCGGCTGGGCGGTGATCACGGGCGGTGGCCCGGGCGCGATGGAGGCGGCGAACAAGGGCGCCTGCGAGGCGAAGGGGATCTCGGTCGGCCTCGGCATCGAGCTGCCCTTCGAGCAGGGGTTGAACCCGTACGTCGACATCGGCCTGAACTTCCGCTACTTCTTCGTCCGGAAGATGATGTTCGTGAAGTACGCGCAGGGCTTCGTGGTCCTGCCCGGCGGCCTCGGCACCCTGGACGAGTTCTTCGAGGCCCTCACCCTGGTCCAGACCCAGAAGGTGACCCGCTTCCCGATCGTCCTCTACGACACGTCGTACTGGGGCGGCCTGGTGGACTGGCTGAAGCACACCCTGATCGCCCAGGGCAAGGCCACCGAGAAGGACCTGCTGCTGTTCCATCTGACGGACGACGTGGAGGAGGCCGTCGCGCTGGTCTCCAAGGAGGCGGCCCGCTAGGGCGTGTTTCGAAAGTAGCGTCGTCCGCCCGAAGGGCGGGGCCCGCGGCGTCTGGTGCGGTGCATCGCAAGGCGGAGGGTCGTCCGCGTACTGGGCGTACGCGGACGGCCCCGACAACGCGGCGAGGTGCCGTGCCTGGGGGCACCTCCCAGCCGCC